>CAYYLB010000001.1:0-49641 GCA_964472345.1 uncultured Methanosarcinales archaeon
AACTTGTCATTGAGAAAGGGGAAACGCTCTATCAAACGCTTGTCAGACAGACGAAGAAGATGGCGGATGGCAATGAGAAAATCCCCGACAGGTATTATGCATTCATGATGCTGGCCGCACACGACGTTGCCGCTGCATACAAGCGAAAATACGACCTCGAGAACCCGCGCCCAGACAGGTACGGTCTCCATCAAGAAAAAGTGAAATTGCCGGTTGCACGGTTCGATGAGGGGCGCTTGGGTGTTTCGGAAGGGGAGAGGCTCGTGATGAGTAAAGACTACAAGAGTGCCGTGGAGTGGTACTGCCGTATGTGGGATGTCGTCATGGATCATTTTTCTGAAAAAACGCCGGAACTGTTTGGAACGACGCACGAATTTAGCCGCTATCTCAACGATCTCGATCAGCTCGGCATCCGCGCCTGCGTTTTCGGGCGGGTCGAACACGCGACGATGAGCTGCACTGCACAGGATGATCTGGCGAAGGCATGTGGATACAAATCAAAAGGGGGAGTCTGTTTGCGTATCAGTCCTGAGGAAACTGACCGTTTACTTACGCGGCGAGCGCAGGACACCAGGTAAATTTTTAAACACCTCTCATGCTCCGGGGGTGTATGCGCTTCGACCGCTACGATCCAAAGCTCACCGAACCCGCCATCCTGGCATTCTGGGAGAAGAGCAAGAGCTATGCTGCGCTGAAGAAGAAAACGAAGCGCGGCACGCCGTTCTACTTCCTCGACGGGCCTCCGTACACGAGCGGCAGCATCCACCTGGGGACCGCATGGAACAAGGCGCTCAAGGATCTGTTCCTGCGCCACAAGCGCATGCGCGGCTTCAATGTGTGGGATCGTGCGGGCTACGACATGCACGGCCTGCCGATCGAGCACGCCACGGAAAAGAAGCTCGGCATCCACGGCAGCGACCAGATCAGGTCATTCGGCGTTGACCGGTTTGTGCTGGCATGCAAGGAGCTCTGCACCGCCAACCTGAAGAAGATGAACGGGGAATTCATCCGCCTCGGCGTGTGGATGGACTTTGAGGATGCCTACCAGTCGATCACCCGTGATTTCATCGACGGCGAATGGTGGCTGATCAAGCGGGCGCACGAGCAGGGCAGGCTGTACGAGGGCCTGCGCACCATGCACTGGGATGCTGCGAGCGGCACGAGCGTCGCAAAACACGAGCTTGAGTACAAGCAGGTGGCGGACCCCTCAGTGTACCTGAAGCTCGCGGTGAAAGGCAGGCAGCGCGAGTACCTGCTGGTCTGGACGACGACGCCATGGACACTGCCGTTCAACCTTGCGGTGATGGTGCATCCCGATCTCGAGTATGTGAAAGCCAGTGTCGGCGATGAGACGTGGATCCTTGCCAAGGCGCTCGCGGAAAAGGTCATCAGGGAGGCTGCAGGCAAGGACTACCGCATCATCAGCACATTCAAAGGCAGGAAGCTCGAGGGCGCCGCGTATCTCCATCCCTTCCGCGAAGACATTCCTGCGTTCACGCAGCTCGCATCGAATCCGAAGCTGCACACCGTCGTCCTGAGCACCGAGTACGTTGACGACGTTTCCGGAACCGGCATTGTGCACACCGCGCCAGGCTGCGGCCCGGAAGACTATGAAGTCGGGCATCGCCACGGCCTGCCGCCGTTCAACACCGTTGATGAGAAAGGCGTTGTGCGTGACTGCGGCCCGTTTACCGGCCTGCGCGCACGCAAGGACGATGCACAATTCACGGAAAAGTTCGAAGGGAAAGGAGCCGTTGTTGCGCTCCAGAAGTACACTCATGATTACCCCCATGACTGGCGCTCTCACCAGCCCGTCATTTTCCGCACGACCAGGCAGTGGTTCTTCCGCGTCGAGGACCTCAAGCAGCAGATGATCGAGGCGAACAAGAACATCAGGTGGGTGCCCGCAGCGGGCTTCAACGCATTCAACGCGTGGCTTGAGAACCTGCGCGACAACTCCATCAGCAAGCAGCGCTTCTGGGGCACGCCGCTGCCGATCTGGAGGAATGTGGACGATGCCGATGATTGCCTCGTTGTCGGCTCGCTCAAGGAGCTTGAGAAGCTCGCGCGGACAAAAATCAAGGAGCCGCACAAGCCCTGGATCGACGAGGTCGTCATAACCAAGGGCGGCAAAACCTACCGGCGCGTTCCTGATGTGCTCGATGTGTGGGTGGACGCAGGCACGGTGAGCTGGAACTGCCTCGGTTTCCCCAAGGAGCAGAAGCTCTTCAAGCGATTGTTTCCTGCGGAGTTCATCCTTGAAGGCAAGGACCAGATCCGCGGCTGGTTCAACCTGCTGATGGTCGCGGGCTTCCTTGCGCTGGGCAAGCCGAGCTTTAAGGCAGTCTACATGCACGGCTTCGTTTCCGACGTTGCGGGGGTGAAGATGTCCAAGAGCCTCGGCAATGTGATCTCGCCATCCGAAGCGATTGAAAAGCACGGCGCTGATGCGCTGCGTCTCTACCTGTCGCAGACGGCTGCCGGCGAGGACAGCAATTTCAGCTGGAAGGAGGCCGCGTTGAAGCAGCGCAACCTGCAGGTCCTGTGGAACGTCCACAAGTTCGTTCTCGAGCTGCAGCGCGAGCTTGCGGTCGACCCATTGAGGCTTGATGAAGCGGTGATGCAGGCGATGCTCGATGTGGAGGAGCGCTTCATCTTCTCGAAGCTGCACCATACCATCGCGCAGGTCACCGAAAGGTATGAGCAGTACCGGCTCGATGAGACAATAGCGCCGATTGAAGAGCTGTTCCTTGAGCTCAGCAGGACCTACATCCAGCTCGTGCGCGAGAAAGGCAGCGTCGGCTCGGAAGAGGAAAGGCAGGTGGTGCTGTTCACGGTCGCGCACGTCTTGCTCGGGGCGCTGAAGCTGCTCGCGCCGGCCGCGCCGTTCATCACCGAAGCGATCTACCAGAACCTGCGCGAGGCATTCACGCTCAAAGAGGAGAGCATCCACCATTGTTCATGGCCGGAGCCGGTGCACAAGCTCGTTGACGGGCAGCTTGAGCAGGACATGGCGGTTGCGCAGGTCATCCTGCAGGCGATTGCACACGCCCGCGAGCAGATCGGCATCAATGTGCGCTGGCCGCTGAAGGAGGCGCTGGTCGTCACGGGCGATGCGGCAGTCGCGGCGTCCGCGGGGCGCCTGCAGCGCGTTATCGCGTCGCAGGCGAATGTGAAGCAGCTCAGCGTGGAAAGCGCATTTCCTGCAGCCAAGGAGCATGCGCGGATCGATTTCGAGAAGATCAGCCCGCGCTACGGGGAGCTGACGCCGCGCATCATCGCGCACTTCGCGACGCTGGCGAAGGAGGCGGTGCTTGCTGCGGTCCGCAAGGACGGGATGTTCCGCTTCGCGCTCGACGGGACGGAAGTGCAGCTGACGAACGACGACCTGCTCATTGAGCGAGAAGTTGCGTACCCATATGCGGAGGCAGTGTTCGGAAATGGGAGCGTGTACATCAACCAGGAGCGCACCGACGAGCTTGAGGCGGAAGGCTACGCGCGCGAGCTGATGCGGCGGGTGCAGGCGCTGCGGAAGAAAGCTGGCCTGGAGAAGAGCGACCGCATCGTGCTCTACGTGCAGTGCAGCGATGAGCTCACGGCAATGCTCCGCACGCAGGCAGGGAGCATCCAGCAGAAGGTCGGCGCGTCGAAGCTGAAGATCGACACGCTCGCTCCGGCGCGCAAGCACCAGCACGTTTCAACGGAGAAGATAAGGAATGAGGATGTGACGGTGTTTTTTGACAAGGGGTGAGCACCGCGTCCGCGAGGAGCCAAAACGGAACAAAATTCTGCTCGTGCGTGCGGCCCTCGGTGCCTTCTGATACTAGTGGTGAAGGAGTGCCCGTAGCACCTGCGCTTGGTTGTCAGGTGTTCCCCCAACGCGGAAAGCGAAAGTGTTATATAGTACTTTTGATATACAAAGTATTACGATGCAGGCGATAACAATCAAGATGGAAGATAGGGTGCTGGAAGAGATAGACCAAAAACTCGAACACCACCGGTACAGCACCCGCACCGAGTTCATCAGGGATGCGATCAGGGAGAAGCTTTCAGAGCTGGAAAAGGATGAGCTCATCAAGAGCATTGCACGGCTGAAGGGCTCATCGAAAAGGAAAACGAGCGACACCCGCCTCCATGCTGCGCGCGAGCATGCGTTCGAAATGCTTGAAAAGAAGGCAGGTATCAGATGATGTCCTGCGGCCTTAAAGGTGAACGACTATGATTCCCGTGAAAAATCGATTCTGGTGAGTCCAATAACCCTGTCAAATGAATGGTCACTGCTGACGATCGTGCCATAGCTGAGAGCAGCTTGTGCGTGCACGGCATCAGCGGGGCTGAGGCTGTAACGCTCGCCAAGAACCGCCGCTTCCTCAATGTCAGGGAAACGGAGATCAATGACAGCGCACAGCATCCGGAGCGCACGGAGAGCATCAAGAGCGCTTTTCTCGCCGTACCGGTAAAGGTAAAAATATACCTCCATGCAGGTAATCGCTGAAGTGAAGAGCTCGTCGCCGCGGTGCTTTTCAAGAAAGGCTCTCGCGGCACTCTTATAGCGGTCCTCCTTCTTCAGCACCGCGAGGAAGAGGTCAGCATCAACGTACTGCTTCATGGGAAAAGACCTGCTCTGCCTCGCGTTTCATCTCCACCGGCGTCTTTTTTGTACGGAGGTTGAAAGAGGAGAGGAATGCGAGGGGGTCGTCTATTCTCCTGACTGAGTGGAGCACGAGGGAATCCTCTTTGCTTTCCACAAGCACTTCCCCCGTAATTCCTAACTCACTCCGAACATTGAGGGGGATGTGGACTCGGCCCTTCTTGTCCACGTGCAGGAGTTTATATTTCCCACCATCCATAGTATGTTTAATGTTCCCACTACTATTTAAATATTTCTTTTCCCACAACTACTTCCGCGGTGATGCTGATTCAAGTTGCGGAAGGCTCGCCCGGCCGTCAGTCGGGGATGAACGCCAATACGTGGAACGTCGAGAAGCCGAAGGAGTCGGCGTCGTTGATGACGTCCGTGAAGCGGGTCTTAAGCTCTTCGATCACCTCAAACAGGTGGTTCGTGTCACGCACAATCACCTCGATCTCAAAGTCCGCTCCGCCGATGGTGTTGTTGATCTGGTAGATGTTCCGGTGCATGCGGCAGAATTCGAACAGCTCCCCGTTCCGCGCGGTTGAGCGCAGCTGCAGGTCGACGCGGAAGGAGACGAAGCCAAGCTTCTCAAGGTCCAGGCCGATCTTGTAGCCGACGATGATCTTCCGCTGCTCGAGCTTCCTGATCCGGCTTCTGATAGTGTCGGAGCTGACGCCGAGTTTCTTCGCAATGTCAACGGCCGTCGCCCGGACGTTGGGCGCGTACGCTTCGATGATCCGCTGGTCGAGCGTATCGATGTCCTCCTTCTCGCCGGCGCCATAGACGCGCGTGAGCGGCTCGTCCTTCGTCTCGATGAAGAAGGCGCGGTTGAAGTTGTAGATGGGCGCATACACCGCGACATTGTAGGTTTTGATATGATCTTTATAGCGCAGCATGATGCTGTCCCAGATGGTGTGGAACTCCGCGATGCTCCGCACGCCGAGGAACAGCGCGAGATCCCACTTGCCGTGCATCGTCGTGATGGTCCAGACCTGCCGGAGGTTCGTGCGCACGTGCTCCACGACCTGCTGCAGAGCATCTTTGGTCATCTGCTGGAACTTGAAATAGACGCGGAAAGTGAAGTAGCCGAGTTTTGACATGTCAACGATAGCCGTGTAGCTGGTGACGATGCCGGCCTCTTCCAGGCGCCGCATGCGGTAGAGCACGAATGGTTTGGATCGGTTGAGTTTTTTGGCTAATGTGGAAAGAGCTGCTTTTGAATCGCGGTCGAGGAAGTAGAGGAGCTTTTTGTCGAACTGGTCGAGCTTCACGTTTTCTGGCATTATTCTTAATAAAAGTTTATTTATTTATAAATATTTCGTTTTTGTTAAAAAAGTTTTCCGTTAGTTTAATATAGTTATGTACGACGTGTTGTCACAAGGAAGTTGTCACTGTTACGATCCAACCACTCATAAATATTAAGGGTTTACCATAGATAAGGCTGCAGCCGCCGCGGGCGGACAACACTGATGAGAAACAACCAAGGAACGAATATCCATACAACTGACGCGTACTGGGGGCGGCTGCGAGAGAGGTACCTCCCAGGCATCCAGCATTGTGATTTCCAAACTGCGTGCCTTGGCTTGCCGATGGCTGTTGTTTTATCCCCTGCCCAGCAGAGTCTTATGGCATATCGGGAGCCACCGTTCGTGACAGCGCAGCGATTTGCTACTGAGGTTGACGACTGCCGTCGCCTTGTCGCAGAACTTATTAGGGCAGCACCTTCATGTGTTTACTTTGACACCACAACGACTTCCTCCCTTGGAACCATACTCAGGTCATTACGGCTGGAATCAACCGATGAAATAATAACGACAAACGATGAATATGGGAGCATACTCCATGCGCTCGAATGGCAAGCAAACGGGGCGCGTGTGGTTTCTTTACCGGCCGACAGGGATCTCACTTCCCGAATTGCAACTGCGATAACCTCGCAGACGAAGCTGCTCGTCGTGAGCCACATCACTCATGCGCAGGGAAACATTCTTCCGGTAGAAGAGATCGCGGGACTCGCCAAAGAACACAATGTCTATTTCGTTGTGGATGCCGCGCAATCTGTTGGGCAGATTCCGGTCGACGTTTCCCGCATAGATCCGGATGCGCTGATCGGCTGTGGCCATAAGTGGCTTCGGGGCATGACCACGACGGGCATCATCTATGTTTCGGATCGTCGACCGGCACTTCAAATGGCGTACTCTTCGCCATTTAGTCTCCCCCCTCGCCTGCGTAATCAACCTATCCGTCAAGATTCTAGCCTCAGCATCGAATCTGAGTACATTGAATACAGTGGCTTGGGGAACAGCGAGCGGATTGCGCACCTTCGGCTCGCGCTGCTGGCACATCAAGAGGTCGGGTGGCCCGCCATCTACGAGCGTCTTCAGCACCTCGGTGCCGTGGCGCGTCAGGAACTTGCCAAGAACCATTTCGTTGAATTGCTCACTCCCGAGAGAAGCGCCCCGGCCATTATTCCGCTACGGGTAAAGGGGATGAACCAAGAAGAGGTTTTTGAACGATTGTCGGGTGCCGATATCATAACAACGCTCAAAAAAGCTGAAGAGCTCATCCGCGTCGCGGTTTCGCAGTTTACCGCGTTGGAGGAAATTGCGCAGCTAAACCGAGCGCTGTATGACATCGGCAATGGCGGTGGGCTTGGTACCTCGGGTATCAAAAACCAATGACATTGGAGAGGGATACATGGGCAAAGCGCAAGACGAGCGGTCAATAAGATTGTTCGAGGAGGCAAGGCCCCTCGTTCGCACGCACGAAGAAAGTTTCAAGTACCTCCTCGAGCACCGCTTGCGCGTGCCAGAGCTTCCCCACCGCTCCCCCCCGCATATGGGGGTATGGTACTATTTTGAAGGATGGTTACGTCAGCAGTACAATGTCGAGGTACGGGATCCAGATTTCCCGGCAGCCCCCTTTCAGGAACCCCTGGTACTCAAAGTTGATGCCGATGGCATTTACGGCTCTTTCGAAAGCTTCCGCCTTCCACCCGGAGATTTTAGCAGACAAGCTAATGAAACGATACTGGGCATGATAGAAGATGAGGGCATCCGTGCCGCAAACCAGTTTGTCCAGCAAACGCTTAGACCTCAGATTGAAGATAACCTGCGCAGGTCCTTTGCAGCGCCCGATAGTGCGTATGTGGACGTTGGGGATGTTGTGGAGCACATGATTAACATGAGGTGTCTAGGAGTACATCCTGAGGATCCCCAACTCAACAATCTTGAGGTTGGACTCGTCTTTCCGGCACCAACTGCACCGCAGGCGCTTGAATATGGGTGTATGATTTTCCGAAGCACGTTCCCGCCGGGCCGCTCCGCGCACGTTGTAGATATCATGCAGGGTTCCTATGGCGATTCCCCACTCTATCAGACGTGGAAGCGGTTCGTACAGCAACAGTTGGGCAATAGTTGTAGTGTGAATAAAACAGAACGGAGGCGATCGGTATGAGGTATATCTCTCGGAGAGAGGAAAACGCCGATGGAGGCGTTTGCTACAGCGTGGAAGCCGATAAAGGTGGACATCTCGCGTCGGAGTGCTGGGTGGAAACCGGAGAGAATGGCGCAATAAGAACCATGGGGTGGGCACATCCAGCGCACTATACTGGGAAGGGAGATGTTCTTGTAAGCGTCGAATACGCTGTAGGAGAAGGAGATAAGCTAACCCGAAATGGTGGGAATGCCAGCGGAGCCATTGATGCAGTCGTCGAGAGTGGGTTCAAAGCCCTTGCGGAAAAATTCCCCGAAGTTGCGGGTGAGGTTGGACGCTGCGTTGCCGAAGCAGGCCGCATGAGCAAGGATATTAGGCGCGCTTGGCGTCCGCACCCCTAAGATTTTAGTTATAACTATAAAATAGTAAACATTATAAAGAAGTCCGGATTTACGGCAAAAAATGAATATCGGAGCGTACCTTACAGGACCATTCGGACAATCTCAAGCCATTTATCGGGCGAGAAATGATGCCAAGAGGGGAAGAGGAGCACCGGAAGCAGTAACCGCACGGGTTGAAGAGGATACAACCGCGGTCATTGCTCTCCAGCGTGATGCTGGTCTTGATTTTATTATCGACCCTATGTTTTGGTTTTATCATCTGTTTCAGCCGTTTGCCGAACAGCTCGGTGGAGTCAGCGAGGGCCCTCAGGAGAACTGGTTCAATAACAACATGTTTTACCGCCGACCCCAAATCCAAGGGCCATTACAACCGCTGGGGGGCTTCACCGAGAAATATGTTCACGTTGCCAAGCTTCCAACCGATGGGACCGCGATGGTTATTCTCCCGTCCCCTTATACATTACTTGTGCTCTCCGATGTTACCGGTTATCCTGATAGGAAGGCCGCGCTGACGAATCTGGCAGAGGTCATATATGCTGAAGCACAGCATCTCGCCTCCAGGGGGGTTGGAAGAATACAGTATGACGAGCCCGCAATCGTCGTGAAACAATCCTTGGGCTCACTAAAAGAAGAGGACCTGGCTCTTCTGCAAAGAGGAATTGATGTTTGCGGCCATATTGGTAATGCAACGACGAGCCTTCACACTTATTTCGGAGACGCTGGCCCGATCATCCCCCATCTTCTTCGCCTTCCCGTAGATTGCATCGGCATTGACGGAACGGAAACGCGTCTTGTGGATGTTTTGAAGCATGACTATTCTGGAAAAGAGCTTGCTCTCGGGCTTCTCGACGCGCGGAGTACGAGGGTGGAAAAAGCTCAAGAGATTGTTGCCCAATTACGAGCCGTCGCGCAGGAGACCCACCCTCGAAGGCTGTGGTTAACACCAAACACCGGAACGGAGTACAGGGGATTTACGCATGGTACCAAAAAGTTAAAGTTGCTTGCGGAAGTGAGGCGGATACTTCATGGATAAGCTGTTCCCTACCTATGAGATTGGAAGTTTGCCGAAGCTCACCGCACGGGAAAAAGCAAGAAAAGGAATCCCCATAGCAGATGATGATATCTCGGAAGTTACTGACCTTGGCAGGAGATTTTCTGTAGACACCGAGCACGTCGTCGCCTTCCTCAAAAAGCTCCAACAGGAAAACAAGCTTGACGCAGCTAACAGAAAGGCGCTGGTTGACTTTAACGCATTGCTCTATATTAAGCTGCAAGAAGCCGCGGGCCTCGACGTCGTGTACGATGGAGAGGCTCGGCGCGCCGAGATGTACCAGCATGTTGCACTGCATGTGAATGGTTTTGAGATGGCACCTGAGATGATACGCTCGAGAGGCCCTGACAGCTGGCGCATGGCCGTTTGCGTTGCTCCGCCCGGCTTGAAAGAAGGCAGTCTCGACGCGCTTGTCAGGAACGAGTTTCGCTTTGTGCAGCAGCATGCAGCGAGGCCAACAAAAATCCCTGTGGATGACCCTTACATGATTGCCGTGATGAGCGATAACCGGCACTACCTCGAGATGCTGGGGCCACGCTACCAGGATGATCCGCACCGGCTTCGCTACGAGGCGAAACGCGCATGTACGCTCGCGCTTGCTCGCAACGTCATCCGCCCGCAGGTAGAAGCAGTTGTCAATGAAGGCGCACGATGGATCCAGCTGGACATCCCGGGGGCTACGGTGGACATCGAGCATATTCCTATCATGGTCGAGGGGATCAACGCAGTCGTCGATGGCATCGAAGGGGTGAAGTTTAGTCTGCACATCTGTTATCCACGACGAGTATCATTAACAGAAAAAAGCGGGTACGAATTGCTTTTCCCGTCCATTTTAGACCTCCATCCGAACGTGAATCATATCTCACTTGAACTCGCCAATGCGGACCAGTACGAAACTGACCTTGCGGTGTTTGCGAGGCATCGGGAGCAGCGGCAGTTTGAGTTGGGCGTTGGCGTCATCGACATAACCTTAGAACGGCAACAGAGGGAGGTGATGGAAACCCCAGAAATCGTAAGGGACAGGATTCTCACTGCCGCTCGAGTATTGGGCGATCCTAAGCTTGTTTACGTTGCACCCGACTGTGGCATGCGCCAGTTAGCAATTGAACGATGCGTGCGGCTTTATGAAACGATGGTAGAGGGTGCAACATTAGCGCGAAAAGGATGATGACTGCTCACGAGGAAATTCCCTTTTGCCAGGTAATACATCAGAAAGTGTTGATAAGAACGCCAGAAAGACCTCAAGAAGCGCAGCCCTACGCCCCCTCTTCCTCACCGAACGTCTCCGTGTCATTTTATATCTGTAATAATATTTATAACCGCCATAACATTTATAAGCAGGAACCGCATACGCGCTCTTGATGACAACCACCCTATCGGTTACCGAGGAAATAAGGGAGAAAATAAAAGAGTTTGGCTCAAAGGGGGAGACCTATTCAGATATCCTCGCGCGCCTTATCGAAGCTGCGCAGGAGCAGCAGGTAAGGGCACTCCTCATGGATACAAGGGGGACTTCTCAGGTAAGGGATGCGCTTGCACGGGCACGAAAAAGATGGCAGAAGTAGTGATTACTGATGCCCTTGAGAATGAGATCAACCGGCACTTTCAAGGGCAGAGCGTTGAGATTTTTGAGCTGCTCCACACGCTTGGCGGTAATCCAAAGAAAGGCGATGTTGTTGGCGCTGTCGGCGGTGTCGTCATCAAAGAGCTGAAGTACGGGGCATACCGATTCTATTTTATCACTGACGCCTATAAGGTGAAGTTTCTCAAGAGCGAAGAACTGACTGGCCTGATCATCAAATTTGTACGCATGTCCCGCAAGAACGACCAGCAGAAAGTGATCGAAAAAATCAAGAATGTCCTGAGGCTGCTGGGAAAAGAAGGATTCTGACGCAGCGCAGGTTTAAGTTTCTTCTTCTCCAAACACCACTTTTACTCAAACTCGCTCCGTGGCTTTTCTGTCTGCTTGATGATATACTGGAGAACAAAGATTGTTACTTCGTTGTGATGCGGAACCCAGGTTGTTAACACTCGGCCGTCGCTTGTTGTTTTCTTGAAGGTTGTGTGCTTCCTCGAACGCACTTCCTGAAACCCATTACGCTGAAGGATTTGAACAACCTCACGCTGGGGTAATGGTTTGAGTTTTCCCATGCAGAATCTTCTCTGGAACTGTTATAGGTATATTGGCGAGAGACGTTGACATGAGCGCACGGAAATCTGGTTTCGGCGTATCCGGATCCTTCAAGTAATCATCAATGAGATCCCGCATGTTCTCTTTAACTTCCACTTCCGTCTTGCCTTGCGTCGCGATGTCTAAAAGAGGGCAACTTGCGACAAACCATTCTGTTTCTTTAGTGATAACGACCGGTAGCGGGATTTCCATTTCTGCCATACGAGGGAAGAAGCAAACCGAGTATTTAAAATTTGCGTGATTGAGGCAGGTACTATGTCTCTTCCTCACCGAACGTCTCCGTGTCCTCGATCGCCGGCTCTGGCTCAGACGGCGGCGCTGCGGGTTCGGCCGCTCCGCCTGCTTCCTGCTCCCCCGCGGACTGCTGCTCCCCTTCCATCTCACCCTGCATCTCTTCTGTCACCGTCCTCTTCCTGGCTTTCTTTTTTGGCGATTCATCAGCAGCCCCGGGCTTCGCCTCCTCTGTGGGCTCCTCGCCCGCCTTCTCGGCCTTGCCTTCGCGCGCGAACTCGACAATCTTGATCTCAACGGTCTTGAGCGGGTAAATGGCAGAAAGCCGCTTCTTGAGCTCGCTTTGCATGCTCCGGCTGGTGAGCTGCTGCACCAGTTCCAGAAACGTGCCCTTGCCGACCATGCGTGCGATATCGCCGCGGACCTTCTGGCGGAGCGCCGTTGCGACGGAATGCACACTCTTATGGAATGTGACCAGCAGCGGCTTGATCCGTATCCGCTGCCCTTCTTTGGTGAGCACGACAAAACTGTCGTCGATGCGTGTCGTGTTGCGCCGCGCGAGCCGCTTGAGGGCAGCGGGAACAATATAATAGCCAATGACGTCGGTGCGCAGCGATGCGCCTTCGTTCGCGGTAATCTTGAACTTCACGTAGGTGTTCTGGTCGCGCATGTCGCCGGTGATGTCTTTCAGGTTCGCATGCACGACGCGGCCGACCGCAACCGCCGGATCCGTCACATAGGTCTGCCCAAGCTCGGCATTGTCCAGTTCCTTGGGCGCGAGAATCGGATACCAGTTCTTCTTCTTGACTGCCGGTGCAACGGTTGCCTTCGCCTTCGCCATTGCGCTGCGCAAGAGGGAAGGGGTTTAAAAATGTATCGCGGCGGATTTGGTAACCCGATGCAGGTGGTGACAGAAGGAAAGGTTTATAAAGCGGTGCTTTTTTTCCCGTCCAGAAAATGGTACAACGAAAACCAGAAGCGTATGCAGCCCTGTTGCAGGGAATTGGTGTTCCCGTTGGTGAGTGTGCGACGCCGGAGCAGATGGATACAGCTGATGCGTTCCTCGCAGAATTAAGAAAAACTGACCAGCGCGGCTGCAGACTCATTGATGTTCGATATGGACTCCACGGCATGGTGCCGGTTACCATTGAAGGTCTTGCAGGGACTGATGCACCCGGTCCACGAAGTGATCTCCGCCATGCTGAATCCTATGCGTTGCGGCGTTTACAGAAGTTATGTGCGGAAGGCCATTACCGCAATTAAAGAGGGGTTAGTGCCATTTCTATAATGTATCACACATCCAGATTCACCACTTCTTTCGCATGGTGCATGATGAACCTGCGGCGCGGTGCGACCTCTTCGCCCATGAGCAGCGTGAAGATGTGGTCAGCCTCGACAGCATCCTCGATCGAGACCTGCTTCAGCACGCGGTTCTCGGGGTTCATGGTCGTGTCCCAGAGCTGCGGGGGATTCATCTCGCCTAAGCCCTTGTAGCGCTGCACCATCAGGCCGCCGTCGCTGCCGAGCTCCTGCAGGACCGCCTCTTTCTCGCGATCGGAGTATGCATACCGCATCACGCGCCCGCGCTGGATCTTGTAGAGCGGCGGCTGGGCGATGTAGACATAGCCGGCCTCGATCAGGGGCTTCATGTAGCGGTAGAAAAACGTGAGCAGCAGCGTGCGGATATGCGAGCCGTCGACATCCGCGTCCGTCGCGATGATGACCTTGTAATAGCGCGCCTTGGCGATGTCGAACTCTTCCCTGACGCTTGTGCCGATGGCGGTGATCATGGCCTTGATCTCCTCGTTCTCGAACACCTTGTGCAGCCGCGCTTTCTCCACGTTGAGGATCTTGCCGCGCAGCGGCAGCACCGCCTGGAACTCGCGGTCGCGGCCCTGTTTGCAGCTCCCGCCCGCCGAATCCCCTTCGACGAGGAAGATCTCGCTCTTGGAAGGGTCGCGGCTGCTGCAGTCCGAAAGTTTTCCCGGCAGCGAAGCGCCCTCGAAGACGCCTTTGCGTGCGAGCTCCTTTGCCTTGCGGGCGGCTTCCCGCGCCCGGGCAGCTTCTTCGCATTTCGCGAGGATCATGCGCGTTTCCGCGGGATGCTCTCCGAGATAGCTGCCGAGCTGCTCGACGACAATGGAGTGGACGATGCCCGCGACCTCGCCGTTGCCGAGCTTGGTCTTGGTCTGGCCTTCGAACTGGGGATTGGGGAGCTTGACCGAGATGATCGCCGTCAGCCCCTCGCGCACGTCGTCGCCGGTGAAGGGGTCGTTTCCCTTCGCTTTTGCCGCCTGGTTGATGGCGCGCGTGAGTGCGCTGCGGAAACCGGCGAGATGCGTGCCGCCTTCCTGGGTGTTGATGTTGTTCGCGAATGCGTAGACAGTCTCCTGGTAGCTGCCGGTGTACTGCATGCCAATCTCGAGCTCGACGTCATCGCGGCTCTTGGCAAAAGAGATTACCGGATGCAGGGGCTGCTTGTTCTTGTTGAGGAATGCGACAAACTCAGGGATGCCCCGCTCATACCGGAAGGTGAGCTGTTTTGCGATGCGCTCATCGGTGAGCACGATCCCGATGCCTTTGTTCAGGAACGCAAGCTCCCGCAGGCGCGTGGCAAGAATATCAAAGTGGAATGTCGTGTCGGGGAAGATGTGCCGGTCGGCAGTGAAGCGCACCGTCGTGCCCGTTTCCGCGCTCGCGCCGAGCTCCTGCACCGCTGTCGCCGGCTCGCCGTGCTCAAAGCGCTGGTGATAGGCCTTGCCATTGCGCCTGACCCAGACGTCAAGCCACTCTGACAGGAAATTGGTGACCGAGATGCCGACGCCGTGCAGGCCGCCGGAGACCTTGTAGACTTTCTTGTCGAACTTGCCGCCGGCGTGCAGCCTGGTCATGACGATGGTGAGCGCGCTCTCCTTCAGCTCCGGATGCAGCTCGACAGGGATGCCGCGGCCGTTGTCTTCCACGCTGACCGAGCCGTCGCGGTGCACGGTGACGGTGATCCTGGTGCAGAAGCCGGCGAGCGCCTCGTCGATGCTGTTGTCCACCGCCTCCTCCACGAGATGGTGCAGCCCGCGGATGGTGGTGTCGCCGATGTACATGCCGGGGCGTGCGCGCACCGCTTCCCTGCCCGCAAGGACCTTGATGTGCTCCGCTCCGTAGCTGCCTGCGCCAGTGCCCTTTGCTGCTGGTCCGGCACCTTGCCTACTGTTGGGCGTACCGCTGCTTCCGTGCGCTTCGGCGGCTGGGTGGCCGGAACTGTTCATCTGATCCGACTTGGCGATCGGTGCAGCTCCGCCGGCAGGCTCTTCCATCGAGGCAGCGGCGTGGTGCTGAGACGCGGCGTTTGCGCTGTCTTCGCCTGGCGGGCGGTTCGTTGGCGCAGGGACTGCCGGCGTTTCAGCACTGGCGCCCGCCGGATCACTGCTTCCAACGACCTCACTTTTCTCAGTGCTTTCCATGAGCTTGTTTCACGTAGCGTCGAAGAACGACGGAGAATATGAATATCTGTTTTCTTATAAGCCTTTCGCTGGAGAAAGTTGTTTATAGGGCTTTATGGGCGTAAAATTCTGCTTTTATGGCTTTGGAATCCTTAAAGGCGGCAGCCGGAAAAGCTGCCCTATGCTGCGCTGCGGCCCCAGCGCGTGCCGTCCCACGGATCGATGTGCTTCGAGAAATCAATGTGGGGGAGCTTGATGATGACCTTGGTGCCGTCCCGCTTGACGAACTCGACGGCGTCAAGATCATGATCGAACGCATCCTTGATCCTGCCCATGATGTCTGCGTCGGAGATGCTCAACTCCTCAAGCCCAAACAGCTGCTTCAGTGACATGGCTTCACGACGCTTCGTCGTACCCCTCCATGAAGCCGTCCTCCTCTGCGCTCATCTCATCGTCTTCGAGCAGGAGAACGCGCGCTTTTACCGCATAGATGTCTTCCTCGTCGATCTCTTCGTTTTCCACCTCCAAGAACTCATCAAACTGCTCATCTTTCATCCCAACCACCTCCCTATCGCAGTCAGTAGGGGAGCGTTTTTATATAGTTTGCGGTTATAGTTTATATTGATTATAAAAATTTAGGGATATTTATAAAATTGCAAATAAACAGGAAAATATATAAATGAGCGGCATTCTTTAAGTATTTTAAGGGGTGGTTCCATGAAACGGAAGGTTATCCAGATTGCGGGTTCTACACTGCTTGTGTCACTGCCGAAGAAGTGGGCGGACGAGAACAACGTGAAGAAAGGGGATGAGGTGGGAATAACGCAAGCCACCGGACAGCTGGTCGTTCATGTTGACAGTGTGCCAGCAAAGGAAAAGGCTGAGATCCACCTGAATGATTTTGGAGTCATGGCCTCAAGGGTCCTCTTTGCCCTCTACAAAAAGGGAATCGATGAGATTACCATCCGCTTCGATAAGCCGGAAGATTTTAGGATTGTGCAGTCAAGCCTCAGGAATAAGACAGTCGGTTTTGAGATTGTCGAGCAGAGGGTGAACTCCTGCATCATTAAATGTGTGGGGGGAGAGCTTGAAGAATTCGATCCGGTGCTGCGCAGGCTGTTTCTCCTGCTTACCACAATGGCAGCTGATGGGCTCACGGCGCTCCGGAACAAGGACCAGGTAAGCCTGACGAACATCGAAAACCTTGAAGAGACGAACAACCGGCTGACGCAGATGTGCCGGCGGTACATCAACAAGATCGGCCGGGTGCCGTATGCGAAGATCGGGCCCCTCTATTTCATCGTCGAGGAGCTTGAAAAGCTTGCTGATGAGTACAAATATCTTTTTCAGTATGTGAAAGCGAGGGGCATTGAAAAAATCCGGTTAAGCGATGCGTTCTTTGGCATCTACGAAGAAACAGCCATCATGCTTAGGGAGTACAGCGAGCTTTTCTACACGTTCAGCGCAAAAAAGCTTGATATGATAGGCAAGCGCCGGAAAAGGCTGGTCGCGCAGTGCATCCAACTGCTCGAAGGATCGAAAAGCCGTGAGGAGGTCATCGCGACCCATCACCTTCTCGTCATCGCGGAGAAGACCTTTGACATGACCGGGCCCCAGATAGTCATTGCGGAGTGGAACTCACCCACGGTTGATAGGCACTAATGGGGCCTCTTTTGAGGCTTTTTTAAGACACTCTCGCGTTCCAGTTCGTGCCGGATTTTTTGCTCAAGATCATCATCATTAGATGTATTGGACATAAGAACGGCTCTCCAGCCACGACGTTTGGCAGTTTCTATGTTACGTGTGGCATTATCAAAATAGAGAATACCTTTGGGCGCTGATTCGCTCTCGGTTGCTACTACACCGACGGCTCTCTCAAGTTCTTCGTAGATGCGCTGGCCAGGTTTTAACTGTTTTACTTGATGTGAGGTAACAATGTGATCAAAGCAGGCACAGATTTGGTACTGTTTGTCTAAATGTCTGAGAAGCTCCGGAAACATGTTAGAGAGGATAGCTACCTGAAGCCCACCCTTACGGACTTCCCTTAGTAATTCTAGTATGGGTTGCCGTGGTCGGTAGAATCCGAACCATGTATCAACAACCTTCCTCCCAAGCCTGATTCCAGCCGCACCCAGACTTTGTTGGTAAGCTTGCCAACTGATACCATCTGTACGGAGCTGCCGGTAGAGACCTCCAAAAACTATGTCTCGAATGTAGTGAGGCTGTTTGCTAAATGTTTCTGTTAAATAGGTAACTGCTTCTTTTCTTCCATCATAAACTACGGGGCCGAGAAGGTCACAAACAATGACCTGCGGCTCCCATTTTCGTCTGGTTGTCATTCTTCGTGGACCTCGTCTCTTATGGATGCGCTACGCAGCCCACCCTTCTGCGCAAACTGCCCTTTGAGATCGTGTAATATCAACTGGGCATACAAGCCTGCGAGGACGAGCTGTACTGTTGCATCAGACGCACTTCCTAACTGATCAAGACAGGGGGCTGCAGTTGAGGCGTTGATATAATACAAATCAGACGCGCGTATGGCTGTGGCTAATTCCCTGATATTCTGAGGGTCACCCTTGATGTCGCGAAGACTCAAGTCAACGACTTCCAAAGCACGCTCTACCGATTCATCAATATAACTGAGTATATCGGCACCAAACTTCTCCCTTCGTGCGGCGAACCGCTCACTCCCGATCCGTTCACGCTGGTAGTGCTCGTACACAAGGTTGCCATAGAAATCAAACGTGTTTGGAATGCGGCGCGCTGCGCGGTTGAATCCCATTGCTGCAGCAGCGAGATACAGGCTCCTACACCCCCCCGAGAGATCTATTCCTAAAGAACTACGAAGGAACTCCGCATGTCCGTGAAGGTATCTTTCCTCATCTCTTTTTGTTATAAATGGAGTGGCTTCCCGACTAACGAAGATATGGGAAAAATCATCAAGGGCATGAGCACCGCGATGTCCCAGATCGACATTAACAACACGTGGGTCTGGCTTCGCGACTTTAGTGAGGCGATAGTCAAGGATGCCCTTCGTACCGGAGAATTCCGCGAGAATGAGTGGTATTGTCAAAAATGGAAGTCCTCTTTCATACTCCTCACGCAGGCCCTTGCTCTCTGGCTCAAGTATCAGGTTGGTAAGTGCTGTGTCACGATAGGGTACAATAAAGCACTCATCGAAGGGGATACCCTTAGTGATTAGGATCTCAACAGATTTTTCCCAAAGTTTCTTTTTTTCCTCCGAAAGAACAATTTCCATTGCTTCAAAGACAGGAGGAACACGCTTGAGCACCTGAATGTAGCCGTCCCGGACTTGAGAAGCGGTGTGGGGGAGATGGGATGGTCTTTGCTCAAGGTATTTATGAACTTGCTCGAAACTGCGCCGAATGAGGCCAGAGCCAATACCCAGCAATTGTCTTTTTTGAAAATTAGTGTAATCAGGGAAATCCAATGCCTTGGCAATCTCAAGTAGTAACTGAGAAAAGGTTGGACCGCGGATACGCTCATAGATGAGTACGCTGAATGGGTCAGACAGGTCTTCGACATGGGTGACCGACTCAGCACGTGCGACGCGAAAGCCAGGCACGGCTTCGTAACACTTATTTTTTTCGTAACGGTGCTGGGCGATGTCATGGGGTGTCCAGAGGTACGTTGCTGAGCGACGCACAAGGCGCACAAACAGCTCACGGAGGGGCCAGCCGCTTCCTTCATGGTATTCGCCTTCACCAGCACGGGCAAACTGAGGTCCTTCGCCGCCAAGCAAGATTTCGTTCAGTTGAACGGCCAACTGTTGCGCAAAGCGCTGACACGGATCCACGGATGCCCCACTAGTTTCAGCCTCTTTTGCGTAGTCGCGAACAAGACGTGCGAGCGTCAGCGCTTTATCTTCTTCGGGCAGGAGGTCATCAAGAGTGTGGGAACCTTTCTCTGGTCGTGCACCTAGCACCTTTGCATTTTCTTTCGAAAGATGGGCTACCAAAGCCCCAAGTCGGGCTACCTCTGTTTGAAGAGTATCTTCTCCTCCGACTGTTGATGCATCTCGGCGTGCCCCCTTCAGGTTTGCGATTAGGTTTCGAACCCAGTCATAAAGCGCCATTCCTTCCCCCGAATGTTCCCCCTCTGGCTACATTATAACCATTTCCCAACTCCAGCATATAAAACCTATACGGCGCTAGCTTATGAGCTGGCTGGCATACCCCATGCTACCACTCATCTGGCCTCAAACGCCCGTGGTGGAGATCAAGCAGCTTATCAACGTCCGGCAGTTTTATACCATGCGCATTCAGGTAATCAGGGATATCTGAAATTCGTAGGTTAAGGCGCTTCTCGAAGGCGACGGCATCGCGGATGATCATTAGCTCCGAATGTTTCTTCAACTGCTCTTGTGCTTTTTCGCCACCGGCAAGAAGATCTCCTACGCTGGGCCGGAGCGAAGGATAGATGGTAGCGAGAAGACTATCCCAATTTCCACCGTGCCCGTCTTTGTTATAGCAGGAATAGATAATAAGCCCGCCCGCAGGATCGCAAACGGCATGCCGGTAATAAAAGTCAAGCATCTCAATGGCTTTTTTTGCATCGTTGCGCTGCAACTGGAGATCGTGCGCGTCGCGCTCAAGCATAGCGATCTTTTCTTGGTAGCTGCAGCCGAGCTTCTTTTCTCCATCACGATACGCTGCGAGCTCTTGTCCAATCATATCAAGCTGCTTTTCCTGCTCACCGCATTGCTGCTCCAGTGCGCCCCTTGCCTGCTCAACGGCCTGCATCGCTTGCTTAAGGCTTGCATAATCCGCCCTTGCTTTTGTCAGTTCAGCATCTCTCTCACTAATTTTTTCTTCAAGCAAAGCGGCGGCAGCTTGGTAGGCAGCATTCTGCCCGCGGAGCTCTTCCACTCGGCCCTCCAATGCTGCAGTTTTTTCTCTTTCTTGAGCAAGCCCCTCGCTCGTTTCCTTTTGTGCTCGCTCTGACTCTCTGAGTGCCGCACGCAGCTCTTCGTTCTTTTCTTCATGTTCCGAAAGCTTTGCCCCCAAGCCCGTTATTTTTTTCTCAAGTGGCCCCACCAGCTTACTTCTTCGCCCAATATAAACATCAGAGAGCCAACCCTCAATATCAGGTATCCAATCCGCAAGAGCATACACCGTCGGAAACCATTCACGCAGACCCATGATCAGCCTCAAACGCAACCCAAGCAGTCACAGCCTCACTCCCACCGTAAACAGGCAGGTTCCGCTCAGGAAACCTTACGCTTTTCCTTCCATCACCACCACATTCCCCCTTCCCTTCTTGATTTTCCTGATGACGCCGCGCTGCTCAAGGTCGGCAAGCATCAGTGATATCTTCGCCTCGCTCAGCGGGAACTGCTTCCGGAGCTCCTTCTGCGTTGTCCGGCCGCCTTCCGCTGCGATGAAATCGACAACCTGCTGGAGGTCTGCGGGCAGCGTTGCTGAACCTGCTGTTTTTCCTTCGGTTTCCGTTCCGTCCGGTTTTCCTCCTGCCTTGGTGCCCGTTCTTGCTTCAGGTGCCGCTTCCTCCGCTTCCGGCGCGTGCTTCTTTCCTTTCCGGAGGATGATGGCTGCGGTGATGCCAGCTCCTGCAATTGCCAGCGCTGCAAGAACCACATACGGAAAAATGGGCCTTTCTGCCGCTTCGGTGAGCATATCGTCAACAGGGATCTCGGTTTCCATGAGCTCCTCCTCTTCAAACAAAGGGAAAACGATCAGATCGAGACGATACGTGCCCGCCGCCGGAACGGTGATGTTCTCCTCTGCCAGCGCAATGACGCGGCCGCGCTCCCATTGCTGCGCACGGATGAGGTAGCTGCCCGCAGGCACGTCGAGCCCGTAGGCTGCGTCATCCGCGATGACCTGCTGCTTGACCGGGCCTTCGGCGATGACAAGCGCCTGCGGCACCGGCGACAAGCCGAAGTCGTACACGGTTCCGGTGATGGTGGCTGCCTGTGCTGCTGATGCGAGCAGGAGCAGCATGGTGCCCAGGAGCAGCGGTTTCATGGGTGTTTTGATATTGGTTCGGAACGAGCCCCAGCAGCCGGATGCTTATATGCTTTGCGCTCTCTTTTTGGTTCAATAGCACCCAAAGAAATCCGCATAAAGTATTAAAAAACTGAAAAAGTCCCTATTAAACAAAAAAAGCATAAATAAAGCTTTGCTCAAAGCATCAAAAAAGAGTCTATATAAAGAACATTCACTCCTCAGCTTGTGGATGAAGGGTCCGGTGGTGGTTTTGACACCTCTTTTCCACCACCCCACCCAGACATCCCAACCACCCCACAAAAGGAGGTGCGAAAAAGAGGCTGCACCGCAGAGGTGCGGAAAAAGAATGGCATGGATCAATGGTTGGCAGAGCGAAGAGGGTGAGATAAGAATGAAGCCAACGGACGGGGCAAAAGAAGTTGCACAATGCAAGGGAGGCTGAAACAATGAACCTAAAACATGTCGGTACAATGCTGGTGATATCACTTCTTCTGATGAGTGTCGTGCCATTTGCGCTTGCTGACAGTGATGCGCCGGCGGATTCTGATGCTGATACCGGTTCTGAGCAGACAGCTGATCAAGAAGGAGATACCAATCAAGTAGCGGATCGCACTGGGCGGCGTGCGGATGCCCGCGAGGAACGGCGAGCAGCTGCGCAGGAAACCCGGAGGGAAGTGCGCGAGCAGGTTCGCGATCAGGCAGCAGCACGCAGCGATGAGTCTGCTGCAGACCGGTTTGAGCGCGTCCGCGAGCACCAGAAGAAGCAGCTCATGCGGGCGGTAGAGAACTGCAAGGAGCATTCCGAAGAGCAGGCTGCGTGCGAGGAGAAGCTGCAGCGCAGGCTCGAGCTGGTCGGGAAGCTTGCTGCCAGGGATCTTGAGCGGCTCGATCGCATCAGCCAGCGCAAGGCTGCGCGCATGGAGAGACTCGATGAATTAGAGAAAAAGGAGCACTACAAGCGCTTCGGGAAGGACTTCACGGCGCGGGGCGTGGCTGCAAGCGCTCGGGCACGGGCGCAGGAGCGCATGAAAGCGGCGCAGGATTTATCTGCGGAAGCGCGCGAGCACCTGCAGGAGGAGCGGAAAGCGTTCAAGGAACTGCAGGAGCGGCTTGCCGCATGCGGCGATGAGGAAACTGCGGACTGCAGCGAGGCACGTGAAAAGATCGCCATGCATGCAAAGGACATGATTCTGCACACGATTGACCTGATGCTCGGGCATCTCGACAAGCTCAAGGCGACCGTCGAGGAGAGCGAGCACCTGACCGAGGAGGAAGCTGCCGCAGCGCTTCAGGCGATTGACGCGAAGATCGCCAAGCTGCAGGAGCTGAAAGCACAGGCAGAGGCCATCACCGCGCAGACGCCCAAGGCCGATGTGCAGGAGCTTGCGCGCACGGTTGCGAAGCTCTGGAAAGATGACGTCCGCGATGAAGCGCAGCAGCGCGCCGGCTTCACGATGGCGCACCGCATCGGCGGGATCATCGTACGCAGCGAGCATCTTGCCGTGAAGCTCGAGCGCGTCTTAGAGCATGCTGCGGAGCGCGGGCTTGACACGAGCGGCCTCGAGCAGCAGACGGACACGTTCAACAGCCAGCTGCAGGAAGCGCAGCAGTCGCATGAGGCTGCGGTTGCCAGGTTCAAGGAGGCTGCGGCGCTGCGCGGCGAGGAGCGCAAAGCTGCGATCGGGCAGGCGCATGAGCTTCTGAAAACCGCGCGGGAGGAGCTGAAAGCGGCGCACGAGACGCTGAATGGCATCGTGAAGGCGCTGCGCGAGCAGAAGCTTGCGGATGAGCTCGACGAGGATGCCTCAAGCGAAGCGGTAGAAGAAGCGGAAGAAGCTGAAGCAGCTGAGGCATAGTTTTTTTCTTTCTTTTCTTTTTTTTGTTGTTTTCTTTCCTGCTGGATGGAAGCCAGACGCAGAGCGCGGGTTCCCTACCATAGGCGTTATTGAAAAGTTCTCGCTCACGCTCGGCACTGCCGCTCGCTCCGCCGCGCGGCGAAGACTTCGCTCCGCCTGGGCTCTCCTCGCGCCGCTCCAGTCTGCGCAGCAGCTGGAGCTCCCAAAAACCGCAGTTTTTTATAGCTCGGCGAGCATTTCTTGCCATTCCCTTCGCTGTAACCCGCTGTTCGTCAGAATGGAAATCGGTCCCTTGGGCGGTGCAAGCAGTAGTTGAAAGCTACTCGCACTCTGTGCCGAGACGTCGACGCGTCGCTCGCCATCGTGGCAGTGCAACACTTTTCAATAACGCCCGACCATAGAAACTATTAAATAACAGAACGCTTTACGTCATGCCAATGGAACGAATGTACCGCCAGCGTGCGCGTGTGGTGAAGCGCTCTCCGAGGGGTTTTGTGCATCTGGCGGTGAAGCTTGATCGCCTGAAGGTCGAGCTGAGCGGCGCGGATGCATACCGCTGCCTGCAGGAAATCAACAGGATGCTCGACAAGCTGAATCGTGCTGCAAGCCACTCGCATGACGACGGCCATCTGCTGGATTACCGGCTCGAGACGCTGCTGAGCGATGAGCTGATGCGGGACCGGAATGTCACGAAGCTGCTCGACAAGCTGGCGCAGTTGTATCATGACTACCGAACCGAGCGCGTCGTGCTGGAAAACAAGAAGATCGTTGAGCTTGAGAAAGGCAGGGTGCACAACAAGATTGACACGGCTGCGCTGCAGAGGGGGGTCCGGAAATTCCTGTTCCATATTCCGAAAGAGCAGGTGCGCCATGCGGTGGTTCACGTGAAAGGCGACATCGCGGAAGAGGACGCGCGGACGATCATTGACCATATCGAGCGCGAGCTGCCCAATGCGGAACTGCATCCTGCGGTGAGCCGCGGCGATGTCCCTACGCACACGCTGATCGAAGGAGTCTTCTTTGGTGAATTTCCCTACGATACCCGGGACGACGCTGACTGAGCGGGGTTTTCTTGCAGTTAAGCACCCCTTATTAGGAGTTACAATATGTGCTTATGCGGTGTGCAAATGCAGGTAAATTTAAATACACTCTTTCTCTTTCCCCAAAAAAGGGGCTGCGATGACGGACAAACTCCACCTGAGTACGCAGGCACAAAAGGTTCTTGAGCACTTTGTCTTGCGGAGGAACGAGGAAGGCAGGGTCGTTGAAAGCCCCGAGCAGGTTTTCCGGCGCGTTGCGCGGCTTGCAGCAAGTTCTGAGGTTAAATACAGGAACAAGTCAAAAATAGAGCGTCTTTTGAGGAGATATGGAAAATCGCATTATGATTTCTGGTGGCTTGCGGTAAAAGCAAAGGAATTTTCCTCCCTTGCAAGACAAGACAAGCAAGTCAAGCAGGCTGAGGATTCTTTTTACGAGCTGCTGAGTTCGCTCGAGTTTGTTCCTGACCTGCCGGTGCTGATGAATGCAGGCAGGCGCTCGCCGCAGCTCGCGAGCGTCTATATATTTCCTGTAGAAGATTCCCTTGACTCCATCTTCGGTGCATTGCGGAAAGCGGCACTCGTGCATCAGACCGGTGCTGCAACAGGTTTTTCCTTTCGCAAGGTGCGGCCGCATGGCGACCATGCTCTCAGCATCGACCGGCTGGCGTCAGGCCCCTTGTCATTCATCAGGCTGTTTGACCAGGCGCTCGAGCAGGTCGCCGCGGGCAACAAGCGGTGCTGTGCGACGCTCAGCGCACTTCCTCTCACCCACCCCGAGGTGATGCCATTCGTGACGGCGCAGCAGTTTGATGAGCTGCATCACACGAACCGCGCAGTCCTGCTTTCGGATCATGTCCTCCAGGCTGCGGAGAGAGGGACGTCGGTGAGCTTCGTGAACCCCCGGACAGGAAAGGCCATGGGCCGCGAAGATGCGCGCGCCCTGCTGCAGATGCTCGGCACAGCAGCCCTGGCGCATGCGGAGCCGGGCATCCTGTTTTCCGATGAGATTAACCGGCACAATCCCACACCAAAACTCGGGTACATCGATACCTCGAGCCCGTGCGGGGAGGCGCTGCTTCTGCCGAATGAGGCCTGCACGCTCGGGAGCATCAACGCCGGGGCATTCGTGCAGAACGAGCAGATTGACTGGCAGCGGCTGAAGAAGCGCGTCGGGCAGGCGGTCCACTTTTTGGATAACCTGATTGATGTTACGGACTACCTGTTCCCTGAGGTGTTCGCTGCCGTCCATGGCAACCGCAAGCTCGCATTAGGCGTGATGGGATTCGCTGATCTTCTGGCGCAGATGAAGGTGCGCTACAACACCGACCGTGCGCTCCAGATTGCCGAGGAGCTGATGCGCTTCATCGCTGCGGAGGCGAAGCAGGCGAGCGCTGAGCTTGCGGTGATCCGCGGCGTCTATCCCAACTTCCGGAAGGGCGGGATCAGCAGCCGGAAAAAGGAGGACCAGGTGAGGAACGCGACGCGCACCGCGATCGCTCCCACCAGCACCATCAGCCTCCTCGCGGACTGCTCGCCGGGCATCGAGCCGTTCTTTGCGCTTGCGTACCGGCAGCGCATCGGGCCGCATGAGCTGCAGACCGTGAACAGGCATTTCGCCGCCGCGGCAAAGAAAGAGGAGATTTACTCTGAAAAGCTGCAGCAGCAGCTGCTCGAGCGCGGGCATAGCAAAGGGCTGTTCATTCCCGTTTGGATGAAGCGGGTGTATGTCACTGCGGCTGACGTGGGCGCGGACTGGCACGTCCGGATGCAGGCAGCGTTCCAGAAATACTGCGATCAGGGGGTTGCGAAACTCGTGATGCTCCGTGATGATGCAACGGTCGATGAGGTGCTGCAGCTGATCCGGCAGGCGCACGCGTCGCACTGCAAAGGCCTGATGCTCTACCCTGCAGGCAGCGCGCGCAGGTACCCTACACCCGGTGAGGCGCGGTCCGCGGCCGGAGAAGCGTGCCCACGCTGCGGCGCTGCGCTGCCGGAGGAGTCGCGGGAATGCCTTTTTTGCCGGACGATGTGAGGTGAGCTGGATGGTCTATCAACAGGTCAATGTGCTCGCGGTGCTCGTGTCCGCAGCCGCCGGGATGGCGCTCGGAGCGCTGTGGTATTCGCCGCTGCTCTTCGGGAATGTATGGATGCGGCTGAGCGGGATGACACCGAAGCAGCTCGCTGCCGCGAAGAAGCAGGGGATGGCTGCCGCGTATGGGGTGACATTTCTCGGTGTGCTGGTGATGGCATTTGTCCTCGCGATGCTGCTCGCCGCGACAGGGGCTGAGACGGTGGCTGACGGGGCGCTGCTCGCCTTCTGGCTCTGGCTCGGGTTCCTTGCGACGACGATGGTCGGCAGCGTCCTCTGGGAAAAGAAGCCGTTCACGCTCTACCTGCTCAACATCGCGCATTATCTTGCCGTGCTCATGGTGATGGCGGGGATTCTGAGGTGGTGGGGGTAGCCATCAGTTCCATTCGGCTTGGTTGTAGTGAGAGTCGTGGAGGAACTCTCCAACAACGCTCCTGTAGAACGTACGGACAGCACCCATCACATTCGGTGGCAGGACCTGTGCAATGGCTACTGCGGTTTCAGCATTAACGCCGCGGGCCATCATTATGTCTGCAACCAATGAAGCAAAATCCAAATAACACTTTACCGCGCGTGCGCGCTTCCGCTGAACCTGCGCCCCGCTTCCATCCTGAGAATGAAGTTCCATGAGCCGATCGTAAAGCCCCCTGACGCCGTCCACGTTATCAGTGTATACGCAGCTACGGAGGGCCAACGCGAAGGTTTCAATAGGTGGTAACGCTGGATTCGCAACGTCGGATCCTTCAGAGGGCTGCTGGGTGCCCGTGCCGTTCCGGCCTCCATCGGCAGTAACCCCTTCTATCCCATTTATCCTGTTTATCTTATTCATCCGGTCTGCTTCTGCACGCTGTTTTATAAATCTTCCTATTTTAATCACCATAAGATAGTAACATAATCTGCGTGAGGGAAATCGGCTGCAATGGCGCACACGCACCGAGCGAATTTGGGCGACCGCATCAAAAAAGAGGAGAAAGAAAACGCAACCCCTACATCTCCATATCTCCCATCCCACCCATGCCGCCGGGGCCGCCCATGCCGGGGGGCATCTTGCCGTTGCCTCCCTTGCTGCCGCCCGCGATGACATCGTCGATGCGCAGGATCATCTCAGCGACTTCCGCGGCGCTGCCGATGGCGTGCGTCTTGATCTTGAGCGGCTCAATCACGCCCGCCCTCCACGCGTTGATCACCTTGCCGGTGAAGACATCAATACCCGCCCACTTCTCCTTCCGGTCGTGCGCAGCATTGAGCTTGGTCATCACATCAATCGGGTCCAAACCGGCATTCTCGGCAAGCGTGCGGGGTATGGTTTCCAGCGCATCGGCGAACGCCTGCACGGCGAGCTGCTCGCGCCCCTTCAGCTGGGATGCGAACTTGCGCAGCTGCCGGGCGAGCTCCGTTTCGCAGGCGCCGGCGCCGCCGACCGCCTTGCCCACCTTGAGCGCGGCGATGATGTCGCCGACCGCGTCCGTGACGGCGCGCTTGATCTCATCGACGACATGCTCAGTGCCGCCGCGCAGCAGCAGCGTGACTGCCTTGGGGTTCTTGCATTTCTCAACAAAGACCATCTCTTCGTCGCCTATCTTCTCCTCGCGGACAACGCCGGCAAAACCGAGGTCCTGCCTGCTGAGGTCATTCAGGTTGCTCACGATCTTCGCTCCGGTCGCGCGGGAGAGCTTTTCCATGTCTGACTTGGCTGCACGGCGCACGGCAAAGATGCCTGCCTTTGCGAGGAAGTGCTGCGCCATGTCATCAATGCCCTTCTGGCAGAAGACGACCGTCGCGCCTGAAGCGCTGACCTTGTCTACCATCTTCCGGAGCTGGCTTTCCTCCTGCTCAAGGAATGCCTCAATCTGCGATGGATCGGATATCTGGATCTTCGCGTCAATCTCCGTGTTCTTGATCTCAAGGGCGACATCGAGCAGCGCAACCTTCGCGTTCGTGACCTGCACGGGCATGCCGCTGTGCACGCGCTCCTTGTCAATCACGATGCCCTCGACAAGATCGCTGTCGTCCGCGACGCCGCCGATGCGCTTCTCGATCTTGATGTTGTCCTTGTCGATGCGCAGCCCGCTTCCGTCCTGATCAATGATGCTTGCGACTGCCTTGACGACAAGCTCGGCGAGGAACTCCTTCGCCGCTTCTGCCCCTTTGCCTGTCATGGCGGTTATTGCGATATTCCTGAGAAGCCCCGTGTCCTTGAGGGCGACCGGCTCGGCGATATCGTTCAGGATCTCCTGCGCACGCGCCTGGGACATGCGGTAGCCCTTCGCGATGACGGTCGGATGGATCTCCTGGTCAAGCAGGTCTTCCGCCTTCTTGAGCATCTCACCTGCAAGGACAACCGCAGTCGTCGTGCCGTCACCCACCTCATCTTCCTGGGACTTCGCGACCTCGACGACCATCTTGGCTGCCGGGTGCTCGATCTTCATCTCCTCAAGGATTGTCACGCCGTCGTTGGTCACGATGACATCCCCCAGAGAATCAACAATCATCTTGTCCATCCCTTTCGGGCCGAGCGTTGTCCGGACGGTCTGCGCGACGGCCTTCGCGGCCATGATGTTCATGCGCTGCGCATCCCTGCCGGTGGTGCGCTGCGTGTCTTCCGGCAATATGAAGATCGGCTGTACTTGCTGTGCTGCCATAGGCTCACCCCATCTCTGACAGGTCAGCGGGGAAAGAGGGTCCTATATAAAGGTTACGGCGGTTTCGCGCAGTTTTCACGACGATAAGAATGGCAGCTACCGCAGCTTTTTGGCTTCGGCCTTGAACTGCTCGGCCTGCTTGCGGAGCCGCGCGATCGCTTTCCGCAGCACGCCCTTGACATCGCAGTCCTGCGCCGTCTCGATCACAAACCTCGGCACGCCCACCAGCGGATGGTCGATGGCATAGCTGGAGACGCTCACGGCATCATCGTTCCACAGCTCCTTCTTGAGCGCATTGCAGAAGCCGTGGTCGCTGCCGGCGAGCTCAAACACGAGGCGGCGCTTTTTGTCTTCGAGAATCTTGAGGTTCATATGGCGCGCGGAGCGGGCGGGGATTTATAAAGGTTATGGGCTCGCGGCGCAGTCCCGTCCCGCGCCCTCTTCCGCAGCTCCCGGATGTGCCGCTGGCGGTGGCGCTTCAGGTGCGCCTTCCGGTTGTGGAACCGCTCGATCAGCAGCGAGAGGTGCTCCCCGCCGATGAAGTGCGGCAGCACGACATAATCGGCACCATGTTTGTAGAGTGCAAGCGCCTCGTCAATCGTGCTTGCGGTCACGAAGATCACAGGCTGCGGCCGCGCCCTCCGGAAGCGGCGCAGCAGCGTGACGGTGTCATCGAAGGAAGGGATGGTGGAGATGATCGTCTTCGGCCTGAACTGCTGGAGCGTCTCGAGCGTCTCGCTGTCGGACGCGTCGCCGTAGAAATACGGGACCTGCTGGTGCTCCAGCGCCTTGATCAGAACCGGGTTGAAGTCCACCACGAGCGTCGAGAAACGCTGCCTGCGCAGGCTCTGGTAGATGCTGCTGCCCATCCGGTGCGAGCCGATGAGAATCACTTCATGCTGGGCGTTCTGCGGGGACTCACGCCGCTCCCTTCGGCGCTGCTTCCGCTCGAATGGCACGAGGAGGGGGGCAAAGCGCCGGTACAGCCAGTCGCCATAGATGATCAGGTAGGTTGAGAGCCCAATGGTGATGACGCCGACCATCCCCACCAGCGAAACGGCTGCATCATTGACATGGCCGGCCTGCAGCCCCAGCGCCATCAGGATGAGGCTGAACTCGCTGATCTGCGCAACGGTGAGCCCGGCAAGAAAGCTGGTGCGGCTCGTGTAGCCGAAGAGCGCCATCAGGACGAAGACAATGAATGGATTCCCGATGAGGACGAAGAGCGACAGCAGCACTGCAGGCCAGAGGAGCGGCGCGGCGGAGGAGAGGAGCAGCTGCGCGCCGAGCACGACGAAGAACACCACGAGGAAGAAGTCCCTGAGCGGCCTGACGCGGGAGGCAAGCTCGTAGTGGTAGGGCAGCGCCGCAAGGCTGATGCCTGCGAGGAACGCGCCGATCTCGATGGAAAAGCCGAGCCACGACGAGGCAAGCGCAAGGCCGAAGCACCAGGAGATGCCGCCGAGGAAGAGCAGCTCCTGCGAGCGCGCGAGCGAGGAGAAGAGGCGCGGCAGCATCAGCTTGTAGAGCAGGTACACTCCGGCAAGGAGCAGTGCGCCTTTCCCCGCAGTCGAGAGGAGGGCCGCTCCCGGCTGCGCCGCCTGCTGCATCCCGCTGATGAGGATCACCGCGGCGATGGCGATGAAGTCCTGCACGAGGAGGACGCCGAGCGCAATCTTGCCGTACAGCGTGTCGAGGTCGTTCTTGTCGCTGAGCAGCTTGACGATGATGATCGTGCTGCTGAAGGTGAGTGCGACAGCGATGTAGAGCGAGTGGAGCGGGGCGAAGCCGAGCAGGCGCGCGATGGCGTAGCCGATGATGGAGGTGAAGAGCACCTGACCGATGCCCGTGACGAGCGCGATGGGGCCAACTTCCTTCAGGACACGGGCGTTGAGGTTCAGGCCGACGATGAAGAGCAGGAACGCCACGCCGATGGTGGAAAGGGTGCTGAGCAGCTCCGTGGCAGCGAGCAGGTTGAGCACCGACGGGCCGAGAAGGATGCCGGTGATGAGGTATGCGAGCAGGGGAGGCTGCTTCAGGAGGCGCGCGAGCAGGCCGAGCGCGGTGGCGATGATGACGATGACGCCGAGCTCCAGAAAGATGTCGCCCATCACCATCCAAGGAAGGACGGCGCCATGGTTTATAAGGCTTGCTTCGGGGCGGCTGTGGGACAAAATGAATGTGGAGAAACTCCCACAGCTTTTTCTTTAACAGAACAACTGTTTCCTTTATCGAACAGAGGCCTGCTGCAGTGAACAGCGCTATCGTTCCTTCTTTTCTGAAGCGGCGTTTTACCCGTCCGCCCCGGAAACGGGCGCTGCGCCCTGCCTGACAGCGATTTCCGGAGTGAACGTCAGCTTGTGGTCCTTGATGATGAACAGCGCCGTGATGCTGCGGATGCTCCTGAACTGCGCGCGCAGCGCTTCCAGGTCATGGTGCAGCTGGATGTTGTTCCTCACCGCGCCGTACCACTCGAACTGCCATGGCTTCCGTGTCTCAAACAGGAATCCGGTGTCCGGATGGCGCTTCAGGTGCTCGCGCAGCCGGGCGCGCTCTCCGTCGTCCGCAAGCTCGATGAACGCGGAGAACGCAATCTGATGGAGGGACGAGAGGCTCGCCAGCGGGTTGCATGCGAGGATGACCTGTTTCCTGATGAGCTGCTGCACCCGGCCCTTGATGGTGTTGAACGGCTTGCCGAGCTGCTGCGCGATCGCGGCAATCGATGCGCGGCAGTCCGGTGCGAGGGCGCGGATGATGGCATGGTCAAGCCCGTCAAGCTCCGCAGTCCCTGATGAAACACTGGCCTTGTCCAGCAGCTTGTGGAATGACGCATCGGTGCGCGGGGCGGCGAGCGTTTCCATGCCTGCTTCCTGCAAGAACCATCCGGGCAGGTTCTGGTAGCGGTGCATCGCGGTTATCTCAAGCAGCTGTGCCTTGCCCAGCGAGCGTTGGCAGATGTTTTTGATGGCCTGCTCAACCGATTTCGCATCATCCTTCCTGGCGATGAAGAACACCACGAGGTTCCAGGAGCCGAGGCACTGCCCGACCCAGATGGTGTTTGGATGCAATGCAAGCTGCGCCATGAGTTCCTGCTCCTGCTCCAGCGGCGGATCCCTGATGTTGAGCGCAAGCGTGAAGAAGCGGAAGCCCAGCGCATAGGGGTTGAGCACGAGCATCGTGCCGAGGATCGTTCCGGTCGCGTACAGCTTCTCCAGCCGGTACCGCACGCCATCCTTGGACAGGTGCACGAGCCTGCCGAGGAATGACGGCGAGAGCCGGACGTTGTGCGCCAGTGCCGCGAGCAGCTTCCGGTCGAGAGCGTCAAGCTCCCTGCCGGCGGGTTCCGGCTTGACGACGCCGCGGTGCTGGTGCATTCTGGCTTGAATTTGGCGCTTTGCTTATAAATGTTTGCGGCTGCAATTGAGCGGAAAACCGCTGGCTGCTGTTTTATATAGATGTTAGTGTTATTACTAATAGATTACAACAAACAACCTGAGGTGGTAAAAATGAGCGTAAGCGATGTGTTAAGGACGGATGTTGGTACTTTGGTGAAACGGGCTTGGGATGTGGTGAGCGGTGCCAGTGCGAAACGGATCGACGAGGCGCGAAGCGAGAGAAATGACCAGATACGCAAGAGGATATTGGAAAATCATGATTTGACGAGTGGAATACGCCGCAACTTTTATGGTGAGGAAATTGCTCCAAGAAGCCCGGCCGAGCTCAGAATTGCGACGATGAATGAGGCGTGGAGTGAGGACTTCAGGAAGAGGTCTCCACTGTACGAAGATCCAGTCTATGCCGGGGTTGTTGCCCTCCTCGGTGGCATCACGAAGTTAGGGAGTCCAATTGACCTCCTGGCTCGTGCTCTTATGCAAAGGATAACTGACAGAAAAATGGGAGAAAAGGAGTACAAAGGGCTGGAGGTACTCACTGCCGATTATAATGCACTCCGGGTCCCTAATAGTGATGCCCTTACTGAGCTGAATAGGTATATCCTCTCAGCTTACATATACGACACATTATCGGTTCCGCCGTACCGCTATAAGGGATAGAGAACTTTGAATAGCCCCCAGTTTCAGTGAAAGTTGTTCGGAAGAATGATGAAAATCAGGGGATAGTCAAAGCTCGACAAATTGCAATCGGGCGGAAAAATCCTGGGGGGTTTAAAATAGAGTGCTGCTGATACGCTTGGTGGTGACGTGAGAGGGGCTTGGCGTCCCTGCAAGGTTCTCATTACCAGTGAGAGATACTTCTCATTGCCAATGAGAACATTTAAATACTCCTTTCTTCCCATTATCACTATGATACCTAAAGAAACAATCCGGGAGGTCGCACGAAAGCAGCGGAACGAGCTTGCGGCGTCCGAGAAGGGGGTTCCGAGGGTTCTGCTCTCGTCCATTGACACGACGGTGCCGCATGCGCTCATCATTTCCGGCATCCGGCGGTGCGGCAAGAGCACGCTGCTCAGGCAGCTCATGAGCAGGATGAATGGCTGCTGCTACTTCAATCTGGAGGATGCCCGGCTGACAGGGTTTGTTGCAGCGGATCTTGAGAAGCTGCGGGAGGTCCTCGCCGAGGAATACGGCGCCTGCACCCATTATTTCCTTGATGAGATCCAAAACGTCCCGGGATGGGAGCGGTTCGTGAGGACCCTGCAGGATGAAGGGAAGCATTTTGTCATCACCGGCTCCAATGCCTCGCTCCTCAGCAGGGAACTTGGCACCAAACTCACGGGAAGGCACATCACCCATGAGCTGTTCCCTTTCTCCTACACGGAAGCGCTCCGGTTCCTCGCGAAAAAGCCATCGGAAGCCTCGTTTGCCGAATACCTTGAGCGCGGCGGTTTTCCGGAATATCTTGCCTACGGAACGACCGGCATTCTTCAGGAGCTCTTCATTGACATCATCACGCGGGACGTTGTCGTGCGGCATGGGCTGCGCGATGCGGCGACGGCGCGAGAAATGGCTGTTTTCCTCACGACCAATGCAGGCAAGGCGTTTTCGTACAACAAGCTCAAGGACTACTTCAGGCTTGGCTCGATGAACACGGCAAAGGCGTACGCCTCTTACTTCGAGGACAGCTACCTGCTCTTTACCGTCCCCCGCTTCGAGTACTCGTTCAAGAAGCAGCTCATCGCCCCAAAGAAAGCATACAGCATTGACTGCGGCTTTGCCTCGGCAAACTCCGCATCGTTCTCCTCAGACAAAGGGAGAATGCTTGAGAACTGTGTGTTCCTCGGGCTGAGAAGGCAGCACAAAGAGATATTCTATTTCAAAGGCGCGGGGGAGTGCGACTTCCTTGTGAAAGAAAAGGGAAAAATAACCCTGGCCGTGCAGGTCTCGTACGAAGTAACTGATGAGAACAAAGAGCGGGAACTCAACGGGCTGCAGGAAGCGATGAAAACGTGCAAACTGCAACAGGGAGTCATCGTGACATTCGACCAGGAAGACCGGCTCGGCAGCATCCGCCTCATTCCGGCATGGAAATGGCTGGGGGAGATAGGGAAATCATAGCTTGTCAAGACCCGGCGAATCGCATGCTGCTTCTCAGGCGCTCTATCTCCTTCACCACGTCGCCCGCGATGAAGCTGTAGCCGCGCTTCTTCTTCAGCAGCAGCTCGCCCATCATCTTGCTCACGAACGATGCCGCTTCCGCACGCAAAAACAACTCTCCCGGCCGCGCCAGGAAAAAACTACAAAACCAGCCTCTTCGCCGCTTCTGCGCTCTTCTTCTGCTGCTCAGCAGTTGCACCAAGCTCCGTGCCATGTTTCTCTGCTAGCCGGTAAAGGTCATGAACGGAGAGATTCAGCAGCTCCGCTGCCTTTCCGAGAGAGATTCTTCCTTCGCTCACGAGATCCAGGGCGTATTCCTCCGCACCAAGGTGCATGAGCTGGCGCAACGCCGCGCTCTTATCAACATAGTACTGCCGGCTTCTCAACTGCGCAAGCTCAATCATCTTTTTTGGTATCCTCAATGGGTAAGGTAGCGATTCCATATTACATCTCCTCCACCATGTCGCCCGCGATGAAGCTGTAGCCGCGCTTCTTCTTCAGCAGGAGGCCGCCGATCCGCTTGTTGATGAACGATGCCGCTTCCGCGCTCCGCATCAGGTCGTTCGTGATGGCGCTGGCTGGGACTGTTTGTGCAGCGGTTTGTGCGGTGCGGGCCTGCTGGCTGTGGCGGGCTCCCCTTCCGGCGGATGTGAAGGACGCCTTTTCCCTCGCCACCGCCTGCGCAAGAAAGCCGGCGCACAGTCCAGCAAGAACATCCCCCATCCCGCCGCGCGCCATGCCGGGGTTGCCTCCAGCGACTTTTTTGATGGCTGCTCTTGAGACGAGGTAATCCGCCGGCCCCTTCAGCAGCAGGACGTTGCTTCCCGCGCAGCGCTGGAGCGCTTTTGCCTTCCGCGAAACGCTGCCGACCCTGCTGAGCCGCGCTCGGCCTGAGTTGCGCAGCAGCAGCTGCAATTCAACGGCGTGCGGCGTGATGATCGCATTTTCAATCTCCTGCAGCGAAAGCACCTTGATCGCGTCAGCGTCGATGACTTTTGGCATGCTGCGTGCTGTTTTCATCAGCCTCCGGAAGAACGCTTTGGTTTCCTTCCGCAGCCCGGCGCCATTCCCCGCCGCAAGCACGTCGCACTTCCTGAGCAGGGGGGCGAGCAGCTTCAGGTGCCCTGGCGCAAGGAATTTCCCCGGCAGCTTCTTCGTGATGAGATCGGGGCTGCAGCAGTTGATCGCCCATGCCACCTTTTCCGGCGCAGCAATCGTCACCAGGTCGCAGCCGGCGCGCAGCGCAGCCAGCCCCACAAGCACGAGCGTGCCGACGTAGTCTTCCGAGCCGCCGATCACGAGGACATGGCCGTGCTGGCCTTTGTGCGATGCCTTCGTGCGGCGCATGAGGCGCTTGATGGCGGGGAGGTTCATGCTGCAGGGTAACGCTCCAGCCCATTTAAACGTTTGCGGATGACTACGGGGTAGTAAAGCTTATATCGGGGCGTACTCCAGTGCCGCCATGGCGGTTACAGAAGCTGACATCAGTGATCTGGGTATCACTATCCCCGAGGCAAAAGTCATTAATTGGGATTCATCATATGGGACGTCACTCGCAGACCTCCTGCGCTTTTTTCATGCAGCCGGAGATATGCATGGTGTCAGCAAGATCCGGGAAACCCTGCGCAACCTCAGCAGGCTGGGATATACATATCTTGAGGGTATCAAACTCGAAGCGGTCGGATTCGATAAATGTGTCAAAACTGGCGTACAATCCAAGTTCAGCGGGAAAAAGCTCAAAAAGGAAGTCTGGCACTTCAAAGTGCGTGCGGATGGCGGTCGTGGTGAACGCTTTGGAACCGTCGGCGACCTCCATCTGAGCCGGAAGCATGCCGAGTACAGCATCGTCTTTGAGCGCCTTCCGGAGCCGGGGTTTCTTGATGAATTCAAGGCAATCCACGGGGAGCTCCACGAGAAACGGGCTGCATCACGGCGGCAGACGAACCTCGAGGAGCGTGTCGAGGAATCGTTCCATTTGACGGACGAGTTACGCTCCGCACTGCTGAGCCGAGGTGTCGATCCCGGTATGTTCATGCGCGCCGCTGACTTCCTGCAGTACGGTCCCGACCTTCTCGCTGGCAGGATGAAAGAGGTTGTCTATGATCTTGACCCAACAAATCATGGGAAAGACATCACCCAAATGCTCGCAAAGATCGGCTCGATCCGCATCGAATACCCTGACGTGGCGAGGGCCTTGCTCCTGATGACGAGCCGGTTTGGCCGTGCAACGCAGGATGATGTGCGCCTCGTCCGCGCATGGGCGTACCAGTTCCTTCCGGTTTCGTCCTCGCTGATGGGGGCGATCCGTAAGGACGTCGAATTGCTCCGCAGCAAGACGGTAAAACTGGCAGATGGACATCCGTACACTATCGATCCTTTGCAGGACAGGACATTCAGGCCCGTAAGGATTTTCAAGCGGGCGAAGGTCGTTGAAAAGAGTGTGCTCGAGACGCTCGAGGAGAGGACGACGCCGTACGTGACCGTCGCGGAGGCCGTCGGCATTGAGCATCATGCATTTCCCGGCCTTATTGCGTTTCGTGAGGCTTACAACCGTGAGCAGCTTTATGCATATTTTGGTGTCACCGATCCTCGTAACCTCAGTGAATGGCGCACCGCCTTTGCCAAGATTGAGGCTGCGGGGAAAGCAGACGGACGGTGGAGGGGCCACGATCCTGATGGTGAGCGTCTTTTCACCCAACAGCAGCGTGAAACGATCGATCTCTTTATGAGGATAGCAAACACAAAAGGAAGGGGAAGCCGCATCACGAGGCTGGCGCGCCGCCTCTCCATGTCGGATGGCCCGGACCTTTTCCGCAGGGTTGCCATTCTCGAGCGCAAGCTGCGGCTGCGCGAGCAGGAGCAGGATCCCCGGAAGCAGACGGGAATCATGCGGGGAAATTATATCCTTGCGAGAGAGTACCTTGAAAAGACAGGTGTTGATGCACGCCGCATCGTCGACATCATCACTAGGAGCCACATCGCGGCGCTTGCCGAGCACCGCACGGAGTACGAACGCGATCTCCTGCGTGATGTGGGTCTCGCTCCGGCGCACTGGGAGAACATCTTGACCATCGACATCCCCATCATTCGCCAGGAGGCTTGTGTCGGTCTTGTCAGTGCGAGATATACGAAAACTCCCAAGGCGCCTGCGGAAAACCGTGCCTCACTGCTTGAACGGTTGAAGACGTTCACGGGCAACTATGATACCATTGACACCACGGCTGAAGCCGAGCTGCGCGCCATCGCCGCTGTGCAGAAGTTCGAGCTCGACACTGCTGGCGTAAAGGCAGACGAGGGCAAGTTGAAGCCTGCTCCTGCATTTTCCCTTGGCCATTTTGTTGATGATGCAGGGAAGATCATTGTTGGGTACCTTAGCAAGGCGCAACGAAGGACCATTAGCGGGGTTTTCCGGCTGGTCTCATCAGACCCTATCCGGAGCGCGCTCGCTGGAGCAACGGACCCCGCCTCGGCATCGGGCTTGAAGGAAAAAATCCTTGCTGCTGAAAAGGACTTCAGGTACATCAAAAATGGCGGCGCGGGGATGGAAAACCCTTACTGGTTATTCCCCCAAGTTGTGAGGCTCGTTGATCCGAATAAACTAAAAGCGAAAGCTGGCGGGGTAAGTGTCCTGAATGTTGCTGCGCTGAAATACGCTGACGCACAGTCAAGAAACTACCAGCCGCCACCTGAGAGCTCCCTGAACCAACTGGGGTTTATGACAGCAGACAGGAGGTACCTGACCTACCTTGTGCATGAAAAAGTCATCGCCGATGCGTCTAATCTCCTCGGCCTCTTCACGCCAACGGCGGACACGGACCGATGGCGCGTCCACGCCGATCTCGTTGGTGCCGTCAACATCGCCTTTCAGAAACTAAACGAACGCTTGACTGAAGCGCAGACGAAATGTGAGTCGCTCGCTAAGGCAGGTTACTCCATTGATGATCTCAAGCAACGAGTTCAGCGCGCTGCGTCGCAGGCGTACCTTAGGGATGGCCGGGCGGTTATGCTTGAGCTGCCGCAACTTCTCGGGCTTGATAGATACCCATCAAGAGCCGTTGAGGGTCTGGACAACCCCACAATAGCCCACCTCAAGGAGGACATTGTTGCGCTCGATGGTGTGCTGCGGGCGTTTGAAGCGCTGCCGGTGTTTGATTTTGGGATGATGGTTGATGAAACGGCTGTTAGATTGGTCATAGGATCAAATGAAAAAGTGATGTGGGGTGTCTATAGCACTGGTAAAAATCCAACAATGGAGCAGGTTGCTGCGCTCTCCCAGAAGGGAGCGAATCTTGGTCAGCACCATCGCTATCACTTTCAGGGTAGGGAATGGAGAAAGCAATGCACTGTTGATGAACTCTGCCGGGATGCGCTCTTTTTTTACAACTTAAATAACGATAAGGGCTACCACTTCAGGCTTCAGATCCTGCAAGGAAAGCAGCCATCCCCTCAAACGCCTTCGCCCGGTGGCTGATGGTGTTCTTCTCCTCCCGCGCCAGCGACGAGATCGGCTTGTCCATGCCTTTCACGGCCATGATCCGCTCATAGGGCATGACATCTTTATCTGCATCAAACACCTGCTCCGTGAGCGTGCAGTCCAGCCGCCCTTCGAACAGTTGCGGCTCAGCGCCCGGCTCGCAGTACGCCACACAGCAGAGGAAAAACGCATCACGCGGCTTGCCTTCCAGCAGCTTCAGCAGCCCTTCATACCCGAGGCAGCCGAACATCAGCCGCGGGTGCGCTCCGGGAAAGTTCCTGTGGGCGGCGAAGAAGATGCCGGTGTCATCAACCATCACAGGCTTCTGGTGTTCTTCTGCAAGCCGCTTGGCCTCGCGCTTCGCGACCTCCTGGATGGTCGCTTCCTTGTCCTCCTGCTTTGGGGCATCAAGCTGCACGACGGTGATGCCGTATCTGCCGAGGACCGCGCGCGCTTCCGAGAGCTTGTGCTTGTTTTGGGTGGCGAAGAGGAGGTTCATGTTCCTTTCCGGATCAACCGGAGCATGTCAATATTTGTAAAAACAATGACACTCTGTTGGTCAAGAAAGTGTGGATCGTGCGTCCAAATGCCCGCAGCGCCGCTTGCCTTGGCTGCAGCAAGGTACGGAACATCATTCAAGTCCCCGAGTTCTTTTTCACATTCTTTGATGAATGAGGCATAATCTTCAATCGCAAGAATAGTGATTCGTTCAAAAAGAAGAGAGAGCAATACCCCAAACATATCGTCAGTGAGTGATGCTTTCCGGAGAATGTCCAGCCGGTATTTTTCGATTTCGCTTCTGATGAAATCTGGCGCAACAAATGCAAACGTCCTGCTGAAGATCAGCTCACGCGTCGTGCTGTCTTTGAGCAGCGCAGCGATGACACGATTGCTGTCGATAACAACCTTCATAGGGGGAGTCCATGCCGCCGCGCGATGCCCTTGTTAATTTTTCTGCCGATTTCGAGTGCATCCGCTTCCGTCAGCCTGCTTTTCGAGAGGAGCCGATCCATGAGATCAAGTTTTTTTGCATGCTCCCACATTGCTTGTCGTGCGATTTCACTCCACCGGATCTCGCGATGCTTTCTCATTACCGTATGGAGCTCCTCCGGGACCGCAAAGGTTACATTGGTCATGTGCATCACCTTAAGTAGAAGAAGTAGGTTTACTTATTTAAACGTTTTGGTGGGTAACACGCAGGCCCAGGCCTCTCCTAGTTCACCCTCCCTTCACCGCACACCCGCCGCCCGGCACGAACGCCATCACCTCATCGACGCTTCCCGCCCCGAGCATCTTCTGGATCTTCTTTGCGGCGTCGCTTGTCTTGTGCGGGCCGGGAACGAGCAGCGCCAGCTTCTCCGACTGCTTCTTGATGGCCTCGACAGGGCCGCCGACCACCCGGCCTTCCTGCGTGACGCCCACCGCCAGCTCAAGGATCGGATGGAAATACCGCTTCTCGCCGTAGATCATGAATGCGCCTTTGCCCATGTACTCGCCTGCCTTCGCCGTCTTGCTCGCCTGCTCAGGCTTCACCGCAAAGACGTCGAGCGTCGTCACGCCGAGCTTCCATGCCTTGCTGTACGCAGCCGTCGCCTGCGCGGCCTCCTGCAGCGTCGCAGCGCCTGCCTCCTGCCCTTTCTTCACGACAAAAAACGGGCTCCCGGGGATGTCGGCGTGGAAGACAAGGTCCGCCGCTTCGGCGTGCTTTTTGATGGCAATCTCGTTGCTCGTCGCGTCCCTCCCGCCGATGCAGAGGAAGCCTTCGGAAGAGGTAAACCAGTGGAACTTCTCGTACCACTCCTTTTTTCCCGGTGCGGCGCGCGGCTGCTCCTTCTCAAGCTCGCTGAGCTGCTTATCCTTTTCTTTCAGCAGCGCCGCAAGCTTCCGCTGCGCTTCCGCGATGGCCTTTTCAGCACCTGCAAGCTTCTGCCGCGCTTTCTTCGCCTTCTCATAATACACCGCAGCGTTCTGCTCAACCGTCTTGTTCAGAAATATCTCCGTGCGCATTTAGCTCTCACAGTCGCGGACGCTCTCGATGGTCAGCGCCTGCTCGGGGCAGCTGATGACCTCGTCGTACAGCGAGACCTGCGGCGTCAGCCGCACCTGCCGGATCTGGCCATACTGCGCGAACGGATAGGGCACGTACATGAGCAGCGTCCCTTCCTTGTCAATGCGCGAGCTCTCGAGGTCCTGGGCAAGGATCGCCTTCTCGCCGATCACGCGGAGGCGCAGGCTTTCGACGGGGAGGTGCTTCCCGTTCTCAACGATGAAGAAGAGCTGGTCGGTAACGCGGTCGAGGCAGAGCTGCTGCCTGCCGCCCAGGGCGACCGCTTTCAGGCCGATATCGACGGAGCACTGCGCCGCAACTTCGATCTGCGCGCGACCGAAGTTCATCACCACGACGCCGAGGCCGATGGCGAGGACGATGAGCAGCGCCGTTGCGAGAAGCGGCGCGATGCCCCTCTTTCCGTTCATACGGGCGGCAAGTGTTTTGACATTTATAAACGCTTCGATTCCCGCGGCGGCATTTCAAAATCCGGCTGATGCAGTGTCCTTTTCCGCGCCCCCTTTTGCGCGCAGCGCCGACCATTGAACGGGGTGATGCCCTACTGCTTCCGCAACGCTTAAAAACAAGTGCTCCTTGATGGCAGTTATGGTCGCACTTTACGTCGAGTGGGCGCCGGTCGCGCTGCGCATCGCATTAGGATTCGTGTTTCTTGCGCATGGCTACCCCAAGCTGTTCAAGGATTTCAAGGGAACGGCAGGCTTTCTTGCCGGCATTGGGTTCAGGCCCGGGGCATTGTGGGCGCTGGTGCTCGGCTCTGCCGAGTTTTTCGGCGGACTTGCGCTGCTTCTCGGCTTCGCGTCGCGCATCGCCGCCGGGTTGCTGATCATCAGCATGACGGTTGCGACGCTCCTCAAGATCTTCGTCTGGAAGGTTCCGTTCACGAAAGGGAGCGAGGCGGGGTGGGAATTTGACGCGTCGCTTCTTGCCGGGCTGATCGCGGTGTTCCTGCTCGGCTCAGGGACGCTCTCGCTCGATCAGCTCATCGGGTGGATGGTTGGATAACAATAGGTTGGGCGAAATCTTTTTCCGCTCTTGATGAACTTTAAAACGTACAACTCTAAAAATAATTTTTTAACAAAATCTTGAAATGAGCAAAACCATAATTAGTTCTTATCCCCAATCAATTTTTTCTTTCTTCTTCTCAGTCAAATGCAAATAATTTTCAGGTGTAACAACAGACTTACCTGTCTTTTGTTCAAGCTCTTTTCGTGTATTTTTAGCAATATCCCCACCTTCTTTAGCGGTTTGTCTGAATTGTGGAAACTCCTTTGCATCTTTCGCAACAGTAATATCGGTTGTCGCTTTCTCACCAACCATAGTCAAAATTAACTCCCAATCAGTCATGTGATCCCTGAGATTCTGGTTCTGCTTTCGTAACCCTTTGAATTGCTTGTATTCTCCAATAGTCTTCCCAAATGTGGCTTTGGAAATCTCATTAGTCAGGATGGCAAAATCTTTCTCTTCCTGAACGCCTCTGGATTTCCATTCATCGGTTAAATCCTGCCTGATGGCAATGCCCCTTAACCTTTTGTCTATCCAGCCTTTTGGATAGCCTTTGAGTTCGTAGTATTCTTTCACTCTATCTTGAGCAAGTTCTGGATTTTCTATTTCTTCAATACGTTCCTTGCCCACTTGTGCTAGCCACATCTTAAACGGCTCTGCTTTCTTGGACGGGATTGATTGGATAAGCCTAAAAGCATTTTTGGTATTAACACAGTCAGTATATCTTAATTTACCATCTTCTGCTGGAATTTTCAACTGTACCCAAATTGGGGACAGTTCAAGAGCAATAAACTCTCTGTCTTTAACTTTACCCCAATACTGCCTGGGGGTAGGGCTGTCTGTTAAAATTTCAACGATATCTACAACAGAATAAAACCATTCATTATTATACAAGAGTCTTCTAATCTTTCGATCTTGAAATACTATCAGCCTTTTTTGAGCCTCTTTTTCTACCATCTTTAACATTGAATCATCATTGCTTTAAATACTTTCTTACGGACATTTTGCTCCCTGATTCTCCTGAATTTTCTTCTGCTTTCCCGTTATCTTATGCCACTGGCTTTTTCCCGGCTCAAGGAAAGGGCACTGCGGCCCATCTGCGGCTCACGGCAAAGAAGGCGCTGCCGCCTACGCCCTGCTCACGAAATGGTTCCCCTTCACGTAAAACCGCCACGGCAGCTCATTTCCTTCTTTGATCCCGATGCGCGGCGTCACGGCGATGTCCTGTGTTCTTATCGTCCTATGCCGGTAGATGCCCATGGGCTTCCCCACCGGCGTGCCGTTCAGCCGCTTGCCAACGCCCAGCGCCTCGCAGAGCTTCCCCGGGCCTGAGCAGAGGTTTCTGACATCAGCCGTCCTGCGGCGTCTCTTCATGAGCTCAACGCCTTCCAGCGGCTCGAGCGCCCGGATCAGCACGGCGCCCGGCTCGCCGATGCCGTTCGTCGTGATGTTCATGCAGTGGTGCATGCCGTAGACGAAGTAGATGTACCAGTGTCCGGAGGTGTCCCGCATGATCGCGCTGCGCGGCGTTATCCTGTACGCGTGGCTTGCCGGATCGGCCCGGTAGGCTTCAGTCTCGACGACCATCCCCGAGCAGCCTTTGTAGCGGATGACGCTGCCAAGCAATTGCCGGGCGACGGTGACGGCGTCGTGGGTGAAGAATGATTTAGGGATTGGCCTCATTCGAATCACCAAAAAGTATTTCCTCGATCTCTTTAAGCATTTTGATATTAAGTTGGTAGGCATCGCCGTGCTTTGTCCTGCCATAGTGGAGCACAAGTCCTTCTTTGACGAGTTCATCAAGAATATCGGCCACGAACCCGGCAAGATGCCGCGGGATTCCTGACTGCAGACGCTCAAATAAAAGATGCCCGTGTGCAAACGCTCCGTACGCATACAACTTTTTGAGGATATTCCTCCTGATTCGGTTTTGTTCATCCGGCGATGCGCTGCTTCCCATAAGCAGGCGGAGCTCATCCACTATTTAAAAGTTAATAAAGATATATAGCCCATAGAGGCCAAAGATAGAAACACTTAAATACGCGAGCCGCCTTCTGCAGCAGATGGAAACAACAACCGCATTTTTGGAGGTATTTGGCGACAGCCCCATCCAGCGGGCCCTCGATTTCCTCATCATCAATGAAGAGTTTGACTACAGCATGACCGACATCGCCGAACTTTCCGGTGTCGGCTATTCAACGCTAAAGCTTTTCTGGCCAAAGCTTGAAGCGGAAAAGATGGTGAAGAACACACGAACGGTCGGAAACGCCAAAATGTACAGGCTCAACGACGCCAATCCGGTTGTGAGAAAGCTCAAAGAACTGTATTGGGTGGTCACGAAGCGTGCAGTGCGTGAGAAGATAAGGGAAGAGCTGGTTTCTGCACAGTAAACGGGGTTCATGTCATTTTTCTCATGACCTCTCCGAAGGGGATAATAGCGAATCTCGTTAATAACCAAACATTTGCGAGATTCGCTAGAATAGCAAATTGCAAGTAAAAAGTTTGTAAATTTTTGCAATTTGCTATAAGCGAATCTGCATTTGGAACAGTGCGAAGCGAATTATACAAAAGGTCTTCCTATTTCGTTTAATTTATCCTTAGGAACTAGGTTATATTTTTTTGTTGGACTCTTTGAATTAAGTACAGCCCAACGACCGCTTTCTCCATTAAAAACAAGAGTAGTGTCATGAGAAGTAATTCCATTATTAGATGAAACGCTAGTAACTCCAATATAACCGGGTAAACCTAAATTAAACAATATCTGTCTGATCATACGACCAGCATCAGTACAAACACCATCAATAGTCTCATCTCCATTAAGTGAATAACCACCCATTGCTGAATCGAATAATGGATCTCCTTCTCTTACCCCAGTACGATTTGAAAACTCATTAAAGTCGTATGCGACTGAAGCATTGACTATCCGACCGACTGATTCTAAAAGGTCATTTAAGTTATACTGTCCTGAGCCAAGAATCTGCTCGTACAGTTTGCTAGATTTTTCTGAAAGATTAAGTCCTGTTACTTCTTGCGGATTTATCTCAACAACTTCATCAGGACTGAAACCATACAAATCCCGATCTAAAGCTAGATACATACGGCGATCACTAGCGAACTTTAAAGATAATGAATCAGGTTTCACCTCAAAAAAGAAGTATACCCTAACATTGGGTAGTGTGGGTTGTTTTCCTCTCCTCTTAAAACCTCCACCCGGAATACCCTTTTTGGGACCATGCTGATATCCGATTACTCGCTCTGCTAGGTTCTCAGGTAGGATATTTGAGCCTCTTACAGGATCCAAAAAAGTTGTTGTCCTATAATTACCAAGAACGAGATCCAATGATCCTGGAGTCTCTTTTATTAAGGTCATAGAAAAAAATAAGCAGAACTAATATTTAAATATTTCTATTTTTAATCACTATTTAGTGACAAGATTACAATTGCCCCGATCGAGTAACTATAAAGCCGACCTAACTTCTTGAGTATATACTTCAGCACCGAAATCTTTATGTATTTTTAGGATATCCTTAGAGCCTATCCCAATTGGCAGACGAGCCGGTTGGTGCTCCGTCCGGTGTCTGGTGAGTTGGAAAGGTCTATTTCACCGCTTCACAAAATTCTCGTTGATGAACTCCGCCAGCTCGTGGTCGCCGATGCGCTCGAAGATGAGCGCGGCTTTCCTGTAGTCACGCAGCTCAACGCACTGCTCCGCGACCGGCCGCAGCATGTCCGCGAACCGCCTGGCATCGACGTGCTCGATGATCTCCACCGCCTCGCTTGCCTTGCCCTGGCGCAGCAGCACCTCGACCACTTCCTGCAGGATGCCTTTTCGCTCGAGCTCGGAGAACATCGACAGGTTGACCTGCTTGACGCCCTTCTGGACGATCAGCTTGACGAGCGCCTCGCGGTCCATGGCAGCCTCCGGGAAGCGTGCGCTTATATGCTTTTCGCGGCTTGAGAACGTGTCATGAAAGCGGCACTGTCGAAGGTTCCCGGGGTGGTCACGATACGCAAGAATATAAATCTTTAAAAAGCTCGCTGCTCTATATCTTCTATACGAAGACTTTTAAACGGGGTCCTGAATGAGGCAGACAGCAGTTCCGAGTTTGGAGAGGTTTAGAGACTATCTCAAGGATATGAATACCCTCCCGGAAGGTGCCTCTCGTGGAGAAGATGGAAGAATCACAATCACCGATGGAAAGGCGCTGGAAGCGGTACATAAGCATATTACTGACAAGTTTGCTGGGCTTCCTGATGATCAGCGTTACCTTGTTGGCCTGCTTGCGGCCGCTGCACAAAGCGAAGGGCACCAGCCATCGCGTGAGGAGCTGGACACGGTGCTCGGCGAGAGATCCGGCAACGGTGGGTTGGAAGCCATGATCGCTGCTGCAAGGAATGCCGGGTTCAGGATCGGAACGCAAGGAGAGCAAGGTTTGCTCGCGCTTCACCGATTAGAAGCGGATATGATCTACGCTGGGCTGCCGGAGAACAACCCGTCACAACAGCCTGATAGGTATCGGCTCCACGGGGCGCTCGCAATGGCTATCTTTAGGCATCAAGTTAAAGATAACATTCCAGTCACCCCGGAAGTCACTGTCGCGCTCGCCGACCACTGGGAGTTTACTGCCCTGCAGACGCTGTGGTATCTTGGTGATGGAAAGCCGAGAAGCGCGAGCAAAACTCCAGAATCCCGCGGTGCGGTGAAGCTGACGCTCGACTACCTCAATGAGGCATGGAAATTCGCCTTTCGTGAAGGAAGCAGGCCTTCTCTTGAATTGATGAAGGAGTACGGTGAACGTGCCTTGCGCCTGATCGAGCTCGCCAAAGAGAATATTACTGGTATTGATCACGGTCTGGCGATGTACGAGGGCATCTTTCTGAATACCATTGCGCTTGCATGCTATAATCTGTTTGATAGTAAAGAAGCGGTGCCTTTTGCACAAAAAGCGCTTCAAAAAGCCATAGCCGGTTACGCTCACTGGGAGTCTGAGGGGAAACGGGGGCTGGAACCTGCGGTGGCAGTAAAGGGGTCCCTTGCGTACCTCGACATCCAAGCGGACGCGCTCGCGCTGCAGACGTACGTGCTTGCGCGCCTTGGCGATGAGCGTGGAGCAAAAAAGCACGAGAATGAAGCAATAACTGTGCTTGAAGGGATGCGCACCATTGCGGAGGCCATAAGTGATGATAGTGAACATTTATCTTATGTTGGAAGGGGCGGACTCCTTGAGAGAAGGCGTGCCGCGATGCTCACCAATCTCGGGCTTATTGCCTATCATCACGGTGAAACGGCCGTTGCGAGGGATCGGCTGAGACTTGCTCTCTCCAGTTTTGGTGTGAGCTATGATGGCGCTCGGCTTCTTGCTGACAACACAAACACACCATTCGAGCCAGATAAAGTTGCTGGTGCTGCTCTTCGTCCATTGAGCCAGACGCTGATGTGGCTCATCGATGCTTTGCTGGATGGGGAAGACGGCGAAAAGAACGCTGCTGGCGCTCGTCAGCTCATCGGCGTTTCTCGGCAGCTCCATCAGAGGGTTGGAGCGGGTGCTCCCTACCAGCAGCGGGCTGATGTTCAGGAGGCTCGGGTTTGCATAGCCGAAGGGAATTATGCAAAAGCATTGGAACTCGCTCAAGGCGTTGCGGGTTCTGGCGGAGAAATTCAACCGCCCTACCATGACCCGCTTCTTGCATTTGACGCAGCCGCCGTTTTGGTGGAAGCCCGATACATGAGGGGTATAAAAGATGGAGCGCAACCGGACCTTTCACCGATGAACAACGCAGCAGATGGCGTACGCCTTGCGCTGGGGCATCTTCCCGGGCGGGTTGCGCAAAGCTACGCAAGGCTCTGCACAATCGTCGCAACAAAAAATGTAAATCTCGTAAAACTGGCTTTTGAGGGAGGTTTTTCGTCATGAAACTATCAAAGCTCGTTCGCGGATTCTTCATAGGGATTGTTATCCTGCTGGCACTCCAGGCAGCAGCTGCCCAACCTAGTGGCGGCGATGACGATCCCATCGATCCCCCGCTGTTGATCCCTCCGAAGGACATTGACATCAACTGCGACGCAAATCCTGACATCAAGATCAACCCCGAAGGCATCATTATCCTCTTAGGAAAGCAGGCGGGGCGCATCGTCCTTGCCCCAGCTTCGTACGAGTGCGGGAGCCAGCAGTCAACCGTCCAAGGAGATAGCTCATTCTTCATCACCCAGCAAACAGCCGATGACGAGTTCGGCACCGTGTTTGAAACATTCCGCATTGCGAAGGACGGCGCGCTGGCCGTCGAGCTCTGCGTCGAAACTGATGCAGCCGGCGACACGGAAGTTCGCACGAAAACCGCGACGTCCGACACCACGACATCCAACGGTGGCGACAGCAGCACCGTCTCATTGCGGAGCGTGACAACAACAGTGGGGGAAACCTCCATCACCAGCGGGACGTCGGATTTCTATGGTACGGACGGAGCGACAATCACCTATGAGGACGGGAGCGTGCTGGTCAAGGCTGACGCTTCGCAGCCCGAGCTAACCGCGTACACTGCCCCTGTCACTGCGAAGACTGCTGATACGGAAACAAGCCTTGCCGCCGGTACTGGCACTGTAACAGAATATGACACTGTTGTGCTGTCTACCACCCCGGACAGGCCCTCAACGACACCGGCGCGAAGAAACGAGGGCACAAACACTCTGTCCTGCACGACTATCTTGGAAACATCTCCACAGCAGCAGTACACTGCCCTCCTCAGTGCGTGGTCGAAAGGCGCGGTCCAGAAAGGCCCGAAGCAGCCGTTTGCCATCATCAAGAATCACTACGTTCCGACTTCGACAACACTGAAGGCGCCAAACGGAAACAGGAACATCTACCATAACAAAGACTGGAGCATAACGGTGGAACGCTGTGGGCTCGGGCAGGACTGCAGAGAAAAGACGATCCGCTACGGATAGCTGCTCACGTCCGCCGCAGCGGCGCTATGCCCGGCCTGGAGAGCTCATAGGGGTGCTTCCCTCCACGGACCGGCCATTTTTCGGTGGATTTTGCTGAGGGGTGGATTTCCCTGAAGCTCACATGCCTTTTGAAAATGGTATTCATGGATTGTTGCGATTGCTGCGAGTAATTTTTCTGCGGTGAGGTTCGCTTTGCGGTCTGCTGGTAGGTAGAGCGTTCCCAACCCTTCATAAAACTCCCTGTTGTTGATCTTGGGGTCGGAATCGATGATGATAGGGATAATGACGGGATTTCCCGCATGTTGTTCCTTATTTTGTTGTCCATCCGCAGCTGTCGCGCGACTGATAACTAAATTGTTGTGCCCATTGAGTTTGCCAAAGAATTCCTCCGCCCCGTTCTGTTCCTGAAAGATCCCCGGCGGATCGAGGAGAATGACATAGAGCTGCCCGCCTCCCTCCTTTAGTGGCTGCTGGAGTATCCACTCGAGCGCATCTGCCGCAGTTTTGTATGCGCTATCGGGAACCTGGATACCATACTGCCTGAGCGGCTCAAGTGCCGCCTTATATTCTCCATATCGCGAAGGGTCGTCTGTCGCCGTGAGGACAGCGCAA
>CAYYLB010000002.1:0-49187 GCA_964472345.1 uncultured Methanosarcinales archaeon
GCTGTAAGGTCACTCCGCTTCGCTGCGTTCCTGAGTTCCTGCAAGCCGGAACCGTTCCCGTAGTGTTGGAAACCACCGCAGTGGTTTCTAACATGCTCAGAAATGCGCGATGCATTTCCGACAGGAGCAACCCCTCGCGACGCCCTCGATGTTTGGCATCAAAAGAATTTCGACCTTAGGGTGCTAAACAAATACACTTTTTGGAAAAATGTGCGGGGGGTGATGCGAGGAGTGGCGGCGCAGGAATGCCCGTCACGGCCGCTTCCATGCGATCTCGTAATAGGTCACGTCGCCTTCATCATCGGCGATGCCAAGCAGGAGGCGCTTCTTGGTGCTGTGGGCGACGCGGTTCTTTGCGGCGAATTCGTACCAGGTGAGCGTTTCGCCCTCATGGACAGGATAGACGACCCATTTCGCGTGGTCCTCGCCTGGCTTGATGCCGCGGTCATAGACACGGAAGTCAGCCCCGAACTTCAATGCAGTCTTGACGATGTAGCCGCGGCTGCGCATGTCCTTGAAGACAAGATAGCGGATGTGGAACTTTGGCTCGACTTTCTGCGCTTTCTTGAGGAACGCATCGAAGTCCATCTTCTTGCCGGACGCGTCCTTGACGCTGAGCTTGCCGGCTTCAAGCAGGTAGAGCCCTTCCAGCAGGGAGAGCTGGACGCGGCCGTTCCCGAGCATTGAGCCGAAGCGGCTCTGGTTGTACAGCTCGCGGGCCGCATCGCTGTTTTCGGTGACGATGCGTTCGCGCCCGAGAACCGCCTTGATCCTGCGTTTTGCCATCAGGCGATGACGCTTTCTTCTGCGGTTAATAAGCCTTTTGCCGGAAATTGCCCGGGAGAGAGGCGCGGCCCCCCGAATCCTGACGCGCGCTCCCTGCGACCAAGGCCATTTTTCTCCTGAGTTTCACCCTCGAAAACTTTATATATCACCGAGCGTTTTGCCTGTGCAAGACTTCCTATGGCCGGCGAACAAGACAAGAAATTCTCACAGGATCTGATCGGCAAGACTGTGGTGAGCAAGACCGGAAAGCGGTTCGGCGAGGTCGGAGACATCGTGTTTGAGGTGCGGTCCGGCGAGCTGATCCATATGGTCCTGAAGAGCCCTACGCCCTACACGGAGAAGCTTGAGCTGGAGAAGGACAAGGAAGGGAACCTGCTGATCCCCTTCTCTGCAGTCATTGCGGTCGGGGACTACATGGTTGTTTCTGAAGAAGATATTATTTAACTGTGGTTTATGCTCAGTTGAGGCTCGGATTTCTATAGTGACTGGGAAACTTTGCATAACTAACTAATTTCTTTTGCATGTATTGGCTTTATCAGAATTCCTTCTGGCTTTTCCTCAAATAGCCCATAATCTCCAGGTTTAATACCAAAATCCTTTATAACCCTTGTCGGAAACCTCATTACCATTGAGTCACCAAGAACCCCAAATTTCCTGACAAGCTGCCTTCTTCCAGTCTTGATATCAAACTTAATAAGTTCGCTAGAGGTAAAGTACTCCTCTCCGCATTTAGGGCATTTTAAACAATCTAGAGTAACTCCTTCCTTTACGCATTTGCCTATCCGAACATTTGTTCCGCATTTATAACAGCTTTTCATGAACTTTTTCATTTTCATTTTGCCTCCAGCTTTTTACTTGTAGGTTTTATATGAATGAGGATCACATTTTCGTGCTCCACATATGATAAGCATAGATATTTACCTCGAAATGGATAAAACACATTATACTTATTTTGATTTTTTGATATTAAAATGTGCTCTCCGCCATCAAGTATGTCTAACACAAACTCTAATGGTTTTCTTAATGTGTCAAACTCTTCTTTAAAATGCCATGTGAATACTACTAGCTTGCCTTTCCAGTATAAATCTTCGAATATTATCTTTATCACCTAAAAGATATCTATAGCAATCAATAGATATTTATAAGCTTTCCGCTTTTCTAGGCCATAATTGCGAAAATTTCCCTTAACTGACCTAATTTTGCACAAACCAATGTCTAAACATTTAATCAGTGCCGTTCTCGGTGCAGGAGCTTGTGGCTTCTTGATGGTGCACCGCAGTGCTCGCGGTGTTTCCTGCCAATTAACTATTTAAATCACCTGCTGCTCCCGTGCCACATGGACGACGAGCATGCGATGTGGACGGAGAAATACCGTCCGGCAACCTTCGATGACATCCGCGGCCATGGGGATATCGTGCGGCGGGTGAAGGCATTTGTCCAGCAGAGGAACCTGCCGCACCTGCTGTTTTCAGGGCCTGCGGGCGTCGGCAAGACGTCGCTTGCGCTTGTCATCGCGCGCGCGCTCTACGGCAACGACTGGCGGCAGAGCTTTCTGGAGCTGAACGCAAGCGATGAGCGCGGGATTGACGTGATCCGCGTGAAGGTGAAGGATTTTGCGCGGACACGGGCGCTGAGCGAGGTGCCGTTCAAGGTCATCTACCTCGACGAGAGCGATGCGCTGACGCGTGAGGCGCAGCAGGCACTGCGCCGCACGATGGAGATGTACACGCGCACGGCGCGCTTTGTCCTGAGCTGCAACTACAGCAGCAAGATTATCGATCCCATCCAGTCGCGCTGCGCCATCTTCCACTTCAAGCCGCTGAAGAAAGCGGATGTCACCGCAATCATCGACACCATCACCGGCAAGGAAGGCCTGCGGGTGGCAGACGACGCGAAGGAAGCGCTGTACCAGATTTCCGGCGGAGACTGCCGGCGCGTGGAGAATATCCTCCAGAGCGCGGCAGTTCTTGAGAAAGAGGTCACGGCAGAGACTATCTACACCATCGCATCCGCTGCGCAGCCAAAGGAAGTGGTGGAGGCGCTTGAGCTGGCGCTGCGGCAGGATTTCCTAGCGGCGCGGGACAAGCTGCTGCAGACAATGCTTGAGCATGGACTCAGCGGCCTTGACCTGATCAAGCAGCTCCAGCGGCAGATCTGGAACCTCCACATCGATGATCGCGTGAAGGTTGCGCTGATCGAGAAGTGCGGCGAGATGGAGTTCCGCATGTCGGAAGGGAGCGATGAGTTTGTGCAGTTAGAGGCGTTCCTTGCCGCGGTGATGCTTGCCGGGGCGAAATGAGAAAACTGCGCTGCGCCTATTCCTATTCCAGGCTTTCCTTGATCCTCAGCGACTCCTGAATCACGGTGCGGTAGCGATAGTTCAGCGTCAGCTCGACCTGCTTGGTAAAGAGCTCGTCCTTGGCAAGCGGCTGCTGGAGCTTGCAGGTGATGACGGCTTTCCCGTTAATGAAGCGCGCCTCATTCTGCCGGCCTGCGCTGCGGCACTCCCATCCCTGCGGATCGGTCACCATGGCAAAGGCGAGCTGGTCGAAGCGCGCGTTAAATTCTGCGCCGGGCAGGGTAACGCGTCCTGCGCCGGCGTTCTCGATCGTGAGCAGCAGCACGATGACGCCGCGGCCGGCGACATCCTCTTCGACTTGTGTCACCGTAATCGGGGCGCCGGAGGCAAAGAAGCGCTTGGCTTCCTGCGCTGTGCAGACGCTGTCGTCCTGCAGGTCCTCCTTGAAGCAGACCTGGGGGATCACAAGATGCGTCTTGTACTCATAGTCAATCGTCGCAAAAATGTCGGGCTGGAAGAATCCTGTCACGGGAAGCTTGTACTTTGCGTCGCTGCTGCGGGTGAAGTCAAGAGTTTCCTCGCCGCCTTCCTCGTTCAGTTCCGTGATGCCTTCGATCGCGCCCTGCGTGGAGAGGGTTTTCGCCTCGATGCCGGTGAAATCGTTCAGGTTGATGCCTTTGAGCGTGACGGTCGCCTTTCCTGCGGGGATGTCCTCTTCGCCATTGTTCTGCAGAACGACCTCAATCGGAAAACTTTCGGTGTCGAAAATCGTGAAGATGCCGCTCTCTTCAACGCCAAACGGCTCGAAGCGGGCGACAAGGCCCTGGGTGCCGCCCTGAAAGACGCTGTCGCCTTGCTGCTGGCCATCTTCCTGCGAGCAGGCGGTAGTGAGGACAAGCAGAATAACCGCAAGAAGCCACGCTCTTTTCATGGGGTAAGAGAGTTGTTGAAGGTATATAAAGGTTACTCGCATCAAACTCTATCGGGCTTTTTCGTTTAAACTAGCTCGGCGTGCGGATAATCTCCACCGGGCGGCGGATGGACTGCATGTAATTGTAATCGAGCTCGATGCGCAAGGGCGTCTCGTACGCCTGCGTGTTTCCGACATCAAAAGTGCAGACAATCTTGCCACGGTTGTTCGTCAAGCGGGCGACAAAGTCACGGGGCGTGCACTGGATCAGGCGGCTGCCGGACAGCTCAACGCGGTAGCGAACCTCATCAAACTCGTTGTATTTCAGCCCGACGGGACAATTGCTCAGGCTTGCGCGCGGCGAGACGACACGGCCCGTTCCAACGTTCGCGATGTCAATCTCGAAGACAGCGCGGCTGCCGACCATGTCCACATTGACAAATGTGACGGCGACGGGAGCGCCCTGGCCTCCAGCAACGCCGGCGTCGCGGACCTCGCATGCTTTCTGCTCTGCGGTCAGCTCGAAGAAGCGCGGATCGACGCAGACCTGAGGGCTTGCAACCGTCTTGTACTGGTAGCATGCAGTGGCGACGAGCGTCGGCTTGTAGCGGTCGACATCGCGGGGCAATGAGATGCTGCTTGAGGAGAACTCAACGATTCCAGAGCTGCCTTCGATGCTGAAGACGCTCTTCCCGGGCAGGTCGCCGCAGAGCTGGCGCGCATTCAGGCTGCGGATGATGCTCGGATCGAAGCCGCCGAGCTGAAGAAAGCATCTGTTGCCACCCAGATCGAAGCTGCCGAGGTTCCTTATTTCGATCAAGGTGACGAGATCGCCACTGTCGTAAATCTGCAGCGGCGGCAGGTTCTGGGTGAACTGGAGATCAATGCCTTGCGTGCCGCTGCGGACGAAGCGCGTGACGGCGGAGACCTGCTGGGCGTCTTTCGGCTGCTGGGCGGCGCAGGCGGTAAGCGCGAGCGTGAGAATGAATGCGAGTGCGAGCGCCCGGTTTTGCATCCGGTTGAAGAAGGCGAGTTTCTTTTTAAAGGTTATTGTTAGCAATGGAGCACAAGAGGGGCTGTTCTGCTCTGCCAACTGCCTGTTGTGAATGGCTACCTCTGCGGACGGCGCCTGATGGTGAAAGCGCCCTTCGTGATGGTGCGGTAGGTGTAGTCCACGACAATGGAGAATGTTGTCGTGTAGGGGCTCTGCAACGGCTCGATGAGCGTACAGGTGACCTTGTTGCTGCCTTCCTGCAGCTGCGCTGCGGTGAGCTCACGCCTGGCGCGCGCGCCGCCGGTGTCGCAGTCCATGCGCCGATTGGCGAGACGGACGTCCGCCAGCTGCAGGGGGGAAGCAAGCTCGCCGTTACCCCTATTCTCAACCGTGAATGCCACCTGGACCATCATGGCGTTTTCGTCAAGAGGGGTTATCACCTGCTCAACGCCCGTGATTGCGATGGGCGCGCCCTGGCTGCCCAATGAGATGCGGCCCTTGGACTTGCAGCTCTCGGGGCTGCTCTCGAGCTCGAGGACATCTGCGCTGATGCAGACATCCGCCTGTGCGATGGTTTCGTACTCGTACTCAGTGATCACCCAGAATGGCGAGCGGTATTCCGCGACGCTGGGCGGCAATGCGATGTTGCGGCCGGTGAACTCCGCGACGTAGATGTCACCGGCGGGCGCTTCGAGGCTCCGGCCTTTGAGCGGGGGAAGCTGCACCTGGTCAAATGCCAGCGGCGTCCATGCCTCGCTCAGGCCTGCGGCCGTGACGGTGCCGCGGCGTGTGTCATACGCCCCGAGATTCTTGAGCCTGACACCGATGCGGAAAGGGCTGCCCTCAGGAAGCTCTTGGGGGGGCATATTCGGCAGCAGCGTGACTTCCAAGCCCGCGGTGCCGGTGCGGTAATTAACCTGTTTGCCTTGCTCGAGAAGGCCCTTGCTGCATGCGGTGAAGAGCAAGGAGATCCCGATGATTGCGATGAGAAGCGTTGTGTATCTCATGTGAGATCCCCTCCATCCGGCATGGATCCGGGGGCGGCCTGCACATCGATGGGGAAGGATTTTTCCAGCAGGTAATCATAGTTGAGCGTGCCAGTGAAATCGACCAGCTTGAATGTTTCCTGCTGACGCAGCGCATCATCCATCTCAAGGATGCAGAGCGGCAGCGGAGTCACCACTTTTTTGCTTTCGGGCGGAGTGATGCCTTCTTTCGTGAGACGGTTATCCTGCTGCACGTAGCCGCATTCTCCGGGCAGGGCAGTGAGCCTGAGCGGAGGCAGCCATCGGATCTCGACAGCCTTCACTGCAGTGAGCGTTCCCTTGCCGAGGTTCCTGATGACGGCTCTCAGATGGATATCGTCAGCTGCTTCGATGAGCGGCTCATCGGAAGGGTTGCCTGCAGCGAAATCAAGGCGGGCGAATTCATTCGGGCCGAGAGAGCCCGGCATCCCCTGGGGGAAGAAATCCTTGAGAATGTTGTCACGCGTCTGCTGCCCGTACGATTCTCCCATGAAGACGCGCCGGAGGTTTGAGACTGTTTCGAGATTTTCGAGCTGCGCCTCGACGATAAGGGTGTGCCTGCCATTTGGAAGCGGCGAAGTTGGCCTGCAGGTGATGCTCACCCTCCTGCTGCCTTGCACGGTGAGCTTCTCGGTACGTGTGGTGCCCGAGATTTCACGCTCACCTTCACCCTCACGGATTTTGAAGCGGCAGCCTAGGGTAATATCCATCGGCTTGCGGGGGGCGGCTGCCGAGATAGTGAATGGAACCGCCTGAGAGGCTCCACTGATCTGCGTCCCATCGTCAGCCATGGTGAAGTCAATGGTGGTGAACTCCCTGATGGTAGGGTCAATACCGCCGACGACGTCGAGCTCCTTCTTCTCGCCTTTCGCCACGGCGAGGCAGTCAAGGTACTCCTGGTTTTTCTCGTCGGGAAGATCAGCATTCCTGAGGTGCTTGCACTTGCTTTCGGCCTGGCGCTGCTTGACGCAGGATTCGATCTGCTGGGGGTTGCCTACATTATTCCATGTGCAGACCAGGTTCGTGATGAAAGGGTTTTCGCCTCTGGGGATACTTGCCTCAAGCTCCTGCTTCGCTTTTTCAAACTGATCGAGCGAGGGAAGGATGCCCTCGTCATGCGCAAGCCGGGGGAGGTTCGGAACCAAGCCAACTGAGAGGACAATGATAAGGTACACCATTGAAACTCCCTGAAGGATGTTGATAATCGCCGTCCGCCGCTGCGTCTTCCATAACCCATACAGCGACCAGAATGGCAGGAACCAGATGAGGTTCTTAATGACTACAATGAACTGGAAGTTGAATTCTTTCACGAGAAGGTCCACAAGGCCGACGTCGAGAAAGAATATCCCCACCGGCAGAAGGGCGTTAAAGAAGTCCTCCGTGACCAGCGCTGCAAGGCCGATGTCGGTGCCCCGGCCCTTTGCCGAGAACTTGAACAGCAGCATCATTCCGACATAAATCGCGAAAAGCGTGCTCAAGGTGTAGGGATTCCGCGTTCCGCCAAAGACAAGGTACCATACCACGAACATGATGGTGAAGATGAGGCCTTTCCCCCGCTGGATGAACCAGACGACTGCCGGCAGGAAGAAAATGGAGTGGATGACCTTGAAGTATACTGCCAGCAGGGCAACAATCTGGAAACTGATGAAGGAGCCGATCACTTCCGCAAAGTAGATGGGAAGCGCGAAAATGAATAAGAGAAAGCCGGGATCCTTGCCTGTCTCGAAGGCATCATTGGAAAATCCCACGGCACCTGCCCAGCCTGCGGCGCCCTTGAGGCCGGCGCCGACTGCACCTGCGCCAGAAGCGAGTGCAGGGCTCACCTTGTAGGCGGCCTTTGCGGCTTCTCCGATCACCCGCGGGGCGTTCGTGACTGCTTTGACTGCTGCGCCGCCCGCTTTTTCGAATGTCGGAAAATACCTGCTCGCCATCCTTCCCTCTTTTTACCAGCTTTCACAGCAGAAGAACCGACCGTATAAAAACCTTACCGCTTGACGAGCAGCACCAGCAGCCGGCGGATGTCCAAGGTGCGCTCGGGCTTGATCTTCACGGAGTTGTCACCGCGCTCGATGTCGGCGGAAATGTCCTCCTCGGCCGAGAGCTCGCGGGTGTCGAAGCCGGTCAGGCGGCCGTTGACAAACAGGCTGCCCTGCTTGCGGTCGACCGTGTCAACGAAATCGAGGCGCACGAGCACGCGCTTGGTGCTGTTCTTCACCGATTTGAACTGCTCTTCGCTGAGGTCGAAGAAGAATACGGGGAAGTCGATCTCCTTGAGCTGGGACTCGACGGAGACATGCGAGACGAGGTAATCGCCGCGCTCGATGCTCATGATGAGCTCATTCTGGCCGCTGAGGAAATAGGAAGGGGGGAATTCGACGCTCACGGGGCCGACGCCACAGTCAGGGACGGCGGAGTAGACATTATACTGGTTGACCCAGATATCGAGCGGACCGGCGAGATCGGGATCACAGTCAGCCTGGAAGCGCAGCCGCGCCCGGTCAAGGTTGTTGAACTCGACCTGCGAGATGAGGAACACGTTCCTGCTGCGCTGCGCCTGCGTCCGCGTGACGTCTGCGGTCACCTGCACGTTTTCGAGGCTGAACTCGTTCGTGCGCCAGAATGCCGCGCCCGGGGAGCTCGCCTGGACATGCAGCACGTTGTCTGCCTTGAGAAGCTTCGGCGGAAGGTGCAGGGGCGCAATGTTCGGCGTTGTTATTTCACGGTTGAGCAGCTCCTCGCCGTTCAGGGCGATGATCAGGCGCCCTTTCGCCTTGGCAAGCGTAAAGCTGAGCAGCACGTTCTCGGTATTGGCAAGATCGGCGACGGTGAACGGGAAATCGGCTTCAAGGGAAGAAAAGAGCGTCCGCTTGACGTAGAGGGAATCCTTCTGCTCGAGGGCAACACCTGCGGTCCGCGTGAACAGGTGGGCCGCCGGAATGGCATGCTCGATGCGCTTCTGGCTCAGGAAGTCGAGCCGGCCTGGCGTTTCATCGAGAAGGGTAACATTCTTCTCCCTGGCACGGGAGAGGTTCCTGATGCCATCGGTGCCATCCCCATCGAGAATCTTCTCGCGCTCTTCCTGCGGGATGAAGAGGATATAGAGAACGATGAGGGCGGCGATGATAGCAAGCAATGCTGCGGCTGCAGCGGCCTGGGCCTTCCTGTTGTGCAGCGCAATCATGTGCCGCACAAACATTTATTAATATATAAAGCCTGCGGTTGACGACGAAGAATATGGTAACATCACCGTGCGTCCCGCGCCAACGCTGCGCCTTCCCCGGCTGCAGCCACTCCGCTTGCGCCCTCTTCCTGCGCCGGCCCCTGTTTTTCCGCCTCTCATCGCGCCCCTGCCTTGCGGCTCCGGCGCTGCTCCTGCTGGGAGAGGGAGCATAACGGCAGCTCTTACCATAAGTGCCTGGGACAAATAAAGAAAACTGAGGTGCGTTTTATGAAAATCATTGCTTCTGACTTCAAGAAAGGCAGTGTCAAGATCCGCGTGAGCAGTCCGGAGGATGCATGGCACCTGAGCCAGCTCATTGAGGCAGGCGATGTGGTGAGGGGCAGGACGGTGCGGAAAATAACCATCGGCGCGGTTGAGGGGAGAACCGCCCGTGTGCAGAAGCCGGTGACGCTTGCGGTTGCGGTTGAGCGTGCCGAGGTTGCGGCGCAGGGGCTGAGGGTCAGCGGCAAAGTGACTGCCGGGCCTGAGGATGTCCCCCGGGGGAGCTACCATACCATCACGCTCGAGGAAGGGCAGGAATATACCCTGAGCAAGGAGGAATGGCTCCCGTACCATCGCCTGCAGCTGAAGGAAGCTGTGGAAGCTGCGCCAACCGTGCTGCTGCTCTGCGTGTTCGACCGGGATGAAGCGCTGATTGCGGCGTCGCGCGCCCATGGGATCGAGATCCTCACGCGCCTGCAGGGAGACCTGCCCAAGAAAGAGGAGCGTGCTTCCGCGCGAGCGGATTTTTACGGCACCATCATCCGCGCGCTGCAGCAGTACGCGGAGCGCCTGAAGCCTAGCTCGGTCATTCTCGCAAGCCCCGGCTTCTATCAGGAAGACCTTGCACGGCAGATCAATGATCCGGCATTGAAGGAGAAGCTCGTGCTGGCAACGTGCTCATCGGCGCGGGAGCGCGCTCTTGACGAGGTGTTAAAACGCCCGGAAACCAGGAGCGCGTTGCAGCATGTGCGTGTGGCGCAGGAAACGGCGCTCGTCGAACGGCTGCTGGATGCACTTGCACGGAACGAGCGCGGCACGTACGGCTTTGCGCAGGTCCAGCGGGCTGCGGCGGCGGGAGCAGTACAGGACATGCTCGTCACGAATCAGTTCATCGCAGATGCGCGTGCGAGGAAAAGCTTTAAAGAGGTCAATGATCTTTTCAGGCTGGTCGAGCAGGGGCGCGGCGACATCCATCTCATCGGTTCGCTGCACGATGCAGGCAGGCAGCTGCAGGGACTTGGCGGCATCGCTGCGCTGCTGCGGTATCACCTTCCATGGCTGTGATCCTCAAAGAGGCAGAGGCGGAAGATTTTCTTGAGAGGCATGATTTTCCGGTTGTTGAGCGGCGCGTGGTGCGGTCGCTTGCGGGGCTCCGTATTGCGGCGCGGGCGCTTGGCTTCCCCGTGGTGCTGAAGAATCCTACCGCACTGCACAAGACGGAGCAGCGTGCCGTGAGGATGGATGTGACGGAAGCAACGCTCGAAGCGGCGTACCGCGCCCTGGGGGGACGACGCGTGCTCGTGCAGCGCCAGCTGCGGGGCGTTGAGCTGCTCATCGGACTGAAACGGGATGCTGTTTTCGGCGCGGTTGCCGCGTGCGGCCTTGGCGGGGTCACCACCGAACTCTTCAAGGATGTCGCGTTCCGCGTATGCCCCCTGACAAGGAACGATGCAGTTTCGCTGCTCCAGTCATTGCGCGCCGCGCACCTGTTTGAAGGCTTCCGCGGGATCCGCGCAAGCACAAAAGCGGTTGTCGCGCTGCTGCTGAAGGTCTCTGCGCTTGCGAAACAGTATCCGGAGCTTGAGGAGCTCGACGTGAACCCCCTCATCGTGACTGGGCGCGAAGCGCGCATTGCAGATGCGCGGATGGTGTTTGCGCACCTGAGGCGGCGCTGACGCGGCTGCCCTCTCCCGGCAGATGGGCGTGGGAGGCTTGTTTATAAATGGCATCGACGAGGGGGGCACGGCGGCCCGAGAGAAGAAAACCGTAACATATTAATAGTAGTAGTATTTATTTCCACATCAGTAATAAAAATGCAGCTTAAAAAAAGGAGGGGGTTTTCACGATGATCGTCAAGGAGGAGCTCTTAAGCAAGATACGGCGCTATTTTGACCTTAATCTTTATGAAGGCAAGCTATGGACGGCACTGCTTTCCCGCGGCGTGTCCACTGCAGGAGAGCTGTCCGATATTGCGAATGTCCCCCGCAGCAGAAGCTATGATGTCCTCGAAACCCTTGAGAAGAAGGGATTCGTCGTCATGAAGCTTGGCAAGCCGATCAAGTACATCGCAGTGCCGCCGACGGAAGTCGTTGAGCGCGTAAAGAAGAACATGAGGATAACTGCGGATGAGAAGATCAAGCGGCTGGAAACGCTCAAAGAGTCGGATCTGCTCGGGGAGCTTGAGACGCTGCACACCGAGGGCATCGAGCTCGTTGATCCATCGGAGCTGAGCGGGTCGCTGCGCGGGAGGCACAACCTCTACAACCACCTCGACCTTGCGATCCGCAACGCGAAGAAGCGCGTGACGATCATGACGACGTCACAGGGGCTGCTGCGGAAGATCGAAGGCCTGAAGGCGACACTGCAGGCGGTGAAGAAGCGCGGCGTTGACATCAAGATCGCGGCACCCATCACGAAAGAGCTGAAGGAGCAGCTGAGCGAGCTCAAAGGCGTTGCGGATGTGCGCCATACTGACGATGTGAAGGCACGATTCTGCATCGTCGATGGGAAGAACCTCACGTTCATGGTTTCGGATGACAAGGATGTGCATGACAGCTACGACGTCGGCATCTGGGTGAACACACCGTTCTTTGCTTCGGCGCTCGAAGAGCTTTTTGACGGCGCCTGGCAGGACATGAAGCCATTTGATAAGAGATAGGTTGCCGGCACACCAGCCTGGGTGCAACCGCTATTTCGCGCCAACCCCTGTTCCTGTATACCTTTATAAATCACCCCCTGTTCTGGATGAGGCATGGCTGCGGGCCCTGATGTGGAGAAGCTCATCGAACGGCTGCACCCCCTTGAGCAGGCGGTTCTTCCGCATCTGGGTGAGAAGCGGCAGCTGTCGGCGCTGGCTGCGCGCTCGGGGCTGCAGGAAGCGGAGGTCATGCGGGCATTCGAATGGCTTGAGCGCAAGGGCCTCATCACGCTCAAGAAGGTTTCACAGCGGATGGCCGTGCTTGGGGCGAACGGCCTGCGCTCGGTTTCTGAGGGACTGCCGGAGCGACGGATGCTTACGGCACTGCAGCGGGGCGCTGCGAGCATTGCTGATGCCACGAAGAGCGCTTCGCTGAGCGATGATGAAGTGAAGGCAGCACTCGGCATCCTGCGAAGAAAAAATGCGATCCGCTTTGCACCGCGGAACAGGGACTTGCTCGAGCTGACCGATGAAGGCAGGGGTATTGCCGGCCGGAAGCTTGCGGAGGAGCTGCTGCTGCAGCGGCAATTCCCCCTGATGCTTGATGAGCTGACTTCCGATGAGCGTGCGCTGGCCGAGGCGCTTGCGCGACGGAAAGATGTGCTCGCCGTGAAAGAAAAGAAAGAGTGGACTGCACAGCTGACAGCACGAGGGAAGGCTGCGCTTGCCGCAGGCATCGGGCAGAACTCTGCTTTAGGGCGGGTGACTCCTGAGCTCCTGCAAGGCGGAGCGTGGAAAAGCAAGAAGTTTCGCGCGTATGACCTATCGGTTTCCGTCCCCGCGCGTTATCCCGGGAAGCGGCATTTTGTGAGCTCTGCAGCCGCCTCCATCCGACGCATCTGGCTGGAGCTTGGTTTCAAGGAGATGACGGGCCGCATGACGCAGACGGCGTTCTGGGACCTTGACGCGCTGTTCGTGCCGCAAGACCATCCCGCACGAGATATGCAGGATACCTTTTACCTGGAGGAGCCTGCAGCAGGGGAGCTGCCGAAGCTTGCGCGGACAATCAAGGATGTGCATGAATCCGGCGGCGCCACGGGCAGCCGCGGGTGGGGGGGGCGCTGGAGCGAGCAGGAAGCAAAACGGCTGCTGCTGCGGACGCACACCACCGTCCTGAGCGCGCAGGCGCTTGCGGCGCTGAAAGAGCCAGAGCTGCCTGCAAAGTTTTTTGCCGTTGGGAAAGTCTTCCGCAATGAAACGCTTGACGCGCACCACCTGTTTGAGTTTTACCAGGTGGAGGGGATTGTGGTTGATCCCGATGCGAACTTCACGCACCTCAAAGGGTATCTGCGCATGTTTTACACCAAGATGGGCTACTCCGATGTGCGCATCAGGCCAGCACATTTTCCCTATACAGAGCCGAGCTGCGAGGTTGAGGTTTTTCATCCCGTTGCGCGAAAGTGGCTCGAGCTGGGGGGTGCGGGGATCTTCCGGCCCGAGGTCGTGAAGCCGCTGCTCGGCAAAGCGGTGCCGGTGCTGGCATGGGGGCTTGGGCTTGACCGCATCATTTCCTCTTATTATGGTATTACCGACATCCGCGATCTGTATCGGAATGACCTGCGGCAATTGCGAGAAGCGCCGCTCTGGCTGAGGTGACCCTTGCATGGAAAACAAACGTCAGGAAACTGCAATCGAAGAGGTTGAAGAGGTCCTTGAAAAGAAGGTGACCGTCAGCGTGGGGAAGATCCTGCTTGTCCTTGGCACGTGCGCCGTGGTTTTCGTGCTGGTCCTGGGTGCGTTCCTTACCGGAAGGTATGTATTTCCCGCGTCGGAATCCCTTGGGGGGACGCTGAAAGCGGCGGGCGAGGCACTTTCCTCCTCGGTCAAGGCGAAGGTAACACTCGGGACGAGCGCGACGGCGTTATCTGCGACGGCAAACACGACGCCGTCATCGAATGCCACCGGCGCACAGAATCGCAGCACGACAACCGCGACGACCGGCATGGCAGCGGGCGCTGCCGGCAGCACGACCGCGAGCGCGTCGAGCGGCACAGGAGCGGATGCGACGGCGCCGGCGTCCGGGGCGGAAGACCTGAGCAACGTGATGACGACGGGCTATCGGAAGGTGACGCTCGAGTTCAGCCGCACGCCGATCCATCACTGGTATGGCACCTGGGGGAAGGTTGAAACAATCTATTACCGCATCACCAACAACGAGGACTCTGCGATCCTGCCGGCCAATTTTGTGGTCCGGCTGGAAGGATACAGCGACGACGAGGTGCCGCCGCGCGTGAGGGCGGTGCCTGCATTGGACCAGCGTGTCGAGCCCGGCGAGGTCGCGGAGCATGGGTTTGACGTCGGCGCATCGTTCAACGAGGCAGTGACTGATCCGACAACACTGGAGATAACGGTTGACATGAGCGATGCGGACGGCGAGACGATCGCCATCGCGAAGAAAGAATTCAACATGAAGGGGTAATATTTGTTTAGCACCTTCGAAATTCCTGCCGAAGCCATCAAAGGAGCTGCGTCCCCGGATGGGGTGCGGAGCAATCCGCGGTTGCTGGCACACCGCTCGCTCCGCTCGGGTGCATCCCCCGCGACGCCCCCGATGATTTGCGTCGAAGGAATTTCGACCTGGGGGTGCTAAACAAATCTGAGGGATAAGATGCCGACGGTGACGCTGAATCGCAGGGCGCTTGAGCAGCTCCTTGGCAGGAAGCTTCCTGAAGAGCAGCTGAAGGAGCGCATCTCGATGCTGGGCACGGACCTGGAGAAGGTCGATCGTGATGAAATCGTCGTCGAGGTTTTTCCCAACCGGCCGGATCTGCTGAGCGAGCAGGGATTTGGCCGCGCGCTGGCTGCGTTCATCGGCAGCGCGCCGGGATTGCGCGGGTATGAGGTGAAGCGCTCGGGATGGACGACTCGCGTCGTGAAGACGCTGAACCGCTGGCCGTCCGCCGTAACTGCAGTCGTGCGGGGCCTGTCGCTGAGCGACGAGCGGGTGCGGGAGATCATCCAGCTTCAGGAAAAGCTTGGCGTGACGCTGCTGCGGAACCGGACGAAAGGGGGGCTTGGGGTGTATCCGCTTGACAGGATCCGGATGCCCGTCACGTTCACGACGCGGGCTGCGGACGAGATCAGGTTCCGCCCCCTGGAGTTCCCCTCCACCCTCACCGGGCGGGAGATTCTCGAGAAGCATCCGACGGGACGGAAGTATGGGCATCTCATCGCTTCCGAGAAAGAGTTCCCGATTTTCCTCGATGCGGCGGGAACGATCCTCTCGATGCCGCCGATCATCAACTCGCATGAGGCCGGGAAAGTCACTCCCGCGACGCGCGACGTGTTCATCGAGGCGACGGGACCGGAGCTTGGGACGCTGCAGGTTGCGCTGAATATTTTTGTGACGGCACTCGCTGATATGGGAGGAGCAATCTATTCGATGAAGGTTGCGTACCAGGAGAAGACGCTCACGACGCCGGACCTGAAGCCAACAGCGATGGCATTTGAGCTTGATGATGCGCGGCGGCTGCTGGGGATTGCGCTGAATGAGAAACAGCTTGCCATGCTGCTCGGGCGCATGGGGTACGGCCTTGCCGGGAAATTGGTGCTCGTGCCCGCGTACCGCGCAGATGTACTGCATTCAGCCGACATCATTGAGGACCTGGCGATCGCGTACGGATACGAGAACATCCCTGAGGAGATTCCGCGTGTCGCGACCATCGCCGAGGAAGATGCGTTGCAGCGCTTCCTGTGGATGATTGGCGAGCTGCTCATCGGTTTCGGGTTTCTTGAGCTGCAGAACTACCATCTTCTTTCCGAGACAGAGGCTGATGATGCAATTGCGCTCCGGAATGCGCTCGGAGAGCATGGCTCCCTGCGAAAGCGCCTGCTTCCCGGATTGCTGAAAGTGCTCGCGTCAAACCAGCACCAGGAGTACCCGCAGCAGGTGTATGAGGCGGGAGTGGTCTTTTCGCGCGACGCGAAAGCGGAGCATGGGATCCGCGAGCGGCTGAAGCTTGGCTTGCTGGTGTGCCATGAGAAAGCGGACGTGACAAGCATCCGGCAGGTTGTTGATGCGCTGGAACGCGGGCTTGGCCTGCAGCTGACGGTTCAGGATGGTGCGGATGAGCTGCTGATCCCCGGACGCGTCGGGACAGTGTTTGCAGGGAAGGAGCAGATCGGCGTGTTCGGCGAGGTGCATCCCGCGGTGCTCAACCGGTGGAAGCTCGCGATGCCCGCCGCGGCTGCGGAACTGGATGTGGAAGGGCTGTTCAGGGCGGTGAGCAAGCGCCTGCGGAAGGGATAGCACGAGTTGGTGCGTCATTCGCTCACGCGGCACTGCGGTGGCAAGCCAGCACTCCCTAAAGTCGTGCACGTCGGCGCTCCGCTGATTTCCGTAAGTTCGTTCTATAGTACCCCGCAGTTCTAGTCGAAGGAAATCAGTCCCGGCGAGCCTTGCAAGCAGCGGACAGCGTCGCTCGCAAAGGAAGGGCAGTGCACATTCCGCACCAACCCCCCCGGACAAGAAAGGTATTTAAACGCTTCCCCGTGCGTCTTTTTGGTGGGCTCGTGGTCTAACGGCTATGACACCTCGTTCGCAACGAGGAGACTCCGGGTTCGAGGAGGGCACGTTGCTTTCGGAAGTCCCGGCGAGTCCACTCTTTTCTTTGCTGCAGCTGAGAAAGAATATTGCATCTGTTTAGTCAACCGCTTGTGCCCGTAGAACCAGTGACAAGGGTTAAAACAAAAGTTCCGTGGGCGCTGTTATCACTGCCAACGGCTCGCCACCTTCCCTCAATGCGTCCGGGCGTACTGAAGTCTGTTCCCATGAGATTGAGTTTTTCGGCCGGAATGTTGGAATAGGAATTCTGTGAAGGCATGAAGGCGCGACCTCCAATAAGATTATTACTGGCACGCACAAAGATTTGAACAAAGGGACTATCTGGATAACCTGCCGTACCTATATAACCCGCCGTGTAATAGGCTTCCATGCGAAAAGGTACATTACTGACCGTTGTGTCTTCCAGAGTGCAGGAGCTTGGATAGGCGCTCTGAACATCCACGAGCTCGCTGCCTGAGAATTTCCCGTTGCCGTAGACTGTATGAGAACTTAAATCGGCAAGACTTCGACTAATCGCCGAGGCCATTGACGAATCCATAGTCACCGTAAAGCCAAAGTTCTCAATAAATCGCCCATCACAATAGGCGTTGCCGCCCTCACCGACAAGTATAGCTTCCCAGACTTCGCCGGCGCCCGCAGGAATTGAAGGAACTGATTCTGAAGTCGTAACGCCGCCTCCTCTTCCACAGCCCTGAAGTAGAACAGCGACTATCACGGCAACGATAATCAGGAATACTCGATTCGCCTTAAGTTTCAGTTCGGAGCGCATATCTTTACCCTATTGTGCCGTTGCTTCCTTTTCCTTCTTCGCGGGCCTTGGTTCCGCCGCCGGCTTTGCGGACTGGTCGCCTGGCTTCGGCACTGATGCGGGCGCTTCCTGCGGCTCTTTTGGGGGTGCGGCAGCTGCCGGCGCGTTCCTTGCTGCCACGGGGCGCTTTGTTCCCTGCTGTTTCACGGGCTTCGCTTTCGGCTTTCTCACGCGGCGCGGGCGGGGCTTTGCCTGCTTTGGCTTTGCGGTGCGGACGCTCCAGCCCTGCCCATTGAGAAGAGCGGCTATTTCCTCGTGAGAGGCATTCCCGGAGATTTCAAGCGTCTGCCCGAGCGGCTCGAGGTGGCGCATGTTGACCTTCCGCCGGCGGGTTTCGCCATCGACGAGGACGTAGTTGTTCTCGAGCGTTTCGATGACGACGCAGCGCTTTCCCGCGTCGCGCCCTGCGAGCTTCACGCAGATGCGGCCGACGTCAAACATGGGTTCCCCTCACCTGCGCCTTGATCCTTGCGCGCATGCAGCCGCTGCAGAGGACGCCGCCAAACGGGCGCTCAGGCCGCTTTTCTGTTTTCGAGAGCTTGTTGAGCTGCGTGGGGCGAGCGCGTGCAACGCCTGCCAGTGGCTTCCGGCAGCCTGCGCAGTGGGCCCTGCCCGGCTTGCGAGGGAGGTAGTGTACGACATTCCTTCCGCCCGGTGTTCTCACCTTGATGCGGCGCAAGGTCCGTGAGCGCTTGTAAGGCTGCGGCATGGTGCGCCGTGGCTTGCGGGGGTTTATAAAGATTACCCGGCGAGGGCGGCTCGCGGAGGCGGAAACGCGCTTCTAGTGCAGCTTCATCAGCTTCCGCAGCACCAGGCTGAAGATGAGCGAGAAGATGATGTACAGGCCGAGCCAGCCTGGCTGCCAGCCGAAGAGGGAAAGGCTGCCGAGGGGCTTGAGCTTCTCGTAATTGATGGAAATCACTTTCACGGGGCTGTTGCGGAATTGCTTTGCCTGCTCAGTGTACTCGCGCTTTGCGGTGACGAGGACGCTCTTCTCATGGGACTTGCCGTTTACATCAATAAAAAAGAAGTGCTCGCCCGGCTCAACGGCCTTGAGCGCAAACGTGGCGTGCGGCGGAGCAGGCGGGGACTGGAGAGAGAGGATGGTTGCGTTTGCGGCTCCGACGACTTCAAGGCCAGACTTTGCGGTGAGCGCGGCGGTGCCCTGTGCGCTCCCGTCGAAGAGCACGTCAACGGTGAACTGGTCGCCCGGCATGATCGGTTCAAATGCAAGATGGGCGCCGAGCCATGCAAGGACGAGGATGGCGGGGATGAACGTGACGAGCGTCGGCTTGAAGCTGTGCTTCATATATTCCATGTTCTTCGCCATGGCCTCTTTCTGCACCTGCAAGGCCTGCTCGGGATTCCCGCGCAGCTCGCGCATGCGTGCCTGGGAGCTCTTGAGCTCGGCGCGCAGGCGCCCCATCTCTTCCTGGTCTGTCAGGAGCTTGTAAATCAGCGTGATGAGCAGCGACAGCACAAACGAGGCAACGAGCAGTGCGCCGAGAGGACCAAGTGCCAGCAGCGGGTTGAATACCGGATCGGTGATGGTCTGGATGAAGCCCATGATTATTCAACTTCATCCAAAAATTCGCATTCGCTCAGGTGAGCATCTTCAAAACCCTCGCTTTTTGCTCTCGAAGGCTCTGCGTTCCCGTAGTGTTGGAAACCACCGCAGTGGTTTCTAACATGCTCAGAAATGCGTGATGCATTTCCGACAGGAGCGACCCCTCGCAACGAGCTTGCTGGTATCATCGCGGGGGTTTTGACCTTATGATGCTCACCACTTTTTGGATGAAGCCCATGTCTATTCGATGAACTTGCGCAGCATGGGATGCATATCCATGGTATGCTGCTTGGCGATCTCCTCGTAGAGATTATAGATGATCATGACGGCGAGCAGCAGGCCCGTGCCGCTCGTGAGGGTCCCGGTGACATCGGCCACGGCTGCGATGAGGCCAACCGTCGCACCGCCGAGCACCGTCAGGGGCCAAATATAACGCTTGAGGATGCTTTCCAGAATGCGGGGATCGCGGCGGAAGCCGGGAATCTGCAGGCCGCTTGCGAGAATCTGCTCTGCCTGCGAGCGCGCGTCCATGTTCGCGGTCTGCATCCAGAAGACGGCAAAGATGACGGATCCGACGACAAGGATGAGCATATAGATCAGCATGATGGGCAGGGCCCGGAGGAAGCCTGCGGCGCCTGTCGTGACGAGCGTGCTGATGACATCGGGCGGATTGAGCCATGCGACCAGCCCTGAGACAGGAGTCCCGCCGCTGAAGGTGCCGAGCAGGGGGCGCCCCCAGCTCTCGAGCAGGCGCCCCCAGAGCTGGATGTTCGCGAGCAGTGCCGCAATCAGGATGACGGGGATGTTTGATGTGTAGAAGAACTTCAAGGGCCAGCGGAAGCCGTAGCCACGGACACGGCCGAAGCTGAGGGGGATTTCCACGCGCATTGACTGCGTGTAGACCGCAACCGCAAAGACGGCGACCGTGCTGATCAGCGCAGCAGCCTGCAGGAGGGCAGTCTGCGGGTCGCCCGCGCTGAGGCTCTGGAAAATCGCGGGAATCGCGCCGCTTGCGATGTCCGGGTTGGTCGGGCTCGGCAGCGGGTTCAGGGCGCGGACAAAAACCTGCTGGGCGACGTTGGCTGCGATGAAGAGGCTGATGCCCGAGCCGAATCCCCATTTGGAAATCACCTCATCCATGAACATGATAAGGATCCCGCCGATCACGAGCTGGAACACGAGCAGGAGCTGGATCTGCGTGTAGACTGCGGTGCCTGCGAACTGCTGCGAGGGAGCGAGCCCGCCCATGAAGACATAAATCGCCGCCTCAAAGAGGATGAAAAAAACCGCAAGGGCCTTCTGGACCGACTGGAAGCGCGCCCTGCCTTCGTGCGAGCGGAGATCAAACTTCACGATCTGGGCGCCGTTGAGGAGCTGCAGGACAATGGACGCGGTCACCAGCGGACCGATGCCGAGGCTGATGATGCTTCCGAAGCTTGCTCCGAGGATGACGGAGAGGAACTCAAACTGCTGCAGGGCGTTCTCACCAAGGCCGAAGAGAGGGATCAGGCCGAGGATGAAGAAAAGAACGAGCGTCGCGAGCGTCCACTTGAGCTTCTCCTTAAATGAGAGCCTGCGCTGGAGCGGGCCCTTGACTTCCGGCAAATTCTTCGTGATGCGTTCCCACCAGGACATTGTACTCGCTCTTGTCTCCTGCACTAGCCGTTTGACGGCACTTGCGGGTTGCTATAAACCTCTCTTTCGCGCCCGCGCGGAGCCTTGCTTTGCTGGCCGGCGGCGCGGGGGGCGGCACTCACGTTCGCGGCCTTCCCAGCGCTCTTGGACGCGGGCGCCTCGGTGACCTTTCCGCCGGCTGCCCTTATCTTCTCGGCCGCTTTCTTTGAGCAGTGGACCGACTCGATGTGCAGTTTCGCATGCAACGAGCCGCTGCCGAGGATCTTCGCATACGGAAAGGCACCGGGCTGGATGACATAGGCATCATTCACTTTTCTTATCGTTCCGCCCTGCACGAGCGCTTCGAGGCTGCGCTCGAGCGCTTCGAGATTGATGGTTTCACCACGGGAATCACGGCGATGCATGGTGAACCCGCGGTGCCCAAGGAGAATCCCGCGCACGATGAACCATTGCTTCTTGTGGGCCGAGCGCTTGCCACGGCCTGCATTCCCCCTTCCCGAGCGGTTGCCTGCGCCCCGGTGCTTCTTCTTCGAGCCCCAGCCGTGGGTATGGGAGCCGCGCTGGCGGACGTTCTTTTTTCTCCGGCGGACTACCATGACGGCATCATCCTCCGCATGAGATCATTGATTTTCGCACCGCGGTAGCCGAGCGCGCCGCCGATGGTGAATGGAGCCTTAATCCCTTTGCGGCCATAGCCGCCGCGCGGGGGCTGGAGGCGAACGACGCCATCGCGCGCATGAGGAGCGAACTGCTTCTCGACTGCGGGATCGAGGTCGCCCCAGGTTATGAGATCCTTGACCTTGGCGAGCATCCCGAGCGTTGCCGGAGTCCTGTCACGAATGACACAGTGGTTCTTCTGCTGCAGGCGAAGAAGGCTGAGCGTGCGCCGCATCTCGGGCTGCACATTGATCGTGCTGCGCACCAAAATCGCTGCGATGCGTTCAGGCATGCTGATCCACCTGCGCCTGCGGCGCTTTCCCTTCACAAAGGCCAACCTCTTCCTGGTCCTGCGGGTTGACTTTCGTGGTGACGAGCCTGTCGAGCGCATCGACGCAGGCGTAGATAAGGTTCAGCGTGGTGCGGCTCATGCCAAATGCCTTGCTCCAGACATCACGGATGCCTGCGAGACGCAATATTTTCTGAATCTCTGACTGTGCAACGAGGCCTTTGCCCTTGGGCGCGGGCATGAGGCGCAGGCGAATGGAGCCGCATCTGCCTTCAACCGCATAGGGGATTGAATGGGGTGCCCGGCAGCCGCATTCCCAGCTGCCGCAGCCACGGCGGATTTTCCTGATGTTGAGCTTCGCGCGGCGCAGCGCCTTTTCGCGCGCGGGGACTGTTTCCTTGCTCTTGCCATAGCCGACTCCGACGTACCCGTCCTTATTTCCGACGACTGCGCAGACGGCAAACTTCGGCTTGTTCCCTTCCGCCGTTTTCTTCTGGGTCTGGCGGAACATGCGGCGCTGGCCGCCGCCGAATTTTCCTTTTGCCTGGCCGATGAGAAGGAGATCATTCTCAAGGCCCGGCAGGAGCACATCGATGATTTCCGGCTCAAAAATCACCTGCCCCTGGTCGAGGATGGTCTCGATGGAGGCAATGCTGCCCTCTTTCACTTTTTTTCCGAGTGCGGAACGGGGCTGCCAGCGATCACGTGAGGTTGGTTTAGCAGGAGGAACCTCACCCGCAGCAACCGGCCCGATGATGGGCGCGGCCGCTTCAGCTTCCGGCTGCAACTCCGCGGCAGGAGGCGCGGCGGGAGATGGATTATCCAACGGGGCTTTGTTTTCGGGGTTCATGGTGCTTCCTCAATATTCTTTTTGATCTTTGCCACGAGCTGCGCGAGCGTGCGCGGATCTATTTTCTTCTGCTGATACTCCGTGAAGCGCGCATGCGGCGCGGCGCCGGCGGCAATGTGCTCCCCCCGGATGCGATCGCCGCTGGGGAGCTGATCCTCCGCCACGGGAACGCCCACGCCTGCGTCGAGCAGGCCTTTCACACATGCATAGATGCGGCTTCCCCTTATCGGGGTCCGCGGCCCTGTGTCGAGAATGGCGCGCGTGATGCCCTTCGCGACTGCTTTTTTTCCGAGCAGATATCCGGTGAGATAGGCAGCGGGCAGATTGCCCTTGTGGACGGGATAACCCCGCTCATCGAGCGCATGGGAGTGAACCCCGGCAAGCACGCGATCGCCTTCCGGGCGGTACTCGATGAGCTGTGCAGTGATGTTCCTGAGCGCGGGGCGTATCACCACGCGGGGAGCGCCTGCCTTGAGCAGCTCGCGCCGCTTGCGGTAATCCGTCCTGCCTTCACGTTTTCTCCGGAATGGGATGGTACGCAGACGCGAGGTCATTTTTTCATCAGCCCCCGCTCATCGAGGTAGAGCCGGATATTGCGGACATTGCGGAAAAATCCCCCTTTTGCCTTCGTGTAGAGCGAGCGGTAGGTTTGCTGATCAATGCGGCTTTCTGCGAGCAGCCCGCGGATCAGCCGGCGCTGGCTGCGGATTTTTGCAATCCACGCCTCTTTCTTATTCAGACGGGCGCCCCGCCGCCCTTTCCTGCTTCCCTGGCCGCGGCGCTGACCGCGCTGTTTCTTGCGCGCGAACTTCCGGGCGCGCGCCCGCGAGATACCTGCCACAGGGCGCTCGGCGACCGCACCTTCGCCGATCAAGCCGCGGAGATCAGCTTTCGTGATGGCCTCCTTGATATCGCCGAGCCGTTCCGGATCGAAGCGCACACGGTGGGGCGAGCATTTCAAGAGCTGTGCGGCAAGCCGGCGCTGGGTGGCAAGGCTCATGGAGCTATCATCACCTTTTCCGCTTCGCGGCGCTGCTCTTCACGCTGCTGCTTTTCTCCTTCCTTCGGCTGGATGTCCTTCGACGGAGCGGGCGTTATTGGTGTTATTGCCTGATCGCGTTTCTCCTGCTTCGCCTTGGGCCTGGGCTGCTGCTTTTCTGCTACTGAAGGCCGCTTCTGTCTCTCAGCACGCCGCCTCTCGGCACGGATCCGCGAACGCTCTTCCCAGGCTTTCTGAATCTGGACGCGCCGGGAGGCCGGGTCCCTGGCATCCATCAGTGCGAAGCCTTTCTGCTCTGCGATGGTCAGGAGCGCAAGGCGCTTGCGCGTCCCAAGCGACGCCGCGAGTATGAGCGCGTGCCTTTTCGGATCGAGAAGGCCGACCTCATGCTGGTTATGCACCCGTACGGGTGTGCGACCATCACCGAGGATGCCGCGCAGCGACTGCGGCGTGCGATAGCCAATGCTGACAACATCGGGATGGCCCTTGCGGTGCTCGCGCATCTTGGAGTGAATGCCCCTCGGCTTACGCCATTTGGCGCCGAGCCTCTTGAACCGGCCGGCGTCCTGCCTCACAAATGCGGGCTTCCGCCGCTTCATCATTTGGCTTGTTTCGGGATGCGGTTTCATTTTCAGATGATGGGCTTGCCGTCTTTCCTGGTGAGGAAGATCCCATCCTGGAAGACACGGCGATCGCGGCCCGTGACGCGCGTGAGCAGCTCGATGCGGGATGCGACGCGGCCTGCGAGCTCCTTGTCGCTGCTCTCGACTCGAACGACGTCGCCCTCGACCTTGACGACGGCGCCCTCGGGCAATACCAAGGTGCGGGGGGCATTCTCGCCAAGGAAATTCTTGACAATGAATTCCTTGCCTGCCACGGAGACATTCATCGGAAAGTGGACGGAGCAAATTTTCAGCTCATAGGTGTGACCCTCGGCAGCGCCCCGGAACATGTTCCTGGCGTGCGCGGCGAGCGTGTAGAGCTGCTTCTTTTCCCGCTTTGTTGCGCGCGAGCTTTCCATCACCAGCTTGTTGCTTTCCTTGGTGATGCGCACCAGGGGACTCATCAGGGCGCGGCGTACGGCGCCATGGGGGCCCTTGGTGGCCAGCCCGCCGCCGGACTTCTGATCCACCTCGACCTGGACGCCCTGCGGAAGCTCGAGCTCGAGGCGAAGCCCCTGGCTGGCTGGTTTGGCTGGTTTGGCTGCTGCGGCTCCCCTGCCGGACTTCCGGTGCCGGCCGCCTTTCATTGCGCTGCTCATCGTGGTTTGTGCGAAACTGCCTATCAGTAGCAGTAGGCGATAAGTTTCCACCCCCTATTCTGCTGTTTTGCCTCCTCGTTCGTCATGAGGCCCTGTGACGTGGAGAGGATGAGGATGCCAAAGCCCTGCGCAGGCAGATAGCGCTTCTCCCATTTCTCCATTTCCGTGACCTTCGTGCTGAAGCGCGGCTTCACCGAGCCGCACTTGTTCATCGTCCCGAGCAGATGGACCTTGAGCATGCCGCCGCGGCCGTCGTCGAGCTCCTCATACTTGCCGATGTAGAGGTTCTGGTTCATGATCTCAAGGATCCTCTTCAGCACCTTCGAGACCGGCGCGAGGGTGCATTCTTTCCTTCCGATCCTCTCTGCGTTGAGAATCTTCGACAATGCTGCGGAAAGGGTATCGTTCATGACCATGGTTCATCAACTGTATTTTTTAAAGCCGATCCGTGAGGCGATCTCTCGGAAACACTGGCGGCACAGGCCAATGCCATACTTGCGGATGTGGCCGCCGACGCGATTGCAGCGGTGGCAGTGGCGCAGCGCCAATCCGCAGCTCCGCGCCTTCGGCTTGTTCCATTTCTCGTATTTCTTCCATTTGACTGGCTTTGCCTTGAGCTGGGCGGAGACTTTTCTCCAGTCGCTGGTTGTCATGAGGATGCCTCCTCCTGCACCATGCGCGTCTGAAAGCGCTCCTGCATGAACTGCATCACGTCTGCGGGGGTCGTGCGATGGCGCGCGGGAATCGTGCGTGACATGACTTTTCGCCGCTTGATGTGGAAGCCTGCGCGCCCGAGCGTCACCGAAACCTCGAGACCCATCATCTTAAGGTCAGGATCATAGCTCACACCCGGAATGTCGATGTATTCCGCGATGCCGAAGGAAAAATTCCCTTCGCGGTCAAACTGCCCGGCATTGAGCTTATTGCCCGCAGCCTCGAGCAGCCGCCGGAGCAGCTCTTCGGCAGCCTTGCCCCGGAGCGTGAATTTGCAGCCGATTGCCAGGCCCGGACGGAGGCCCCAGGCAGGAATGCGCTTATGGGTCATCGTCTTTTGAGGTTCGACACCGGTGATCTTCCTGAGCAGCGCAATGCCTCGCTTGAGCTTTTCCTCGTCCTTTCCCGCACCGATGTTGAGGGTTATTTTCTCGACCCTAATCTTCCGCATCGGATTTTTCGCTTCGTCTTGGTTCATTGGCAATCTCATTGGTGGTTTCATTGGTGATCGTTACCAGCGGCCTGGTCTCGCCCACCGCCATCACATACTCCTTGAGGGTTTCTATCACGCTGTGCTGTGCATCTTCATACATCACTCTTGCCCCTTTGAGCTGCTGCATGGACCCATGGCTGCCGCGGCGCTTCCCTTCCACCACATAGAGCGGAGCATTCGGCACGAGCCTGAGCACCTTGGTGAGGGTGCCCTGGGGGAGCGCCAGCACGACACTATCGCCAACATTCGGGGCATTGTCGGTGAGCAGCGTTCTCCCGTCATGCAGTGTCACCTGTATTTTCCCCCCCCGGATGACCTGCTTTCGCATAATGCGGCACACCTTCACCGCCTGTTCCTGCGCGGGGATGGGGACGAGCTGCAGGCGCCCTTTCCCGTCGAACAGGACGCGGTAGCATTCATTGAGCAAGGGGATGCCCACCACATCGAAGAGGCCGATGGCCTGGCGCAGATCGTGCGCGGCGGCACCGTCGACGAGGACACTTTTTGCCCTCAGGATCTTTTTCCCTTCGCGCGCAGACTGCACCTTGCCAAGCACGTCGCGCAGGATGACAATAAGGGGAAGCGAGCGGCGGAGCGGGTGGCGGCCGGGACTCGGGCGAGAGATGAACGTGCCGGCCTTGCGGCTGAGATTCCAGGTCCGCGGCGCACGCAGGCGCTTGAGATGGCTCATGGCGCTGCTTCCCTCATTTCCGCTCCTGGGTTCGCCCCGAGCTTCTGTTTCCTGAGCTTGTCGCTGAAATCAAGCTCGATGATCATGACGTTTGACGGGTGAATCGGCGCGAGGAGCTTCGCTCCGTCTTTCTTGGTGCGCTCGATGCCGGTGAGCTCGAGACGCTCGTTGCGATAGTCGACGCGCTCCACTTTTGCCTCCTTGGAGCGCGCGTGGCCGCGCATGACCCTCACCCTATCGCCACGCCGGACCGTGAGCGAGCGCCTGCGGTATTTCTTCCGCAGCTCCTTTGAGAGCGCGGCGTGCATGAGCTTCCGCCGCAGGTGGAGCGGGAGCCTGGCCCGATACTTGCGCTGCTTGCGCGGGCTTGCGCTTGCCTTCCACGAGGGTGAAAATGGTTTCATGGTGCACCTAGACGATGATGCTTGCGAGGCGTGCGACGCCCGGCCAGCGATCCGCTGCCTCCTTTGCTATGGGGCCCTTAATCATCGTCCCCTTGGGATTGCCATCCTCGTCCTTCAAGACGACCAGCGCGTTGTCCTCGAACTTGACGCGGAGGCCGTCACGCCGCCGGTATTCTTTCCGCTGCCGCACGATGATGCCGAGCACCACCTGCTTCTTCATGTCCGGGCGGCCGCGCTTGACGCTGGCGAGGACCATGTCCCCGATCCCCGCGGCCTGAATACGGCCCTTGACGGTGTTATGGCCTTTCACCCCGAAAATCCGGACGATTTTTGCGCCGGAGTTATCGCAGGCCGGGACGTACGCGCCGAAAGGAATTCCCCGCGCGAGACGTGCCTTAATCGCCTTCATGGGGACTTCCGCCTGAGCACTTCGACAATGACAAAGTGCTTGGTCTTGCTGAGGGGGCGCGTGCGCCTGACGCGCACGGTGTCGCCGACCGCCGAGGCGATGCAGGAAGGATTATGCACATGCATGCGCGAGCGGCGGCGCTCGTAGCGCTCGTACTTCGGGAGATAAAACTGGCGCTCCCATTCGATGGTCGCACTGTTATGGGAATCTTTCCTGATGACCGCGCCAACGTGCTCTTCGTTCTTCACCAACAGCGCACCGTGCAGGGGGCATTTCTTGTCAGCGCACGCCGCCTGCGATGCGGGTGCTGCACGCGTGACCGCCTGTTTTTTCATAAGCGCTCCTCCGGTCTCCTCATCAGCTGAGCAGCAGTGATGGCACGCTGCTCCTGCCGCCCCGCAAGCTTCAGGGCGAGGCCGGCCTTGTGAATGCGCTTCCGCACGCCGTGGCGCTCAACAAGGAGAGTGTATTTCGTCTCATCGAGGACCTTTACGAGCGCATTCGCGAGCGCAGGGTGCCGCGAGGCGGTAATGCAGATGCTCTTCCCTATCAGCTCTCCGTGGTATATCTTGGGTTTCATGGCTGTCCTGCTCATCTCACTTCGACCGTCTCCCCGGGAAAGCCGAGCTCGAGCAGCGCGGGCTTCATACGCGCCCGGTGGTCGCCCTGCAGCTCGATGTGGTCACCTTTCATTGTCCCGCCGCATGCAAATTTCATTTTCAGCTTCCTCGCCAAATCGTTGGTGTCGATTCCCTTTCCAAACCCCTTAATGATGGTATAGTTCTTGCCGAACTTCCGCTTTTCGAGGGCAACGGTAATTTTTTGGCTCTCCTTCGCAATGGTCTCGCAGACGCAGAGATCCTGCGGGAGGCCGCAGTTGGGGCAAACGTTCATTGCTTTGCGCGCCCTCCCCGCTTCCCGGACTGCATGGCAGGGTTCACCGAATCCGCGGCGAGCAGGGCGTTGATGCGTGCAAGCGTCTTCTTGACGGTGCGCACCTTGCCCGGGTTCTGGATCCCTGCGCCGAGGGCGATCTGCGCGTTTGTCTTGAGGATCTCCTTGCGCAATTCCTGCCGCTTTGCCGCGAGGTCAGTTTTGGGCAGCGCCCGCAGCTCCTTCAGCTTCATGAGTGGGTTCCTCCGTCACCTTTTTTCTCGTTTTCGCCGCACGCGGCCTGGCCGCACGCTTGCGCGCCTTCCCGGGCTTCTCTTCTGCGGGCTTCTCTTCCGCCGCGGCGCCCGCCGTTGCCGGCTGCGCTGCCGGCTGTTCCGACGCTGGGCCGATGCCGGATGCAGCTGCAGGCGCCTCCTGCGGGGCGGCGGGCTGCTCTTTCCAGCGGATGTCATCAGGCAGGCGGATGTCGGGCGGCATGATGCTCACGCGTATCCCGACAATGCCGGGCTTCAGCAGTGCGGAGCGCGTCGCCTTGCGGACGGAAACCTGGGCGGCATCGCCGCATTTCTTGACATAACCCTGGTAAAAACGCCAGGAGCGTGCGCGGGCGCCCGGAAGCTTGCCCGAGAGGATGATCTCAACGCCGCGGGCGCCGGCTTCCATGATCTTCTCAATCATCTTGTGGCCGATGCCCTTGAAGCGGTTCGTGCCGTAGCGCTCGAGCGATGAGGCAATGCGTTCCGCGACGATATTCGGGTCGAGGAATATGTTGGTCACCTCGCCGATCTCAATCTGTGGGTTCTCGAGGTTAAACTGCTTCTTGAGCTTCCTCGTCAGCTCCTTGATGTTGGCGCCGCGGCGGCCGACAATGATGCTCGGGCGGCTCGCATAGATAATAATCTTCTCCCCCAGCGGCGTTTTCTTCATGAGTGTCTGTGAATGGCCGACGTTGCCGAGCGACTGGTCAATAAATTCCTGCACCTGGAATTCCCTCAGCTTCTGTGCGACAAACTCACGTTCCATCATGATGCACCACTCCCCCGCGGTGCAGGAGGCTGCAGTGCGGTGCGCGGCCCGGCCTGCTGCTTCCTTTCCGGCTTCTTTTCCTGCGCACGCTCCTGCACCACAATCTCGATATGCGCCCGCTTCGTGACACGGCCCCGGTGCCGGCCTGCGTGTAGGGGGCGAGCGGCGCGGTGCGCTGCGATGTGCGCGACGACGAGCTTTGAGGTGTTCATCCCCTTGAATTGCGCGTTCACCTCAACCGACTGGAGCAGGCGCAAAATGGCCCTGCAGGTGCTCACCGGATAGCGGCCTGCGGCAATGCCCCGCTTGTGCCCCAGGTCCCAGCTGTAGCGCAGGTAGGGAACGGCACGCTGCTTCTTCGCCGCCTGCTCGAGGAGCACCTTTGCGGCGGAGAGCGGCTTCCCGCGGATCCAGCGGCACACCTCAACGCTGTGCTTGACGCTCACGGGGGCGTCGCGCGCAACGGCGCGTGCGCCTTCCATCGCTGTCGCATAGTGGTGGGATGCCATTTATTTCACCGAAATCGCCGAGCTTGAGCGCGTGGCACCAATGCCCGGAGCGCTGTGATGGACCCCTTTCCGCGTCAATGCGAACTCGCCAAGCCGATGGCCGAGCATGTCAAGCTCAATCATGAGGGGAACAAATTCCTTGCCCATGTGGACCTTCACCGAGGTGCCGAGCAGCGCGGGAACGATCACCATGTCGCGGCAGTGGGTCTCGATGTTTTTCTTTCCGCGCTGGACACGCTTGAGGAATTTCTGCTCTGCGGACGTGAAGCCGCGACGCAGCTTGCGGCGCTCACGCGAGGGAACGAGCTTCATAAATTCAGCGAGCTCCATGTGCTGGAGCTCTTCCAAGGTTTTGCCACGCCACCGAAGCTCTTTCTTGACCATTGGTTACCTTTGGTTACCTCTTCATGCCCGTGCGGCGCGGGCGCAGTTTCCCGACGTTCCTCCCGGGGGGAGCGTACCGCGGAGCAATGGTGGGACCGCGCTTTGCGCCGCGCGAGCTGCCGTAGGGATGGTCAACGGCATTCATGCTCACGCCCGAGACGCGCGGCCAGACCTTGTTCTTTGCGCGCATCGCGTACCAGCGCCGGCCTGCTTTCAGGAACGGCTTCTCGACACGGCCGCCGCCCGCCACGATGCCGATCATCGCCCGGCAGTCCGGGTAAAAGATCTTCTCTTTCTTTGACGGCAGGCGGATGACAACACCCTGGGGGTTTTTTGCGACAATCTTGGCAAAGGTGCCGCCCGCGCGGACGAACTTTCCGCCATCGCCCGGCTGCCTCTCAATATTGCAAATCATCGTCCCCTCAGGGATGTCTTTCAGCGTCATGATATTCCCCGGCCGGCTTGCGGCTGCACCTGACTGCACTTCGTCGCCGATGCGAAGGCCCTCGACGGCAACTGCAAGGCATTCCTCACCATCACCATACATGATGCGGGCGAGCGGAGCGCTGTGGCCGGCGCAATGCAGGAACTCCGTGATACGGCCCGTGGCATCGCGGAGCGTCGGCTTGAGGCGGGATGCGCCCTGCCAGCGGTGGCTCGGAGCGCGATACGTGCTTGAGCCTTTCCCGCGCTTTTGCTGGATAATGGTCTTTCCCATCGCTACATCAGCCCCAAATCGGTTGCGACTTCAATCGCCGGCGAACCCCTGTCCAGTGCCACGTAGGCGCGCCTTTCGCCGCGTGCCGTATTCAGCACGTTCACGCCCGTGACCTTGACCTTAAAGAGCTGCTCGACCGCAGCCTTGATCTCATTGCGCGCTGCGTGCGGAGCCACGACGAAGACGAGCTTGTTCTCTGCCTGGAGGAGACGGACGCTCTTTTCCGTCGAGAGCGGGTGGCGTATGATGGCATAAGGGTCCATGTCAGGTGAAGAGCCTCTCCTTGCCGAGGCGCTCAATGGCGTGCTCGGTCCACAGCGTTGCACGGCCCGGCATCGCCCCGGGCGCAAGGAGCTGCGCATTCAGCGCAGCGACGTGCGCGACGTCGCAGCCGGAGATGTTGCGTGCGGTGCGGAGCAGCGGGCAGTCGCCGCCGACGACAATCAGGATGCCTTTTTTCTTCTTATAGGGACGGCCGCGGGCCTTGCCCTTGCCGGCGCGCACCTTTTTCACTGCGGCGCGCTGCAATTCTGCATCAAAGCCGAGCCTGGCCAGGAGCGCAACAACATCCCCGGTCTTTTCGAGGCTTTCAATCGCAGTATCAATAACAAAGGGGTAGACCACAGGCAGGCGATGCCCGCGCATCGTGACGAGCTCACGGTTGATGGTCGCTGCGATTGCGCTGCGGATGGCCTTGCGGTTTTCCTTCCTGTTGATCTTCTGCTCCCAGCGCTTGGCCGCTTTTGGGGGATGGGAGCGCCTGCCTTTGTACGTGCCGGGCGCGAACGCAGCGACCCACGAGAAGCGGGTGCCGCGGTGGCTGAGGATCTTGCGGGGGACGCGGCTGATGCCGATGCCGTAGGAGCCCTTGTAGTCGCGGCGGCGGCGCGAGAGCTTTGCGCTGACGCGCTTGCCCGCCATGGGGTGCGCGCCGTAGGACTGGCGCTGCCTGCTCTGCACTGCGAGCACCGCACGGCGGATAATGTCCGGACGGAGAGGCTCGTGAAACTGCGGCGGCAGCTCGAGCGTGCCCTGCGCCGTGCTGTTCCGGTCAAGCTTGGGGAGTTTCATAGGACAACGGTGCGGATCGCCGGGGCCTCCTTCGGGATGTTCTTATTCGGACGGATGGGCTGCGTCAGTGTCATGACGCGCTTGCAAGGCCCCGAAACCGAGCCCTTGACGAGCATGTAGGGATTCCTGATGAGCCCGTAGTGCAGGATGCCGCCGGACGGGTTGATGTCCTTTGCCGGTGCGCCGAGCCTGAGGATCCACTTGTTGTACTCGGTGCGCTGGTTGTAGCCCATCTTGGCGCTGTGCGGGGCAGTCCACATCTTCGGGCCGGTCCATGAGCCGCGGACGTTGGCGCGGCGCGCCTTCTCTGACTTGTGGTGGCGGAGCATGACGCCGTGGCGCTTCACCGGGCCCTGAAAGCCCTTTCCCTTGGTGATGGCGTGGATGTCAACCGCCGCGCCCTCCCTGAAGACCTCATCGACGCGGATCTCCCTGCCGAGCTTCTCTTTCGCGTAGCTGAGCTTCTGCTCCTTCGTCCCGCCGACGGCGAGCTCGGCGAGCTTGGGCTTTTTCGTCCCTATGCCGGTCGCCCCGGGCTGCGTGTGGACAAGCAGGCGGAGATCATCAAATTCAGCCATGTCTTCGAGCTTTTTCCTGACCTTCTTCGGAAGCGGGAGAACGCGGCTGAGCTCCTTGTCGGGAGCCGGTGAGAAGATGGTTGCGGCCAGCTGCGGGCCGTTGATCGTGTGCCTGTAGAAATTGACGGCAGCGACCTGCAGCGGAGGGCACTCGATGATCGTCGCGGGCAGGGCGAGATCCTCTCCCTTGCTGGGCGACTTGGGGCGGTTGTCGATGGCAATGACGTGGCACATGCCGGCCTTGTAGCCAAGGAAGCCCAGCGGCTTCGCATCCTTCTGCTGAGGCCACTGCCTAATCCGGGCGGCCTCGCGCTTCGCTCTGCGCCTTGGCCAGAACTGCAATGTTCCGTGACGTGGTGCGTGTCTCTTTGACATGGGAATGGGAAAAGGCCCCTCAAGAACTTGCGCTGGCGGCTGCCATCACAAGCCTTTTGCTGGATTCTCACTCCGCCGACTCGAGAGGATCCTTTTCAGGCTTTCGTACGCGTGATGCAAGCGCTTCTTGATCACGTCGTGAGGTGGGAGCGCGGGAAGGGAGGGGGTTTATAAAGGTTGTGGTGGTGTGTGTTGTTGCTTTTTAGTAGTTAATTATATAAACACCTGGCTTATCAGTAGCGCGATGGAGCAGAACGAGGGGGTCGAGGATGGATTTACCCTACGGCTTGAGGCTAGGCTGAGGAATGCGAAGCTTGTGAAGGCGCGGGAAGAGGTAAAGATGCGGTTCGGGCTAACGGAAAAGGATGTCGCGCGCGGGATGGGTATCTGCTTTACCAGTTTATACAGGTACGAGCGAATGCAGTGCTACCCCAGCCCCGCGACCCAAAAAAAAATCTGCGACTATTATCGGAAGATGGGGGTTTTCCTGCTTGAGGAAGATATTTTTCCCGAGGAATTAAAGGTGTTTAAGCCGCAACCGAGATACCGGGCCGAGAGGGTTGTTAAGAAGGAAGTTCTCCTCACTCTTTCAGAAGTTGATCGACGGCTGCTTCCCCCTGCCGAGTACAACATCGGCGACATTCTTCGGGACAGGGAACTCCGGGAGAGAGTGGATGCTGTTTTGGGCACGCTGACGCAAAGGGAGCGGGAGATCATTTGTATGAGGTATGGCATTGGAACGCCGGAGATGACACTCGAGGAGGTGGGGGAGAGGCTGAACATAAGCAGAGAGCGCGCACGGCAGATAGAGTACCAAGCTCTCAAAAAATTACAGCATCCACTAAACTACGAAAAGCTTGAGGATTTTTTTGATAGAGAGGGATGGAGAAGGATCGATAGACCTCTTTCTTAACCAAGCGTGTTCCTTCATTTTGAAGCAGCGGGCTTCACCAGCACCGCAGGCGCCACGGCTGATGACTGATCCCATCCCCCACTACCATCTTACCCTTTCTCCCCGCGCGTGGGAGGGCTCGCCGAAGCGGGAGCCGGAGCCGAAGCGGCGCTGGCTGCGGCCCTGCGGATGGCGGCCCTGCGGGAAGCGCCCGCGATCGCCGAAGCGCTGCGGGAAGCGGGAGCTTTATATTTCATAGATAAAAAACCATTGTGGTGAAACCTACGGGCCGCCCGTCCCCAGCTTTAAAACACACGCCGACTTTTTTATTGCTGACCTGCGAATGCATCCTGTTTTGGCAGGGCTGCCGTTGAGGGCATATCGTGCAGGAAGCAAATCAGATGACGGGTGGTTTGGTGAGTTCCTGCTCGTGCCGCGATGAGTGGTTGAACACGACAGGTAAAAATGAGGTATTACCCAAGCTCTGTACAGCTGCACTCGCAGCTCATCCTGGTCCCGATCGTCGTGCTACCGAAGCCGAAGAGCTTGGGCGGCAGGCACGCGGTGCCCATCTCGTACTGGCAGGCCTGCCTGCACTGGTCTTCGGCGCAGTCAGTGCATTCCACTGCGGCGCTGCCCTCGCCTTTGGATGTTGTGGTGTAAGAAAAGGAAGGCTTGCTGAGCGTTTCCTGCTGAGGTGATTCGGGCATCTGCGGCTCAGGCACAGGCTGCGCGACGGGCAGTTGCTCGGCTGCGGGAGGCTGCGGCTTTATCTGGACGGAGAGAGCGGGGGCCTGCGGCGGCTCGGCCGCTTTTTGCGCCGGCTGCGCGGGAGCGCAGGAAACGATAAAGATGGCGGCGAGAGCGAGGATGCCCATAACCATTATCCGGGGCGTTGTTTGTCTCATGGGAGAAAGGAGTGAGTGATTGTTTATAAGAGTATCTGATGCCGGGCGTTATTGAAAAGTTCCCGTTCGCTGCGCTCGACCTGATTGTCCTTCGGACTGGCATCGAGCTGGAGCCTGGCAGGCGTCCCGCTTACGCCGGCGCTCACTGGCCCATTGGCGAACTTTTCAATAACGCCGACGCCGTTTCACCACGCCGCAACATTTGCTGTCGAAGAACCGACACCTTTTTATAACGCGAGCGCTTGAGTGCTGCAGGTGACTAGCGTGCGCTCGATCGTCTGGTTCAAGGAGCTACACAAGGATTCTGTCGGTGTTGCCGGCGGGAAGGGCGCGAACCTCGGCGAGATGTGGAACGCACGGTTTCCCATCCCGCCGGGATTTGCCATAACCGCACAGGCGTATGGCTCATTCATCGAGCAGGCGCGCATCAAAGGCAAGATCCTTGCGCTGCTGCGGGGGCTTGATGTCGAGGACACGGCGAAGCTGCAGCGGGCTGCGGAGCAGATCCAGAAGCTGATCACTGATTCTCCAGTTCCCGAAAACCTGCAGGAGGAGATTGCGGATGCGTACGCGGTGCTCGGCGCGGGCCAGAGGACGCAGGCGCAACAGATTGTCAAAGGAGCGGAAGAATTTGTCGCAGTGAGGAGCAGCGCGACGGCTGAGGATCTGCCTGAGGCGAGCTTCGCGGGGCAGCAGGCAACGCTCCTGAACGTGCGCGGAGCGAAGGCGGTAATCGACGCGGTGCGGGAATGCTGGGCGTCGCTGTTCACGGCGCGGGCGATCTATTACCGGCAGAAGAATGATTTCCCCCATGAGAAGGTCCTGATTGCGGTCATCGTGCAGAAGATGGTGAACAGCGCGAAATCGGGCGTCCTGTTCACCATCAACCCCGCGACCAACGATGAGCAGGAAATCATCATTGAAGGGGCTTTCGGCCTCGGCGAAGCGGTCGTTTCGGGCATGGTGAGCCCTGACCTCTATGCTGTCGACAAGAGGACGCTGCGGATAACCAAAGTGGAGAAAAAAGAGCAGAAGTTCAAAATCGTGCGCGATCCTGCGACGGGAAGCAATGTGCACGTGGCGCTCGATGCGAGCGAGGAAAAGCTGCAGGTGCTTTCTGACAAGGAGATCCTGGAGCTGGCGCGCCAAGGGAAGAAGCTTGAGGAGCATTATCAGCACCCGCAGGATGTGGAGTGGGCGATAGAGGGAGGAAATGTCTTCATCGTCCAGACGCGCGCGGTGACGACGCTGAAGCGGAAAACGGAAGAGCGCGGGGAAGTGCCGGAAGGGAAGGTGCTGCTGCGCGGGGAGACGGCAAGCAAAGGGGTTGCTGCCGGGCCAGTGAGAGTGATCCTTGACGCGCGGGAGCTTGACAAGGTGAGGCAGGGCGATGTCCTTGTCACGACGATGACCAACCCGGACATGGTCCCGGCGATGAAGAAAGCAGCTGCCGTGGTCACGGACGAAGGCGGGATGACAAGCCATGCGGCAATCGTCTCACGGGAGATGGGGATCCCCTGCATCGTCGGAACGGGGCGTGCGACGGAAGAGCTTCGTGACGGGCAGGTTGTCACCGTTGATGCGGCGCGCGGCGCGGTGTATGAGGGTGAGGTCCACGCCAAAGAAGAGGCAACGAAGGGAAGCATCGGGGCGGTCGGAAGCGCTGAAGAGCCGGTCACCGCAACGCAGGTCAAAGTAATCCTTGATTTTCCTGATCGCGCGCAGGAGGTCGCGCAGCAGACGCAGGCGGAAGGCGTCGGCCTGCTGCGGCTGGAGTTCATCATCGCGGGTGGGGGGAAGCATCCAGCGCAGTACCTCCGCGAGAAGAACGATGAGGCATACGTGCAGCTGCTCGTGACGGAAGTGGCGAAGGTCGCTGCGGCATTCAAAGGCAAGCCAGTGTGGGTGCGGTGCTCGGACCTGCGCAGCGATGAGTACCGGAACCTGAAAGGCGGAGAGCAGGAGCCTCGGGAGACGGATCCCATGATCGGGTGGCACGGAATCCGGCGGCTGCTGGACGAGCCGCGCATGCTGAAGGCAGAGTTCCTCGCGGTAAAGCAGCTGCACGAGCAGGGCTTTGCGAACGTCGGCATCATGCTGCCGTTCGTGATCAGCGCGGAGGAAGTCAGGAAAGCGAAAGCTTATTTAGGCGAGACCGGACTGGAGCCTGGAAAGGATGTTGCGTTCGGCGTGATGATCGAGACGCCGGCAGCGTGCTGGGTGATTGAGGATATCTGCAAGGAAGGGATTGATTTTGTCTCTTTCGGCACGAACGACCTGACGCAGCTGACGCTGGGCATTGACCGCAACAATGGACGGATCCAGAAGCAGTTTGACGAGATGCATCCCGCCGTGCTTGGAGAGATGGCAAAGGTGATCCAGACCTGCAAAAAGCATGGGGTCGAAACATCAATCTGCGGGCAGGCAGCGTCGCGGCCGGAGATGGCCGCTTTCCTCGTGCGGCAGGGGATCGACAGCGTGTCGCCCAACCCGGACGCAGTGCATGAGATCCGGCACGTGATTGCGCGCGAGGAGAAGAAGGTGCTGCTGGAGAGGGGGAGGAGGACATGAGGGGGCCGGCTGCAAGAGGCTGCCCAGTGATTTCTGCTGCACGATGCGAACACTGCTAGTCGCTTCCATCATCGCGCTTCTCGCCATTCTGGCGTGCGCGCCGCCGGCTGCCGATACTGTCTGCATCGAAGCCGCGTGCTTCTCCGTCGAAGTTGTTTCAGCGCCTGCGGAGCGTGCGCGCGGGCTGATGTTCCGCGAGTCGCTTGCTCCTGACACAGGGATGCTGTTTGTTTTTGAGCAGGAAGGAGTGTACCCGTTCTGGATGAAGAATACGCTCGTCCCGCTGGACATCATCTGGATCAATGCGGAGCGGGAAATCGTGTTCATCAGCGAAGAGACGCCACCGTGCGAAGCGGATCCCTGCCCACGATACAACCCCGGTGCTGCGGCACGGTACGTGCTCGAGGTGAACGCCGGAGCGGCAGAACAGGAAGGGATTGAGGTTGGAGATACCGCGCGGTTTACGCTTTCGTAAGGGGGTTGGAGCGGGATACCCCGCAGTTTATACTTTCATAACACCAAGCAGTAGCACCACCCTTCGTAACATCCACTGCACCACTACTCTCGTTTTTTCAGCAGATGCTCAAGACCGCCGATTTTTTTCTTCTCGATGAGAACAAGATACAGGAGCGTATAGTAGGTTGTTGTTGTGTAACTGGTGAGGACCAGGAGGAAGACGATCCACACGACGAGAACTGCAACAAACGCAGCCGTGCCGAAGATGAATAAGACGAACTGGTCAAGAAAAACAACAGCAAATGTCGCTATGAGAACCAGCGGCCCCATTCCAATATCATACGCGAGGGCCTCTGGAATGACTTTGATGCTCTCCTTGAGCTGCTTGACGGCCTGAAAGAAGCTGCGTTCGGTGACAATCATCGCCGGCAGCACCAGCTGTTTCGCAACGCCAGTGACGAACTCGATGCCGCTGGCGGCGGCTCTCCCTGCAAACCCGCGCCGCCGCAGCCGTGACGCCACCAGTACAATCACCACCGATGCGACAGCAAAGAGGACGATGTCAACCGCATTTGCCGCGGCCCGCCGTAATCCAGATGCAACCGTCGCATCCTTGCCCTGCGCAACTTCATGAACCATCCAGACCTGAATCGAGGAAAGCAGTGTTGTCCAGAGGTATACAATAAAAAGGAACAGGACAATGAGGAAAGATTGATGCACCGACGAGAGGGCATTGATATCAAAAGAGAAGTACGCCCAGAAGAGAATGGCAAGAAGCACCAGGCCGCTGAGCAGCTGCACGAGCGGGATGATGGCCAGACTCTTGTCTTTCTTGAGCAACGCAAAGCTCTGCTTGAAGATACTCCACGCGTTTGCCAGACGTTTCCCAAGGCCCATCTGCGGGGGAATGTGCCATTGAAATTTAAAGCTTTTGTAGCCCCGCTCGATTCTCGGACACCAGCCAACTGAACGCCCGTTTGGCCACCCACATTTTTACCGGAGCCGTAGCACCACAATCTTCTTGCTCAGACTGTGATGCAGGTAGTAGGTGAATTCCTGCCGGAGCGTGAGTTTCGCCTTCGTGATGAGGTTGCGGTGGTCGCAGGTGCTGGGGAAGCCGATGACAGAGGCTGGAATGCGGTTGCGCCTGATGTTGCGCAGAAACGCGAGATAGAGCGAGTCCTGATCAGATGTCAGCACCGTGTTTTTTCCGTAGGGGAGGTCGGTGACGATGGCCTCGTATGTCCCTGCAAATGATGTTGCATCCTGCTGTTGGAGCTTTACATCCCTAAGATGGAACGAGTCGAGATTTCTCCGTGCACGCTGCAGCATCGCCGCGTCGATGTCGAATCCCGTCGCCCGCAGGCTGCAGAGCGCCGCCTCGATCAGGATGCCGCCTGCTCCACAAAAGGGGTCGAGGATTTCATGCTTCGCGCGGCTGAGGTTGAGCATCGCTCTCGCAATGCGGGGATGCGTCATGGCGGGATGCGGCGCGGGAAGCAGGTGGGCGCGGCGCTGCTGGAAGGCATTCTCCTTGGTGAGATTGGTGATGAGTTCCTTGCTGGTGATGCGGCTTCCGCTCCGGGTGACGGTGTAGATGCGCCGGGTAAATGCAAGGCGCCTCAGCTGAGCAATGTCGCCGGTTTCAGGCAGGAAGAAGCGGCCGATCGCTGAGCCGGAACGACCGGTCAGTGCTGCAATCTCCGCTTCCGCGAGCCTGCGCTGCCCTTGGTGGAGAAGGAGGCCGATCATGCTCGCGTGAACACCTGGATGCCCAGTTGTGCGCTGCCGCGGGTGATGGTGCGCTGCTGCTGGAGACGGAAGCCGGCATCGTGTGCGGGCATGGGCAGGAGCGCGGCTGACGCAACCAGCAAGGCGCCGCTGTCCGCGAGAATCTCCCTCGCCTGCGTGAAGAGCTCTGGCAGCTGCTTCGCTTCCTGCTTTGTCGCGTAGGCGATAACGATGTCGACCTGCCCCGGGCCATAGGTAACGTCGAGCCATCCGATGTCGAGGCGAGAGAAGTCGATCAGCCTGTGCACGGCAGCAATCTTGGCGTTCTTCTTGCCGGCTGCGACGTGGCGCATATCCGCGTGCGTGCCCCTGATCCTCGGCTTGGCGTTGGTTGCGAGGCTGTCGAGCGCATCATAGCATGCCTGCCTGTCGAGCAGCCCGAACTGCGGCAGCTTCCAGCAGAGAAATGCGTCCTTGCGGAAGAAATGCGGGGAGCGCTGGGCGGCGAAAAGGGCGGCTTCAACCTCAACCATGCCACTCTTGCTGAAGCAGGTGAGAAGCATCTTCTCCTTCGTGTAGCGGGCGAGGCGGAGCAGCGCGTAGGCAATGGTGCCTTTCAGGGCCGCGGGGTGGGAGAATACCTTGTACTCACGCCTGCTCAGGTCGAAGCCGGCGATGTCGATGCCGACCGCGAGCGAGTCATCGTGCACAGAGAGAAAGAGCTGCACATCGGGGGAATGGAAGGTGAGCGTGACGGGAATCTGCTGCTTTTCGAGGAGCGCGCGCAGCGTTGCACCCGCATGCCTTGCGAGATCAGCGCTGGTGAACGCGTGAGTGCCAAGCCGCTCGCAGGCGACGGCAACGGCTGCCTGCGGCGGGATGAAGGACGGCAGAGCTGCTGCGGCGAGGATGGCAGTGAGCGCGGCAACGCAGTCTTCTGTTGCCGCGGTGCCGAGCAGGAGCAGGACACGGCGCAGCGACTGGGCACGGTAGGCAAGCGCCAGCAGATCCTCAATGCGGGGAACAGAAAAGCGCACCATGCCGGGGGATTGCTCCGCTGCAATGCCAAGCAGCTCGTGAATCTCTGCTACTGCGACGTCCTCGAAGCCCCGCTCGCAGAGCGCTGCGCCGTCATGCGCCATTCTGGACGAGGCGCTCCACGGCGATGAGCTCGTCGCCCTCCTCAAGCTTCATGATGCGGACGCCCTGCGTTGCACGGCCGATAAGGGAGATGCCCTTTGAAGGGATTCGGATGGCGGCACCTTGCTTGGAGAGGAACATCAGCTCACTGTCGCCGGTCACGGCCTTGACGCCGGCGACCTTGCCGGTCTTTTCCGTCAATGTGATGTTTGTCACACCTTTCCCGCCGCGGGTGATGAGGCGATATTCCGCAAGCGGGGTGCGTTTCCCGTAGCCGCGCGTCGTGGCGGTCAGCAGCGTCTTCTGCTCGTCGGCAATCTCCATGGAAACCACCCCATCATCCTGCCCGAGGGTGATGCCACGGACGCCGCCTGCCGCGCGGCCCATGGCGCGCACATCCTCTTCACGGAAGCGGATTGCGAGGCCATTGCGCGTCGCGAGGATGATCTGCCGGGTGCCATCGGTGAGCTGCGCGCCAATAAGCTCGTCGCCTGCATCGAGCGTCATGGCCCGGATGCCGCCGCGGCGCGGCCTGCTGAAGGCTGCAAGAGGCGTCTTCTTCACGACGCCGCGCCCGGTGGCAAAGAAGATTGATGCTGCAGCATCGAACGTGCGGATAGGGACGCATGCCGTGATCTTCTCGGCCTCGGCAAGGGAAAGCAGGTTGACGACGGGGCGGCCGCGGGCCGTGCGCCCCGCTTCAGGGATCTCAAAGACCTTGAGCCAGTGGACCTGGCCGAGATTGGTGAAGAAAAGGATTTGGCTGTGGGCGCGTGCGACGAACAGGGATTCGATCCAGTCTTCATCCTTTGAGGTTGCGGCAGTGATGCCTTTGCCGCCGCGGCGCTGCTGGCGGTATGCATCCAAGCTGATGCGCTTGATGTAGCCGGCGCGGCTCATGGTGACGACCATGTCCTTGTCCTCGATCAGCTCTTCGACGTCAACCGCCTCTTCGCCGGGGAGCAGGCGGGTGCGGCGGGCGTCACCGAACTCGTCCGCGAGCGCAATCGTCTCCTGCCTGATAATATCAAAAATTCTCTGCTCGGATGCGAGAATGGCGCGCAGGCCTTCAATCTGCACAAGGAGCTGGCCGTGCTCCGTGCGGATGGCCTGCTGCTCGAGGCTCGCGAGCTTCTGCAGCCTCATCTCAAGGACCGCTTTCGCCTGCACCTCTGTCAGCTGGTAGGTCCCCCGCAGGAAGCGCTGCGCATCCTCCACCGCCTTGCTTGCGCGGATGCCTGCCACGACCGCGTCGATGTGGTCAAGGGCGATGAGCAGGCCGGCAAGGATATGGGCGCGCTCCTCCGCCTTGGCGAGCTCGAACTGCGTGCGCTTCCGGATGACATCGCGGCGATGATCAATGAAATGCTGCAGCAGCGCCTTGAGCGTGAGGAGCCTGGGCTCGTTATCGACCAGCGCAAGAAAGATGATGCCGAAGGTGGTCCGCATCCGCGAATACTGGTAGAGCTGGTTCAACACGACGGTGCTATCCACCCCCGACTTGAGCTCGATCACGACGCGGATGCCGTCACTGTCGCTTTCATCCCGGATGTTGCGGATGCCGTCAATCTTCTTCTCACGCACAAGGTCAGCCATCTCCTCAATCATCTGCGACTTGTTGAGCATGTAGGGGATTTCCGTGACGATGATGCGGCCCTCTTCCGCGGTCGCGACCGCCTTGACGGTGAGCTTGCCGTGGCCGGTCTTGTAGGCCTGCTCGATGCCGGAGCTGCCGGCAATCACCGCGCCCGTGGGAAAATCCGGTCCTGGAAGCACCGCCATGAGCTGGTTGATGTCGGCAGCGGGGTTTTCGATCAGCATGAGCATGGCGGCACATACCTCGCGGAGATTGTGGGGCGGAATGTTGGTGGTCATGCCAACGGCGATGCCTGAGCTGCCGTTGATGAGCAGATTGGGAACCTTGCTGGGCAGCACTGCGGGCTCCTTGAGCGAGCTGTCATAATTAGGAACGAAGAGAACCGTCTCCTTGTCGAGGTCCTGCAGCAGCTCCCCGGCAAGCTTCTTGAGGCGCGCTTCCGTGTACCTCATGGCTGCAGGGTTGTCGCCGTCGATCGAGCCCCAGTTGCCCTGGCCGTCGATCAATGGGTAGCGCAGCGAGAAATCCTGCGCCATGCGCGCGAGCGCGTCATAGACCGCAAGGTCGCCGTGCGGATGCGTCTCGGCAAGCACCTTCCCCACGATGTGCGCGGATTTCTTGAATGGCTTGTTGTGGAGCAGGCCGCTGTCGTGCATCGCGTACAAGATGCGCCGGTGCACCGGCTTGAGGCCGTCGCGGACGTCCGGCAGCGCGCGGCCGACGATGACTGACATGGCATAATCCACATAGGCCTGCTTCATCTCCTGCTCAATCACGCGGTGCACGATGCGTTCGGTGCCGGTTCCTTCAGCCATGGTTTTGGTGAGGAGAAAATGAGGTTATCCTCGGCAAAAAGGGTGTGGCTGACATTTATAATGGTTGTGATAGAAACCAAGCGTTATAGGCTCTTATGGGCCAGAATTTGAGGTTTTTAGGGGGTTGGTGCCTCATGCGGTGCTTCCGGCGGAGAAGCGGGCTTTTCCGTGTCATGGGGCGGCTGGGCGGCTTCTGCTGTTTCAGCGTGTTCCTGCTCATCAAGCTCGTCCGCAGCCTCTTCCGCGGCTTCTTCAACGCTCTTCTCCGGCTCGGGCTTTGCGGCGGCCTGCTGCGCCTGCTTCTGCCGCGCGCGCTCCGCGAGCTCCTTTTCCTGGTCGCTGATCTCCTGCTCTTTCTGCTCGATCTCCTTCTCAGTCTGCTCGACATCCCGCTGGATCTCCGCCGGGATAACCTTGCGAAAGGCTTCCTTGGCGTCCTTGCTCGGCAGATCGAAATACTCGAAGAACTTGTCCGTGAGCTTGATCCTATAGGTCCTGCCGGAGCGCTCTTTGGCGACAAACCCCCGATCCTCGAGCAGCTTCATATGGTCGTAGGCCTTGTTGTGGCGGATCCTGATGACATCAGCCTGCAGCACCGGATACTTCCAGGCGATCACGGCAAGCGTCTCCATCGTGCTCTTGTCGAGCTCGGTGCTCTCCACGAGACTGGTGACAAGCGGCAGGTACTTATCTTTCACGGAGAACTTCCAGAACCTGCCTTTCTCCTGCAGCATGAGGGCGTTGTTCAGGCTGCTGTTGTATTCCTGACGGAGTTCGGTGAGGATGGCGAGCGCCTGCTCAGGGCTTAGGCTGCACAAGCCTGCGATGTCCTCAATGGCAATGTCCCTGCCAACGGCAAAGAGCACCGCCTCAACCTTGTGATGGCTCTCGGTTCTCATCTTTGAGTGTGTAGAGCTCGCCTTCCATCAGCAGCCTGCCTTCGTCAATCAGGGTGTCGAGGAAATCCTCAAGGCTTGCCGCATCGACGCCCGTCAGGCTGCTGAGCTGCTGCGCGGTGAGCTTCTTCTTCGTGAGCAGCAACGTGACATAGTTACGGAGCAGGGATTTGGTGCTCTTGCGCAGGAAAAGCACCTCGGTCTTGAGCTGCTTGGCGAGCATGTCAAGCTGATGCAGGCGGGACTGAAGGTCGTTGAAAAACTCCGTGAGGTCGTCGTTCTTATAGTGGATGCCTGCCGGCTCGACGATCTCGATGGAGGCAGGCATGTAGTCGAAGCAAAAATAGGTCAGCGCCATGGGGGTGCGGACGAGCATGTCGAGCTCCGCAAATGTCGACCAGAGCTCCTGGATCATCCCCGGCTGGTCGGCTTTCGTGTCGAGCTTCTTGATGGCGGCGAGCTCGTCGTGGAGGACTTCAATGTCTTTCTCTTCCCTGATCTTCCCGATGTACTGCTTCATGGTCTGCTCGATGTGCTCCTTGGGCTTGCCGATCAGCTCAATCACGACGGTGCAGCGGAGCCAGCCTTCCGCGAGGCGCTGCTTGACATCTGCCATGCTGCTGCCCAAACGACCGCTGCTTTTAAAGCTTTTTGAAGATAACGACGACGGCAAGCAGCGAGAGTGCGGTGATGAAAAACCAAGGTGCGAGCTCGCGGGCCTTCCACGAGGAAGATTCGTAGATCACGCGGCCGGGCTGCGGCGCGCTCCCGCGGAGCGCCTTGAGGCGGTCGCGCAGGAGCTGCTCGCTTTCCGCGCGCAGGTCGATGCGCTGCGCCACCTCGCGCACCTCCCCGTTCTCATAACGCACAGAAAGCTGGGAGACGTCAACGATGTTGCTTTCCTCATCGAGGAGCTTGGCGAAGAAGATGTTGTTGGCCTCGATGAGCGGAACGTGAAAGGTGGCTTCGCTGCTGTTGACGGGCTGCTGCTGCTCGCCGAAGAATGATACCAAGCCGAGCGTGTGGGTGGGAGGAGCCTCCGCCCTGACGCTGAGCATGGTGCTGTTGCCATCGGTCTCAAGCAGCTCAAAGTTGGTGATTTTTCCTGCTGCAGCAGTGATGGTGATCGGCTCGGTGAGCTCCTGGGCCGTCTTTTGGCCGTCCTTGCGGAGCCTGAGCTTCAGCTGGTAGTGGCCCGGCTCAAGGTCGCTGTCCAGCATGACGGGAAGCGTGACGTGCTTCTCTTCCCCTGGGTTGAGGTGAACAGTTTTCTTGTTCTGCTCGCGCTCGCCGGAGTAGCTTTTTGAGCCGCGGAAGGCGTAGGACCATACCTCAACATCGTGCTCCTTGTCATCACCGGTGAGCCTAAGCTGCACGTCGAAGCGCCGGCCGCTCGTGAGCGTGCGGGGGAGCTCCTGGAGCTCGAAGGAAAACGCGCTGCGCTGCGCGGAGCGCTGCTCCTGGCCGCAGGCAGCACGATCAAAGCCGGCAATGGTGATGCGCTCCTCGTCCCGCTTGCCGAGCCCCTCGAGTATGAGATGGTACGTTCCGTCGGGAAGCGTGCGGCCGCAGTTGCCGAGGAGCTGCACCGGCAGTGTGGCGGTGAGGTTGGTGAAGTCTTCCACAAGGCTTACCTTCGTGACGCGGCTCGCTTTTCTCTCGCTGCTGTCCTCGAGCCAGAGCTGCGCAGTTTCCTTGGTGTCGTTGCCCTTGTAGAGCGAGAGCTTGACGCGGAAGGTGTCGCCCCATTCCGCCTTGCCGTCATTGCCGAGGTCATAGATTTCCCTGATCTCCAAGGAGGGCTCTTCCTGGCGGTAGTGCGGGCTTACGGTGATGGCGGTGCTGTCGGCGTTGTCCGCAGGGTTGTCATCGGCGCAGCCGAGCTGATCGATCCAGAAGCGGATGATATAGGTGTCCTGCGCGAGGTTGGGAGAGAAGCTCTGGGTACGTGTGAGGGCAATGGTCTCGTTTGTCCACGGCTGGTACGTCTTGACGACACGGCCGAAGGGATCTTCGATCATGCCCTTCACCGTGGCGGTGGTGCTGAGGCCGTAGTTCTTGCGCACCGTCACGTCCCATGTGAGCGCGTTTCCTGCGGTGAAGACTGCCGCAGCGGGGATGACATCAATGCGCCAGTCGCAGCTGGCCTGCGGGGTGTTGGGGGCGCCTGGTGTCGGCGCGGTGAGCGCCCAGATGCCGCTGAGGTTGCTCCAGCTCATGCCGTCGGCGCTGCCGGAGTAGCTGGTGCTGGTGATGAGCGCCTGCCGCGAGCTGTCAGCAAAGAGGCGCACTTCATCGTAGCCGTCGTTGTTCAAGGCAAAGTCGCTGTCGCCGCTGCGATAGACGACAAGGTAGCTGCGCGGGGGGATGACAGTGCCCGTGAGCGTCTTCGTGTCGCTGATAAAGAGCTCGTTGTCATCGTTGCTGTCGTACAGCACCAGGCCGCGCGCGTCAACCGGGGTGCTGCCGGGGTTGTAGAGCTCAACCCACTCGCCCTGTGGCATTGGAGCATCGTCGCCGCCGATGGGGCTTGGGAGGAATTCGGTGATGGCAAGGAAGGCGGTGTCGTTGCTCAGGCCGGCGATGCTGTTCACTGCGCCGGGGGTGCCGTGCGCAACAAGGCTCTCGCCCCAGTAGCTGCCGCTCCATTCGAGGGTCTTATTGTTGTTCGATGCGCCCTGGCTGCTGCTGTAGCTGACTGTTTCCATGACTGTGCCAGAGCTGTTGGTGAGGGTGAGCGCGCCGCTGCTTCCGAGGCCGCCGCAGAGGCTGCCCGCGTCAACGTGCAGCGCGAACGCCGCAGGGCTGACCGTGAAGAAGTTGTAGACGTCGGTGCCGGAGTTGCCATCGGTGATGAGCGCGAACGCGTCCGGCGGGAGAAGCAGCGTGGTGTTTGCGAGCAGCTGGCCTGTGGCGTGCGAGACGAAGCCTGGCAGAAGCGTTTTATTGCAGAGCTGCCAGCCGGTGAGGTTGAGCGTCCCGCTGTGATCGCTGGAAAGCTCGATCCATTCGCAGAAACTGTCGCTGCACTCTCCCGGGTCGTACATGATCTCGCTGATGAGGGCGCTCGCGGAAGCGGGAATGAGGGATACCATCATTATGAATGGGAGCGCACGCAGGGTGAACGGATGATCGATGTGCGGCATCTGGCGGGGAGTGCTGCAGCAGTAGAAATAGTTTTCGTGCTGGCTGGCTTTTTTGAATCGTTCTCCTTTTTATGAAGTTATCCAGCTTTCACTCCTCTTGAATACTCACAAAAGTTTTAATAATGCTCCTCATTTAAAAAGCAGAACCTATCGTCAGGGGGACTATGGCACTACGGTTATTCGGGTTCAAGGAGCGGATGCGCGGGCTGGACATGCCGATTCCGCCGCCGCCTGAGGAGCTGCCGGAATTCCCCGCACTGCCGGCAATGGATGAAGAACCGGAGGAGGAGCGCTCGCTTGTCGAGAAGTTCCGCTCCAAGGCTGTCGCGAAGGAAAAGCAGGAGCTTGAAAAACAGGCATCGGAGCCGGTTTTTCTCAAGGTTAAGGCATTCAAGGCAGTCGTTGCTGAAGTGGGCCAGATCCGTGAGCATGCCGGGCGGGGGGAGAGCATGCTGAGCAAGCTCGAATCGCTGCAGCAGGAAGAGGAGCGGGCGCTCCGCCAGTGGCGCGAGGCTGCGCGCGAGCTGCATGAAAAGCTGATTTTTGTCGATGAGATGCTGTTCAAACGAGGGTGATGCGCATGCCTGAAACACCATTGTTCGTGAAAATCGAAGAGTACAAAGACGTGCTCGATGTGGTGAACATGATCAAGTCGAAAATCGCGGATGCGAAGCGGACGCTCGGCAAGATCAACGAGCTGAAAAACGAGGAAGACACGGAGCTCGAGTCGTGGCGGAACACGCTCGAGGAGATGGAGCGCAAGGTCGAGTTTGTCGACAAGGCGCTGTTTGAGCCTGAGGCGGTGTAATGGCGCGAAAGAAATCCCGTGCGAAAGCTGCCGCAAAGGCAACGGAGGCAGAGGAAGTCTTTTATGTCGGCGTGCAGGATCCGACCGAGGTGCGGCGCAATGTCCTGGAAAGCTACCGGGATGCAGTCCATTTTCTCCAGCAGCATGGGAAGCTGAAGGCCCTCCGCGCGCAGAAGGCGCAGGCACTGGAAGAGCTGCGGGCGGACGTGCGGGAGCTGAAGAAGCTAGTTCTGAAGATGAAGCGAGTGATGCCGAAGACGAAGCTGCGGGTGAAGCTCAACGAAGAGCATCAGGAAGCGAAAGCGCCTGCGGAGAAGAAGGCTGAGGAGAAGCCGAAGAAGAAGGAGAAGAAGAAGCGGCACGAGAAACAGCCGAGGCCCGCGAAGGACGGGAGCGAGCTCGAGCAGCTGGAGAGCGAGCTGAGCGAGATCGAGCACAAGCTTGAGAAAATCGCGTGAGTTTTATATAGTCCTGTTTTCTGAAGAAGCGCATGTGGGCGTGCCGGAGCGGCCAAACGGGGCAGACTCAAGCTCTTGAGTGCTGAGGTTGCCAACGGCGAACGATGAGGAACACTCTGATGAGCCATCTGCTGGCTTAGTGCCTCCGCAGGTTCGAATCCTGCCGCCCACATTCTATTGCTCCTCTTTTCTGGCGGCTTCGGGCTCCGACGGCAATCATCAACCATGGCGGCAGGAACATTTAAATATATGTTTAAACATACTTGCATCGTGGCCGTCAAAACCATCACCATCACGGAAGAAGCGTACAACACCATCCGCGGACTGAAGGAAGAACACGAGAGCTTCAGCAACCTCTTCGTACGCCTCGGAAAGCGTTCCCTCACATGCAAGGATATTATTGGCATCCTCAAGCAGACGCCGGAAGAAGCGAGAGAGCTGGCGCACCGTGTCCACGTGGTTCATGAGCGCCTTGGCCAGGGTCTTGGACGGAGGGCTGCAGATGTTCGTGCTCGACTCCAGCGCACTCATTGAGCTGATCAACGGCGGGCCAAGGGCTGCGCGGGTGCAGGCGCTCATGGGCGATGCTCCGCTGGCCACCACAAGCATTTCCATGCACGAGGTCCTGATCGGCGCACGCTCCGAGAAAGAGCGATTCGTATTCGAAGGGATGTTCTCGTCGATGAGTGTCCTTGCGCATGACGCACGTGCGGCGCTC
>CAYYLB010000003.1:0-2801 GCA_964472345.1 uncultured Methanosarcinales archaeon
AAAAAGCCCCTTTACGGGCATGTGATGCGGACGGAGTAATCCCCGCCGCCTGCCAAGAGCTGCACGACTGCCCGCTTCGTGGCGGAATTGACCGGACCAAGCCCGGTGCAGCGTGTGCTCTGTCCCGCGGCAAGGACCCTTGCATCGCATTGCGGGTTATCATCAGGCACAACGTTGAGGCGGAACTCCATCGCTTCGACATCCCAGTCCTTGTCGGTCGGGTTCACCACCACGACGGTAATGGTGCCATCAGCACGGCACAGGACCTGGCTCAGGACTTCCGTATCACCAGCGAATGTCACCGGAACGGCACCGGTCATCTCGTTGCCCGCGGTGATCTCTTCAGGCTCTGCTCCGCTTTCCGCGACGGTCGCACCAGCCTCTTTCTTCTCCATTGCCGGCTCCGCCGCCGGCTCAGGCATTGCTTTCTCCGGCGCAGCAGGCGCTGCCGCTGGCTCCTGCAGCCGGCATCCCGCCACGATGAGCGCAACAAGCGCAAGTATTCCGACCAAACCTAGTACACTCCCTGCTTTCATAGGACTCCCTCCATCTATTCGAGCCGGTACTGGCCCGGTAGTGTCACATCTGCCTCCTTGAGGCTGTTGAACGCGACCTTCGTGAACGTGTGCTTTTCGAGCACCTCGTCATCATCGCCATAGATGCGCTGCTGCAGCGGCACGCCAAAAAATGAATCGACCGATAGCTGCTCACGGTGCCCGTCCTCATTCGTGAACTGGATAATGATGGTACTGCGCTCGTCAAACCGCTCGGTGCCGATTTTCTCAGCGCTTGTGACATCTTTAAGCAGGTCAAACGGTGTCAGGACGGCGTTTTCCGCCGCGAAATTAAGGGGAATCGCCTTGTCACGATGCTCTGCTGCACAGCCTGCCGCGGCGGCGCAGTGGGTATATGCCGTTTTCGCTGCCCGGTCAACATACACTGTTTCATAATAGGTCTCCAGCCCGAGGCGGGTGCGGAAAATCTCCTTCTTGAGCTTGTCTCCTTTGAGCCACATGATCACCGCGCTTGGCGTTCCGTCGTCCAAGACATACTGCAGCGACGTGACGGAACGGTGCTTCTCAAGCAGCTCCTTGATGAGCGGATCGATCGCCGGCTGCTGCGGCGCTGTCGCCACCGGCTGCGATGGCTGGGCGGCGGGCTGCTGAACGGCCGGCTGCGATGCGGGGGCCACGGGGGCCGGCTGCTGCTGCGGCACACAGGCAGCTACCACCAGAAGCAACACCATCCCGATGAGGGCGCTTTTGCTCAACTCCATAACCCCGGGGGTGTGTTGCACTTATTTAAATTTATCGAAAGCTTGGGGTGACAAATCCATTGACCCAAGACAGGGGTTGGTACGAAACTCCCAGCCACAAAATTTATTAAGCGCCGCTGCGTGCGGAGAGCAGAAAAAGAGGGAATCATAAGCATGGTTGCAATCCTGACATCACGGCCGATCCTGCTGCTGGTGGGGCTCGGCATCACCTGCCCGGGCAGGAAGCTGCGGGCCCCCAATGTCCTCGGCTTGCTTCCCGCAGGCATCGTGCTCGCGGCAGCCTTGGCGCGCTGCTCAAGCTTTTTCGTAGGGGAGGCGCAGCGATGAAACGCGTCCTGCTTGACACGAACATGCTCATGGCCGTCGCGCAGTTCCGCGTCGACATCTTCCGGCAGCTGCAGGAGCTGTGCGATTTTACCTATGAGGTTGCGATCCTTGACAAGACCATTGCGGAGCTGGAGCACATCAAGGCGACGCAGCGCGGCGCAGCGCATGCGGCTGCCCGCGTCGCACTGCAGCTCGTGAAGCTCAAGAGAATGCATATCATCGAGACGCCGGAAGGGAAAGGCGTTGATGCGCTGCTCGCGGAGCTGTCACACCAGGGTGCGATCGTCGCCACCCAGGACAAGGGGCTGAAGCAGCAGCTGAAGCGGCCGTACATCACCCTGCGGCAGAAGAGGCGTCTGGTGCTGCTGTAGTGGACGGCAGTTGTTGGGCGCCATCGTGCTCTGCGTGATGCCCGACGCAAAAAACGCCGAAGCAAAAAGCTTATATATCGGTTGCTCCATTTCCTTAGCAAAAAATCGGAGGAGCGTGGTCATCATGAACGAATGGTTCCTACCCACATTGGACGAGGGTGATGATTCTTTTGACGACTTTGACGACGATGAGGATGAGGACGAAGACGGCGATGACGATGAAGGCGAGGAAGGGGGCGGCGATGAAGATGAAGGGGAGGGCGATGACAAATCCGAAGAAGAGGAGGTCGACGACGAAGACTTCTGATTCTGTTTTTTCCTTTTTTTCCAGTTCCACAAGCTTTATAAAAGCGGAGCATGTTGCAGCCTGCTATGGGAGAGAATGATGACTGCATCTTCTGCAAGATTACGGGCAACCAGATTCCAAGCTCGAAGATCCTCGAGAACGGCAAGGTGGTTGCGTTTCTGGACATCAACCCGGTGAACAAGGGGCACGCGCTCGTCGTTCCCAAAGAGCATTTCAAAACGCTGCTTGAGGCTCCTGACGGCACCCTGACCGAGATGATGGTCGCAGCCAAGCGCATCGCGAAGAGCATGCGGAAGGCGATCAAGGCGGACGGCATCAACCTGGGAATGAACAACTTTCCCGCGGCAGGGCAGGAAGTCATGCACGCGCATATCCATGTCATCCCCCGCTTCGAGAATGACGGGCTGCAGCACTGGCCGGCGAAGAAGTACGACGAAGGCGAGATGGAGCAGCTCCGGGAGAAAATCTCAGCGCTGCTCTAACAGCCCATGTGCGCGGCATGAGCAGCGCGCTTCCAAAG
>CAYYLB010000003.1:2901-40814 GCA_964472345.1 uncultured Methanosarcinales archaeon
CTTCCAAAGAAATGTTTATATAACATCTTCTTCTCGCGCAGCCTGATGGCGAGGTAGTTTAGCCTGGCGGAACGCCGCTCTCATAACCAGGTGGGTCAGGCGGATGTCGTGGGTTCAAATCTCTTCAGCTCCGCTGAACGGGACTGAATGGGAGTGAGAGTCCCGCCCTCGCCATTTTTCCGCTGCAGCAGCGCAAGGCATTTCTCGGCAAGCTGGTGCAGGTTGACGGCGTCTTCCTCATTGTACTGCACCAGGAGCTCAAGGTATTCCTTATCACCCGAAGCAAGAAACGCTTTCCACGCATCGGCCGCCGAGCCGCGCAGGTGCGCCGGCCGCGCGATGCCGAGCTGCCGCTCGATATCCTTCAGGCCGCCGCGAAGGCCAAGGCGCTCACACAGGGGCTTCAGGTCAAAATGGGGGATCGCGAGCCTCTTGCCGAGGAACTTCTCAAGCTTCGGGATGTCGAACGCGCTGCCGTTGTAGGTGACGAGCAGCTTGCAGCGCTGCAATTCCTGCTGCACCGCAGACTGTTCGAGCTGCATCCCCCTGACGAGCGTTGCGCTCCGGAACCGGTCGGAGAGCGTGAGCACGATGATGCTTCCGTCCGTGCCGACTTCAAGATCAAGGAAGCACGCATGCTCCCTGAATGAGAGATAGAGCCTCCACATCTCGCGCTGCAGCAGCCGCTGGGCGAAGAACGCAAGGTCATGCTGCGCGAGCGCGCGCTCCGCGAGCTGCAGCTGACGGTTGTAGAAGAGCTTGCGCTTCGGCGAGACGCCGGCGATGGCCGCGGTGCGTAAAAAATCGTCCCACGTACGGACGCCGAGCGCTGCGAGGCGCTCTTCTGTCTTGGTGCCAACGCCTGCAAGGAATGTGAAGCAGCGGTCAAGCATGGTGCGGGAAGCGGCGGTGAGAGTACGGGGAAACAAAACTGATGTGATGTCTCTTACAAGCGAGGCCCAGCGGTTCAAGCGCCATCATTCGTTTTCGTGAGCTTCTCCTTCAGCTCCCTGTTGATCTCGATGAGCCGCTTCGCGTGCCGGCCCATCTCCTGGCGCTTCCCTGCCTGCGTGAGCGCGCTCTTGAGCAGCAGCGCGTTCTGGGCGCGCAGCTCATCGATCATCTTTTCCTTCTCGCGCAGCAGCCCCTCGTACTGGCGGCGGACGCGCCTGAGCTCAGCGACTGAAACCCTGTTTCCCAGCAGCCATTGCAGGACTGGCATGGAACCACCCCGGATGCTGCCACTCCCGGCGCGCCGAGGTTTATATAGTTTTGCGCAGCTTTTTCTGTTTAGTCATAGAAATCAAACCGCACGCTGCCGGGCAACTGGGCGCAGCAACAATGGGACACGACAGACATTCGCTACCGCCGTTCACGAAAGGGGCGCTCAGGGAAAAACATCATCCGCTTCTTTTTTCCTCGAGATATCTGTAGATCGGCTGCTGCTCTTTCATCGAGAGCTCGCGGTTCGCGAAGCGCGCCATCACATACAGCAGATCCGAAAGCCGGTTCACATACTTCAGCACTTCCGGGTTTGTCTCCATCGTTTCCGCAAAGCGCACCAGCACGCGCTCCGCCCTGCGGCATACCGTCCGCGCGAAATGCAGGAAAACGCTCGCGCGCGTGCCGTTGGGGAGGATGAAAGCGGTCTGCTCGCTCAGCGGCAGGGAGATCTCATCAATCGCGTCCTCGAGCGCCTTGACATGGGCTGCAATCGTCTTGGGCATGGCTTTCCTGCCGCGGAAGGTCAGCGAGGCGAGCTCTGCCCCAACGGTGAAGAGGTCATTCTGCACCTGCAGCAGCAGCCTGCGGAGCCTTTCCTCCTCGACGAAGGAAAGCGCGACGCCGAGCACGGCGTTCAGCTCATCGAGCGTCCCGTAGACCTCGATGCGGAGGTCGCTCTTCCGGACGCGCTCTCCGCCATAGAAGCTCGTCTCGCCGCTGTCGCCGGTCTTGGTGTAGATCTTCACCGCGCTGCACCCTAGCTGCACCCGCCGGTTGAGCCGCAGGCATCGCAGATGGTGCAGACGCCGTTGCGCCGCACGAGCTTCGCGCCGCAGCTGCCGCAGGGTTCGTCGCCCATGTAGCCGGCACTTTTCACGTCGCCGATCTGGTCGGCGTGATCGGCGGCGCTGCCTTCATTCGGGCCGCCATTGAGCTGCGCGAGAAGCGGCTGCTCGAGCACATCAGGAGGCTGCTGGGCGGGTTGCGGGGCAGGCTGCTCGGCGAGGGCGGGCTCTTCCGCCGCCGCGCCTGCTTCCGCCTCTTCCTGCTCGAGGATGCGCTTCAGCTCGGGGTGCTCCTCAAATGTGGTGTTCAGCGGCTGGGAGAGCTTGCTACCGTCGCGGTATAATGCGACCGCCTTGCTCATGTGCTGCCAGGCGAAAGAGTACGCGGCCTTGATTTCCTCGACGGTCGATTCGCGGGGCATGTTGATTGTCTTGCTGATGGCGCCCGAGATGAACGGCTGCACCGCAGTGACCATCTTCAGGTGCCCATAAGGGTCAATGAAGCGCCGGCCGTTCGGGCCGCACTTGCTGGCGCAATCGAACACCGGCAGATGCTCCTCCTTCAGGAATGGCGCGCCCTCGACGGCCATCATGCCGCAGACGTATGCGTTTGCCTGCGCAATCTCCTCCCCGGAGAAGCCGAGCGCCCCGAGCATGTCAAAGCCCGGATCATTGAGCTGCTCTTCAGAGAACCCAAGGTGCCTGCAGAATTCCGTGCCGAGCACCCACTGCGTGAACGCGTATCGCAGCTCGGACACATGCGGCAGCTGCTTTTCGAGCGCTGCGAGCTGCTCATCGCCGAAGCCCCTCGCGCGGAGCGCTTCGTTGCTGACGGCAAGGGAGCTGTGCAGCGCCCCGTGGCCGACGCAGTAGTCGACGATGGCCGTGATCTGCTGTTCATCATAGCCGAGCCGCTTCAACGCCTTGGGCACGGACTGGTTGACAATCTTGAAATAGCCGCCGCCGGCGAGCTTCTTGAACTTCACCAGCGCGTAATCCGGCTCAACGCCCGTCGTGTCGCAGTCCATGACGAGGCCTATCGTCCCGGTGGGAGCGATCACCGTCACCTGTGCATTGCGGTAGCCGTGCTGCTCGCCCCAGGCAAGCGCCTTGTCCCACGCCTCCTGCGCGGCACGGAGCAGCGCCGGCGGGCAGAGCTGCTGGTCGATCGCATCCGGCGTTGCGCTGAGCATCTCATACTCATGCTGGCCGTACGCCGCGCGGCGATGGTTGCGGATCACCCGCAGCATGTGCTTCTTATTGCGCGCAAAGCCAGGGAATGGCCCGAGCGCGCGTGCGAGCTCCGCGCTGGTCGCATACGACTCGCCGCACATGATGGCAGTCAGCGCTCCGGCGATTGCGCGGCCGAGATCGCTGTCATACGGGATTCCGGTGCGCATCAGCACGCTCCCGACATTCGCATAGCCCAGCCCGAGAGTCCGGAACTCATAGCTCCTGAGCGCGACCTGCCTGCTCGGGAAATGCGCCATGAGGACGGAAATCTCGAGAATGATCGTCCACAGGCGGATCGCGTGCTTATATCCATCGATGTCGAAGGCGCCGACGTCATCGTGGTACAGCGCGCCAAGGTTGATGCTTGCCAGGTTGCAGGCGGTGTCATCGAGGAACATATATTCGCTGCAGGGGTTGCTCGCATTGATGCGCCCGTCTTCGGGGCAGGTGTGCCATTCGTTGATGGTGGTGTCATACTGCACGCCCGGATCGGCGCTTGCCCATGCGCAGTAGCCGATGTCTTCCCAGAGCTTTTTGGCGGGAACGAGCTTCATGACCTCTCCGCCCGTGCGGGCTTTCAGCGCCCAGAGCTCATCTTTGGCAAGCGCATCGAAAAACGCGTTCGGGATGCGGACGCTGTTGTTGCTGTTCTGCCCGCTGACCGTCAGGTACGCTTCGCGGTTGTAGTCCGTGTCAAACAGCTCAAGCTGCATCGAGCGCCCTTCCTGCGCGAGATCCATGGTGCGCACGAGATAGTTCAACGGGACACTGTCGCGAGCCGCTTCGCGCACCGCCTGCGCAAGGGCCTTGTTCTGCAGCAGGTCAGCGCCGTGCTGCGCGAGCTGCGTGATGCGGCCGAGATGCTGCTTCAGCACCGCGCTCCCGGTCACGAGCGAAGCGACTTTCTCCTCTTCGCGCACTTTCCACCAGATGAATGTCTCAATCTCAGGATGGTCAAGGTCGAGGCAGACCATCTTTGCCGCGCGCCGCGTGGTCCCGCCGGACTTGATGGAGCCTGCGGCGCGGTCAAACACCTTCAGAAAGGACATCAATCCGGAGCTCATGCCGCCGCCGGAGAGCTTTTCGCCTGCAGCACGCAGAGCTGAAAAGTTCGTTCCCGTGCCGCTGCCATACTTGAAGATGCGCGCCTCACGCGTCAGCAGGTCAAAGATGCCGCCTTCGTTCACGAGATCATCATTGAGCGCCTGGATGAAGCACGCATGGACCTGGCCGTGGGTGTACGCATCCTCTGACTGCTTCAGCTGCCTCGTTTCGGGATCAACGTAGTAATGCCCCTGCGCAGGGCCCTTGATGCCGTAGGCCCACGCCAGGCCGGTGTTGAACCACTGCGGCGAATTCGGGGCAGCAGTCTGCGTGAGGAGCATCGAAACAACCTCATCATAGAATGCCTGCGCATCTGCCGGCGACGCAAAGTAGCCGTGCTTCTCTCCCCAGAAGCGCCAGCAGCCTGCAAGGCGGTGCACGACCTGCTTGACGCTCCTCTCCGGCCCGTAGATGGTATTGCCGCCTGCATCGCGGTAAGGGATGCCTGCCTTGCGGAAGTATTTCTGCGCGAGGATGTCCGTCGCGACCTGGGACCATGATGAGGGAACCTCGACGTCGTGCATCTCGAACACGACGCTTCCGTCGGGATTGCGGATGATGGAGGAGCGCTTGTCGTACGTGACGCTCAGATAGGGATCCTCTCCCTGCCGGGTGAAATGGCGCGGAATGCGCAGGCCGCGCTGGCTTCCTGATGCCCCTGAACCGTGCATTGCTTCCATCTATGGCACCTCCCGTGAAACCCGCTTGCGCGATCGTTTCACACCATCCAGACGCGAGTGGATCAGCTGATCGGTGCTGCCCTCGCGGTAACTATGAACGCTCTTGCAGCCGAGCGCGTACGCCGCGGTGTAGAGCTCCTCGACCTCGCGGATCGTCGCGTGCGCCGGCAGGTTGATTGTCTTGCTGACGGCATTGTCCGTATGTTTCTGGAATGCCGCCTGCATGGCAAGGTGCTGGCCGACGCTGCAGTCATGCGCCGTGACGAAGAGCGGGCGCCACCGCTCAGGAATCTCCTTGATCTGCTGGATGCTGCCGGCGAGTGCGATGCTCTTCATGAGCGCCTCCGAATAGAAGCCTTCGCGCCGCGCGACCTGCTCGAACAGCGGGATGACCTCGAACGTCTCTGCGGTCGGCGTGCGCTTCACCGAGCTGATCGCAAAGTAGGGCTCGATGCCCTGGCTGCAGCCCGCGATGATGCTCGCCGCGGCAGCCGCCATGATCGTCGTGCGGCTCGCGTTGCGCACTTTCTCGTTCCTCTTCGCCGAAGCGCTCTGCCGGTATGCGGCAAACGTGCCCCGCTGCTTCGCAAGCGCGCCGCTCGCTTCCCGCGCCTCGGTGCTGATGAACCTCATGAGCTTTTCGGCAAGCTTCAGCGCCTCGGGGCCCGTATACGGGACGCCGAGCATGATGAGCGCGTCCGCCCAGCCGATGACGCCGATGCCGGCGCGCCGCGTGCGCTCCATGGATTCCTTGAATGTGCCGTTGGGGTAGGCACACAGGTCAATCGCGTTGTCGAGCATCCGGAGCGCGCTCCCCACCGCCGGCGCAAGGCGCGCCCAGTCGAACTCAGGTGCTGCGACGAAATGCGCCACGTTGATGCTCGCGGTGAAGCAGCCCTCATACGGAAGCAGTGGGTGCTCGCCGGTGGGGATGGTCGCTTCGATCTGCAGGTCATCAAACGGGTTTGTCGGCGCCTTGTTCAGCTGGTCGAGGAAGACGACGGCGGGGTCGCCGGTGCGCCAGGAGATGGTCGCAATCATGTCGAGGACACTGCGCGCGCGCAGCTCCGTCACCGCAGACTGCGTGTGGGGATCGATCAGCTTGTAGGTGCGGTCCTCCTCTGCCGCGCGCAGGAATTCCTTCGTGAGCAAAACGGCGGCGCCGAAGCTCTTCAGGCCGTAGCTCTCTTTTGCGGTGATGAAATCGATGATATCGGGGTGGTGCACGTTCAGGAACGCAAGGTTGCTGCTGTTCGGGTTGACCTGGTGCAGCGCACGGTCGTAGAGGCGCAGGAATGCGACGGGGCCGCAGGCGCGCACTCCCCGGCTGACGCTGCTTCCTTTCGGGCGGATGGGGGAAAACGAGATGCCAAGCCCAAAGCCGCGCTCCTGGTTCTTGTGCAATAATGCTGCCTGCGTCAGCGTCCCGAACAGGCTCGCGATGTCATCCTCGAGCGGCAGGACGTAGCCGTCGCTCAGCTGCTGCTGCCTCGTGCCTGCAGAGCGGAGGATGCTCAGGCTCGGCACGACATCCCGGTTCACCAGCAGGGTGAGAAGCCCCTCTTCCGCCGCGCGCGGATCGCCTCCGTAGGGCTTCTCGGCGCGCGCCAGCGCCCTGGCGACGCGCTCAAACATCTCGCGGGGCGTCTCGCGCGAGCCGTCTTCCTTCACCTGCAGCAGGCCGTACCTCCCGAGGATGCTCAGCGCGTCAAACGACAGCTTCAGGTCATCCACGATGCCCAGCGCGGACTTTGCCTCGCGCACAGCCTGCCGCTTCTGCCGGTAGAGGATGAATGCTCTCGCAGTCTGGCTGTGCCCCGCCTTGATCAGCACTTTCTCAAGCGTGTCCTGCACATCCTCGACCGTCGGGATCTTTTTGGTCCCGTATTCCTCGTCAAGGAGCTCCGCGACCTGCTGGGCAAGGATCGCTGCCTGCCCCTCATCGGTCCCCCCGACGGCCTGCGCCGCCCTCCATATTGCGCTGCGGATCTTCTGCAGGTCGAAATCGACAACCCGCCCGTCCCGCTTCTCGAGTTTCTTGACCATGTCAGTTTTTCAGCAGCGCGAGCTCCTCCTCGAACAGCTTGGGATCGGTAAATGCCTTGCAGACGCTCGCAAAGCGCAGATAGGCGACATGGTCGAGCCTGCGGAGCTCTTTCATCACCGTCTCGCCGATCACGGTGCTGGGGACTTCTGCCTTGCGGAGGCGGTAGAGCTTCCGCTCGACTTTCTCGGTGAGCTGCTCGAGCTGCTCCTGCGTGATGGGCAGCTTGTTGCACGCCTTGAGAAGGCCGCTGAGGATCTTCCCGCGCTGGAAGGGCTCCCTGCGGCCGTCTTTTTTCATGACGACAAGCTCCAGGGAGGCGATCTCGCGGGTCGTGAAGCGCTTCGCGCACTTTTCGCACTCGCGGCGGCGGCGCACCTCCTGCTCGGTCACACGGCTGTCAACCACCCGCGTATCAGCAAATGAGCAGAATGGGCAGCGCATGTCAGTCACCCGGCGTGCGGCAGCTCAGCGGCGTCCATTGGGGAAGAGAGCTCCGTCAGCGCAGCCGCCTGCATCATGAAGCCGCGCTTCAGCCGCGCGCGCACCAGCCCCTGCCTGCCGTCGAGTTGCACGTTCCCCTCACAGATAGACACGATTCACTGATAACCACAACATATTGTGTTATTACTCATAAATTACCACAACCTCTAGTAGAAAGGAAACATGAGCGCCTTTTTAAGCATTTTTGCAATTGAATATAGCAATGCGCACATAGCTATTTGATTGGGACACCACTTGAGAGTTTGAAAGAGGGTTACGCTCTCAGGTGGCAGGGATAGGTATGGGGGAAATCTTCGTGTGTTTCTTCAAGAGCACCGATCGTTGTGCGGGATAATCCGAGCATCCGTGCAGCATCCTCCGCCTTTTTTGCCATACGGGCGATTTTCTTCAGTTCCTCCGCCGTTTTCGCGTTCGCTGCCGTGATTGACTCGTATCCAAGCCCAAAAAGAGTATGCAGAAGCCAGCGGTGGCTATACGCAGAAACCCCCAAGTTCTTGAAAGTACTCCTGTATCGGGTGGCAATCCTGGGGAAACCGGCGGTAGCTTTCCCACTCCTCGAGCACCGAATGCTCCATTCCCTCGACCAGCACTGCTGGATCTTTGTAGCCTAATTTCCGCAGGAGCACGGCGACAGCGCCATTTATTTCGATAGAAACAAGCCCATCAATGGAAGCGACACGAGAAGCTCCATTTGTGCCCTGAGCGCGCATGGGAATTCCGCAGGAGGCTGGTTTTAAAAACACTTCGCTGGTGGAAAGAAAGAATCACGCAAGGGGCTCGCAGCCGTGTGAATCACACCGGCGTAAATCACGTGGGGAAACAGATTAATCGTAACTTGGCCCTGACCAAGCCCCGGGCCGCTGGCGCACTCGACACTCATTAACAGGAACCCCTCTCCCTTGCCAATGGTTTGTTGCATACCCAAGAAGCAGGCTCCAGAGATTGTCGGGGCTGAGCCCGGCTGCAGAATGGATCGCTTCGGAACCTTCCTTACAGAGCTTATCTAATCCATCGCACAGAAAGGGGGAAAGGTCATCGGGTTCTTCGAGAAATGAGTGCTGAGACCGTGGTGCTGCACCATCGAGGCCTAATTGGTTGAAAAGCTTACGGCCATCACCATTTGCCCCCAGCCATTGAGCATAAACTGAATAATCCGCTCCGCGCACGGATGCAGCGGCGTTGCCATAACCAAGCTTGCCAAGAATTTCTGCAATCGGCCCATTCAGCCGCATCGAGTTTCCATTCATTGCGGGGTGGGTCCCGGATGACGAATGAGGATGGGCCATAAACAGAAACAAATGGAGTTCCTATTTAAAAGTTTATATTCTTTAAAATTTATATAATGTTGAGTGCCAAATCCCGAATCAAAATTTAGTGGTAACCCTAAGGTAGTAAAAGTAGAAACGTTTAAGAACTGCCAGCACCGGCGCACGGCAAAACAGCAGAAAACCGGCAATGAAAATCGCAAAACGGACACGTTCGGCAATTGCGGCGTTGGCGCTCGTACCGCTTGCCTACATCGCGACAAAAGACAACGCTCCACCCCCTTACGGCGCACCGCCGCCAGCGCACCCTCCCGGGCATGAACTCCACGTCCGAACGATTCCGGCAGGCGCTGCATGGCCGCTGCCGTGGGAAGCGCCGGAGTGCGCGGAGCGAAGAGTGATACCAGCATACCAGCACAGGCTGGAAGAGGTGCTGATGCACGAGCTGCCGACGATTGGGCTCCAGCTGCCGCTGCTCAACAGCCTCCCTGATGACGCGCGCGTGACGCTGCTTGTATGATGGCCAGGCGAAGCACAAAGGTGCATCAGGCAGGCGCTCAACGACGGCTCGCTCATCCACGCGGCGATTGAGCTTGCGTCAACGAGAGTGCCAATCTGCAAGTGGGCGCAGGACATCGGCGAAGTCGTTGCGACGCCGCACGGCAGCGAGCTGCTCATCCCACCCTATCACATCAGCAATGAAGAGAAGCACGTAACCGACGGCCTTGTCTCCGCGCTCCAGCTCCACGGGTTCCGCGCGCGCCAGGCAGGTGTCTACTTTGAAGGCGGAAACGTCACCTGCGACCGCTTCAACGGGGGCTCGATCCTCTTCGTCGGCGAGGGCGACTTCGTGACCGCACGGGCACACGGCGAGCGGATGAGCGAGGATGCATGGGCCAAACGGCTCCAGCGTGAGTTCAACGTTGGGCAGGTCGAGGTGATGGCGCGGGGCCAGTCCCACACGCCCGTGTACCATCTTGATCTTGCGTTCAGCATCATACGGCCAGGTGAGGTTGTTGTGATGGACCTCGAGGGACTCACGGAGCGCGACGTGAAGCGGATCACGGGCGAGCTTGGCTCACGGGCACGCCTGCTCGGGAAGCGGCTGCGCGGGCTGCGCCATGACGACCCTGCACGGCGGAGCGTGGCTGATGAGTACTGGTTTCTGGTTGACCGTGCACTGGCATCGGACAGGGGGGCGCTCCAACAGACCCACGGGATCCTCCGGCAGATCCAGGAGCACTTCGCTTCACTCGGCTACACGGTGCACCGCTTCCCTGCAGACCCGCTTCAGATGCTCTGCTATCAATCATATGCCAATACGGTTCCATTCGCGAGCCGGGAGACGGGAGCGCCGTCAATCATTGTTCCGGTATTCCCCGCCATCGATGGGCGATACGAAGAAGGGCTGGCGCAGAACGAGAAAGCACTGCAGTTCTACCGCAAGCTCGGCTTGTGCGTGATTCCCGCCAGGAGCGGCACCGCACACCTCATGGGAAGCGTCGGCTGCTTGGTGAAACCTATCAGGTAGTTACTGCTCATCGGGGCCTTGGTTACTCCACTCTGGCGCACGCCCGCTGCACGACCTCGGAAAGCGCGGGATGGACATGCACCGTGCGCGCGACATCGTCCACCGTCAGCCCGGCGCGCATCGCCACAACGGCCTCGTGGATGAGCGTGCTCGCGTCAGTGCCGATGATGTGGCAGCCAAGGATCTTCCGCGTCTTTCGGTCGGCATACACCCGGACAAACCCATCATGGTCTTCCAGCGCCGCCCCCATGCCAGTGTCAATGGTTTGGTACTGGCCAATCGCGTACGAAGCCTTTCTGGCATCGAGCTGCTGCTGCGTCTCTCCCACACCGGCAATCTGCGGCGAGGTGAAAATCGCGTGCGGCATCGCCGTATAATCGACTGCGGCTTTCCTGCGGCGCAATGCGTTCTGCACGACGTACTGAGCCTCGAGGTTGGCGCTGTGCTTGAAGAGGAACCTGCCCGCAATGTCGCCCAGCGCCCAGACGTTCTTTGCGCTTGTCTCCAGGTACTCGTTCGTCTTCACAAAGCCGTGCTCGTTTACGGCAATGCCTGCTTCCTGCACCGCAAGGACGTCCGTGTTCGGCACCAGGCCCGTGGCGACCAGCAGCTGGTCGGAAACGAGGGTTCTCTGGCGCCCCCGCCCGGCGCTTGGCGCGATGCTCGTGAGGATGGCATTCCCTTTCTTCCTCACCGAGAGCGCATGGTGGCCGAGGAACGTGCGGAAGCGCTTCTGCGCGATCCGGGTGAATGCGGCAGCGACGCGCCGGTCCTCATTGGGGATCAGCAGCGGCGCGTTCTGGATGATGCTCACCTCGGTCCCCAGGGCGCCGAAGAAATGCCCCAGCTCCGCGCCGATGTAGCCGCCGCCGATGATGGTCAGCTTCCTGGGCTGCCTGCGGAGCCGCAGCGCCTCCTTGCTCGTGAGGAAGGGAACGCGCTCAAGCCCCTCGACCTTGGGGATGCGGGGCCTCGTTCCCGCGGCGATGATGACTTTCTCTCCCCGGATCACTTTCTTCCCCACCTGGAGGGTGCGCTCGCCGACAAAGCGGGTGCGCGCCCTGAAGAGCGTGCTGTTCGGGTCGCTGCGGATGCCGCGCTCGATGCTCGCCGCGTCCGCATCGACGATTCTGTCAACGCGCTCCACCATCCTGCGGAAGCCGATCCGCACGGCGCGGGGATGGATCCCGAACAGCGGCGCGCGCTTCAGCAGCTCCATGACATCCGCGCTGTGGATCAGCATCTTGCTCGGGATGCAGCCGCGGTTCAGGCAGGTGCCGCCCAGGGGCCCTTCCTCGACAATGGCGACCTTCAGCCCCATCCCTGCCGCTGCAGCCGAGACCGTCAGGCCGGAACCGGCGCCGATGACGATGATGTCGAAGGTTTCCATCGCAGGGAAAAGGAGGAACCGGCGATATAAAAAGGTTTGTTTTGACCGGCGTTATTGAAAAGTTCGCCAATGCCCTAAAATCACCGCAGTGATTTGGGTCCCAGAAGCGCACTTCTGCGGACGGCAAGTGAGCGCCGGCATAAGCGGGACGCCTGCCAGGCTTTAGCTCGACTCGAGTCCGAAGGACAAGCGAATCGAGCGCCTCGGACTCGGTACGAGGCTCAGGAAAAGCGCACTTTTCCGCGTGGCGAACGGGAACTTTTCAATAACGCCTTTTGGCCTTCTCTGAAAAGAATTAAACCTGGCCTTGTTCGGAACTTACCTTATCGCTGATATAGGTACCAAGGAGATGGTGAAATAACCTGTATCTCCCCCTATCGACTCGAATGATAGCCCCATCTTGAACGAGTTTAGCCAAGTTCGGTGAGAGTTCATTGTACTCCTTGCCTAAAGATTGCGATAATTCGGCAATTGTCGATTCACCATTTTTATTCTTTGCCAGCTGGTTCAATATTTTTTTACTTTTGCGGCCCGCTTGATCGTAAAATCGGGAAAAGAACGGTACAAGCGTCCTGCTCACAAACTCCAGATCTGCAGCCTTGAGATGCTGCTCATTCAAGCAATCCTCATGAGGGGATAGTTTCGTATACGCCAGCTCCATATAAGCTGAAAGTACGAAAGGATGCCCTTCAGTAACTTCATAAACTTTCTGTATAGTGCCGCCATCCACCTTAATCTGGCTCTTACCTAATTTTTTTTGAATAAAGGTTTGGCACTCGACCTGACTGAAGTTCTCCAGTATCGCTGGAGGGAAAGTTCTCACAAGGGGAGAAAAACCACTGCCTGAGGGGCCTGAGATGGTCAGCTTGCCGGCAGGAATGATCATCACGGGGGTGTAGGTTACTTGTAATTGTTCCAGTACCGCTCTTAGGTATAGAACCAGATCTGCCCTATTCTTTTCAAGGACTCTTGCCTCATCCAACAAGAACACGATTGCCCTTTTGTTGCCTTTCAGCGCATTCCAAGCCGCTTGCAATGCTGCCTGCAGATTGAGGTAGGGTTCTGTATCTTCACCCATAGACAGTTCAAGCCCCCCATCCGTCTTTATTCTTATTTTCTGAAGAATCTTGAGTATTCCAGAAGAAACCCTTTGTAAAATAACCTCCTCCCTAACCTTCTCTTGCACCCTTTTGATGAGAACTCGGGCAAGAGTTTCCCTATTAGTGATGTTATCAACCTCATTCATAGAAAAATAGATCGCTAGAGCACCAAATTCTTCTGCGATAACTTTACATTTATGCAGGAATGAAGTTTTGCCGACACCATAACCTCCCACCACAGCCATATTCGCTAAAGAGCCGCCGGATGTTTGGTTGAGTTTTTGTCTAAAATTCTCAAGCTCGGCTATTCTTCCTACGAAATCTTGAGGGTCTACCGGCGAGCCGGGGTTAAATGGGTTTGGTGCTTTTTGCGCAGTCATATTCTTCCCAATAGTATTGTCAAATTATAATACTATATAAATATTTCTGTAGTATAAAATATAACAAGTATGCGACTCATAACCTCAAATACGACGACAGGCTGTCGCGCCCGCTCACAATCGCTTTGCGTAATGACTTACTGAAATGGCCGAAGAACAGCAAGCAGTCACCAGTCAAACACCCACCGGGGATCCTTCTTGATCTTGTCCAGCAGGGCGTAGAGCTTCGCGTTCCGCGCTTCCTCGATGAACTGCCTGGCGATCTTCTTCACGCGGATGCCGTTGATCTCGACATCCTGGTCGTACCCCTCATAGCGGAGCAGCAGCTCGTCGAACAGCTCGATCTGCGCGCGGAGGTTCCCGCGCCTGGCGTCCTCATCCGTAAGATGCGCCGCCTCCCTGCGCAGCTCCCGCAGACTGGCGAAAAGCTTCAGCAGCGAGCCGGTGTCGTAATGCGTATCCTTCAGGAACTGCACGATTGCGCCGATGTCCGTATCGGCGTCAGCGGCGATCTCGCGGTGCCGGAAGCCGAGCTTCTCGAGGATCCTGAGCGTGTTCACGGCCATCCGACCCACCCCTGCTTCCTGAAATAGGTATAGAGCAGCGACACGGAGACCACCATCACGCCGAGCGCGAATGGGTACCCCAGTTTCCAGGAGAGCTCGGGCATGAAGTGGAAATTCATCCCGTAGATTCCGGCGATGAGGGTAGGCACCAGCACGAATGCGGAGATGATCGTCAGCGTCTTCACGATCTTGTTGAGGTTGTTGCTCACCGAGCTCAGGTACATATCCAGGACGCTCGTCAGGACATCGCGGTAGGTCGTGACGAGGTCAATCAGCTGCGCGGTGTCGTTGTACAGGTCGCGGAAGACGCGCAGATCCTGCTTCTGGAACTCACGGAGATATTCCTTCTCTATCGCGGTGATGACATCGCGGTTTGCGGTCAGCGCCTTGTGCGAATAGATCAGCGCGCGCTTGAGGATGAAGATCTTCTTGGTGACGAGCTTCGTCGGTTCGGTCAGGACCTGCTCTTCGATCGTGTCGAGCTCATCGCCGACCATGTCGAGCATGGTGAAGAAATCACCGATCGCAGCATCCATGAATCGGTAGACAAAATACGGCGCTCCCCGGCGGAAAATCAGCAGGCGCTGCGCATCCGGCAGGGAGCGGAACTCGTCGAGCGCCTGAATGGGCTGCGTGTGGATGGTGATGATGTCGCGCTTGAACAGGAACACGCCGACGGGGGTGGTGAGCATGCGGTCTGCATCATGGTAGGGGGCGCGGAAGATGATTAGCGACCAGCTTTCTCCGGGAATGACATGGGGGCGCTTGAAGGGGTCGACGCTGTCCTTCAACTCCTCGATCGGGATGCCGGTCTTTTCCGCGAGCTGCGAGAATTCCCTGTCCGTCGGCTGGACGCAGTCGATCCAGCTCAGCGTCTTGCCGATCTCGTACTGCTCGAAGCTGACCGGCCGCACCTCTTTTTTGGAAGCATCCAGCTCCCAGACCGTTATCATCGCAGGAAACGATGGGCGTGAATCTTATAAAGGTTTCGCGGGGGCTGGGTTGGTGCGAACGACAGCGCTGGCGCGAATGCTGCCCCGGTACCAGGCTCCGCAGGTAAAGCGAGGTGACCTCAAAAGCTATTTAAACCATAGCGCTTTGTTCTCGGGTGAGTGGCAAAATGAGGTGCAGGCAGTATCTTGTCGGCGCGGCGCTCGCTGCAGTCTTCTTGGCGATGCTCTCGGCGTCTGCGTTGCTGAACCCCCTGAAAAAGTGGCCTACGTGCCACCCCGAATGGGGCTTCCCCCGGCACGTCAGCTGTCGAGCAGGCCTTCGCTCTGTGGCTTCGGCGCTGCTCTTGCTGACAGCTACGGCCACTTTTTCAGCGGAGATCGTTGCTGCCATCGAGATCGATCCCGCGGTCCTCGAGGCGCTGGAAACGCAAAGCGATGTTCCCGTGATTGTGATGCTCGAGGAGACTCCCGTGCAGGCAGCCATCGGCGGGGCTGCACCGCATGATGCGCTTGAAGAAAAACGCGCTGCGATCCGCGGGCGGCAGGCTGCCGTGCTGGGCACGCTTGTGCTGCGCGAGCCGCGCGGGCGTGGCAGCGGCGGGGCGGGGGGCCGTGAAGATGGCAGCGGCGCGCGGGGCGCCGGAGCGCAGGCAGAAGAGGCGCAGGAGCATGACTTCGCCCTGCGCAGGCAATACACGCTCGTCAACGGCTTCGCGGGAAGGCTGACGCGCCAGGGGCTGGAGAAGCTCAGGCAGCAGGCAGTCGTGTCCATCAGGCTTGACACGCCGGTGGCTGCGGCGTTGTCCTCAAGCGTCCCGCAGATCGAGGCGCACCGCGTCTGGAACATCACCAGCAACGGCATTGCGCTCAACGGCTCGGGAGAGACGGTCTGCATCGTTGACACAGGCATTGATTACACGCATCCTGACCTCGGCGGGTGCACCAACGCCACCTTTCTCGCAGGCACCTGCGCAAAAGTCATCAGCGGCTATGACTTCTGCGGCAACAGCGGCACCTGCGGGACTGATCCGGACGACAGCGATCCCGCGGATGACAATGGGCATGGGACGCATGTCGCCGGCATCGTCGCATCGAACAACCTCACGTACCGCGGCGCCGCTCCGGACGCGAAGCTCGTCGCCCTGAAAGTGCTCAACTCGGCCGGCTCGGGGTTTTACTCCGACGTCACCTCGGGGGTTGACTGGTGCGTAAACAACGCAACCAAGTACAACATCTCCGTGATCAGCATGAGCCTTGGCTGCTCGGGGGGAAGCTGCACGCACTGGCAGACCGCGTGCGACGGGAGCTTCAGCAGCCTGGCGGCGGCAATCAACAGCGCGGTGGCGAAGAACATCTCGGTGATGGTCGCATCAGGCAATGGCGGCTGGACGGACGGCATCTCTGACCCTGCGTGCATCACCAACGCGACGCCGGTGGGGGCGGTCGATGACAGCGACGGCATCATCTACAACCGCGGCACGCTGCTGCAGATCCTTGCCCCGGGCGTCTCGGTCACCTCAACCTACCTCAACGGCGGCTTCACCTCATTGTCCGGCACGTCCATGGCAACCCCGCACGCTTCCGCAAGCGCAGCGCTGCTGCAGCAGTTCCACAAGCTCATGCACAACCGCACCATGAACTGGACGGACATCGAGCGCGTGCTCAACGCCACGGGCAAGGCGATCGCCGACGCGTCGGGATCCGGCCTGAACTTCTCGCGCATCAACACCTATTCCGCGATCCTGGAGATCGACACCAAGGCTCCCAACGTGAGCTTCATCGCGCCGACGCCGGCAAACGGCTCGACCGTGAATGGGACGATCACCATCAACCTCAGCTCGAGCGAGACGCTGCAGAACGCGACGCTCGAGTTTGACACCACGAATGAGACCATGAACGGCAGCGGGACAAACTTCTTCCTGAGCAAGGCGAACCTGAGCTACGGGCCCTACACCTTCCGTGTGCATGCCGTTGACCTGGCGAACAACACCAATGTGAGCGCGGACATCACCATCACCTACGACGGCACACCGAACATCACTTTCAACCTTCCGGCCAACCTGAGCAGGCGCGAAGCAAACTTCCTGCTGAACATCACTATCCTTGACACGAACATCTCCGCAAGCTCGTACAACATCACCAACCGCTCCGGCGCGCTGCTGCAGCAGAACAGCACCGCAGGCATCTTCGCGGCGAATTTCACGTGGACAGACACGGTGAACATCTCCAATGCGACGTTTCCGAACGGCAATTACACCATCACCGTCTTTGCAAATGACTCGCTCGGCGGCTCCGCCACGAGGGAAATCATCTTCATCGTTGACAAGGGAGCGCCGGTGGTCACCTTCGTCCGGCCGGCAAACAACTCCTACCACCGCCAAAACCTGACCACGAGCATCACGGTCGAGGACCAGGCCATTTCGGTGGTGAATTACACCGTCACCAACGCGTCGGGGAGCATCGTCCAGAAGTTCATCAACAGCTCGGTCGGCGCTGCGAACATCACCATCACTGACCTCCTCAACCTCTCGAACAGCACCTTTCCGGACGGCAATTACTCCCTTGCGGTGTTCGCGAACGATTCCATCAATAACACTATCACCACAGCGATCAATTTCACCGTTGACAAGACCGCCCCCCTCCTCTTTGCGGTGAACCGCACGCCCGAGGCGGTGAACAACAACGACAGCGCCACGGTTACGGCAAACGCGACGGACAGCACGCTCAACGCCTCTGCAGTCCTCTTCGAATCGAACTTCACCGGCAGCTGGGCGAACTTCACGATGGTGCAGGAAACCGGCGACCGGTACAATTTCACGCTGAAAGGGACGGAAAACCTCACCAATGGCCGGATGATCTTCTACCAGCTCCATGCGCTGGATCTCGCGGGCAACCGCAACAGCTCGGGGCTCTTCAACTTCACGGTGCAGAACCGCGCTCCAACCAACATCAGCATCGTGACGCCCGCAAACCGGAGCGTGCTGGAGGTGGGAAACGCGACCGTGTTCAACGGCACCGCAGGCGATCCCGACCTTGACACCCTCACCTATTTCTGGAATTTCAGCGACGGCAGGAACGCGACCGGGCAGAATGTCACCAAGCAGCTCAACAGCACCATCAACTTCACCGTGCTGCTCAACGTTTCCGACGGCTTCAGCGACAGCAGCACGCTCATCATAGTGATAGTGAATGACACGCAGCCCCCGCTCAACCAGTCAGTCACCTATGACACGGGCGTCCATATCCAGAGCGACGTGAACCAGAGCGTCCGTGCCATTATCCTCGACTACAGCGGCGTGTTCAATGTCAGCCTGTACTTCAACGGAACGCTGCAGGGAAGCTCATGCGCGCAGCTGGACGGAGGCAACCGATGGAACTGCAGCTGGTCATGGGACAACTTTTCCGCAACGGGGACGTACAATTTTACGGTAGAAGCGGTTGACAATTTTTCCTCACAGCATGCGGTGAACTACACGCAGGCGTTCACGGTGACGTCCTGCTCGGATGGCGCGCAGAACGGGAACGAGGGAGGCGTCGACTGCGGAGGCTCGTGCAGCGGCGCATGCGAGGTCGGGGGAGGCGGAGATGAGGGAGGCGGCGGGGGCGGAGGTGGAGGCGGGGGAGGCGGCGGCGGAGGAATAACCGCAACGCCGCAATGCTCTGACCGCATCGACAATGACGGCGACCAGCTGGTGGACCATCCTGCCGATCCCGGCTGCGCCAGCACGCAGGATGCTGATGAAAGTGATGTGCTCTGCACGCCTTCGTGGACGTGCACCTCATGGGGAGCGTGCACCGAGGGCATCCAGGCGCGCGCGTGCGGCGATTCGAATGCGTGCGAGGCGAAGCTGGGGGCGCGCGAGGTCGCAGGCATCAGGAGCACGCCGAGGCCGGCAGAGCAGAGAGACTGCGCTGCGGCGCTGGGGGATCTGAGCGCCCAGCAGGAAGGGACAGTGCAGCTCGGGGCCGGACAGGCAGCGTCGTTCAGCGTCGGCAACGCATCACACCAGCTCATCGTGCTTGCGGTCAGCGAAACGAACGTGACCATCACGGTCCAGTCAGAGCCGCTCACGCTCACGCTGGTCATCGGCGAGACGGCGCAGCTCGACACGGACGGCGACGGGCTTGCGGATCTCGCGCTCACGCTGCAGGGCATCCAGGCGGGGAAAGCGGCCCTGAAGCTCGCGGCCGTCGAAGAAGTGGCAGTCCAGGCTGCGAACGTCACGGCGAACATCCCGCAGCAGGAAGAGAGGCAGCCGGAGAGGCGGCCGACGCCGATCAGCGAGTTTGTGACCATCCTTGCGGTGATCGCGCTCATCGCTGCGGTGCTGATGCTGCTTGGCAGGCACCGCGGGAGGCGCAAGCCGCACCCGCACGATGAGTTCTGGCACCGGATGAATCATTGAGCACGGTGAGCGGCTTCGGGGAAGTCCACCAAACGGCGCACTGCCGCCCCTCAGGTTATCATAGTAAATCGCAATAATTCTGGAACTCTGGATGCGATTTACTATGCTATCAAATCTCCCAAAGGTTCCATAATCAAGGAGATTTGCTATCAGAGCGCTTTTTGGTGCAACGTCCCGAAGGAGTCTTTTTCCGCTCAGGCTCATTGCCAGACATAGTTTTGAAGGGTGAATTGGTGATAAGATAACGGGAAAGCAGACGAAAATTCAGGAGAATCAGGGAGCAAAATGTCCGTAAGAAAGTATTTAAAGTAATGGGCATTTAAGGTTATAGATGGTAGAAAAAGAGGCTCAAAAAGGACTGACAGTATTTCAAGGGAAACAATTTAGGAGAATATGGTATAACAATGAATGGTATTATTCTGTTATTGATATTATTGCTTTTTTAACCGAGCAGGAAGATTTTCAAACTGCCAGAAAATATTGGAATAAGCTCAGCCAACGGCTTAGGGAAGAAGGAAGCGAAGTGGTGACAAATTGTCACCGGTTGAAATTACTATCTCCAGATGGGAAATTAAGGGAAACTGATTGTGCCAATACTAAGTCTCTTTTTAGGATAATTCAATCTGTACCATCTAAAAAAGCAGAACCACTTAAATTGTGGCTCGCACAAGTAGGTTACGATAGAGTAAAGGAAATAGAAAATCCAGAATTAGCCCAAAAACGCATGAAGGAGCTATACACAGCTAAAGGCTACTCTGATGATTGGATAGAAAAGAGGGTTAGGGGCATAGCAATAAGAGATGAGCTTACTGATGAATGGAAGAAAAGAGGTCTGCTTGAGGAAAGAGAGTTTGCAATACTTACAGCAGAAATCAGCAAAGCCACTTTCGGCATGACTCCCAGCGAATACAAGGAATTTAAGGGATTAAAAAGAGAGAACTTGAGAGACCATATGAACGATTTGGAGCTGATTTTTACCATGCTTGGTGAAGCGTCCACGACAAGAATTGCGAAAGATAAAGATGCCCAAGGATTTATCGAAAACGAGGAAGCGGCAAAGAAAGGCGGAATGGTTGCGGGTGTAGCAAGGAAAGAGCTTGAACAGCAAAGTGTCAGAAAGGTCTCCACTCCAGAGAACTATCTTTCTCAACCTGAAAAGAAGAAAAAGCTGGAAGAGAAGAGTAAAAAGGAACGGAACTTCCCATCTGTCGCTTGAGCCGTTTTGCGCGAGCCGCGCGAGCGAATTACTCCGAGGTCCTCAATGGAGCACCGGAAACACAGCCTCTTCGCTTCGCAACGACCCCCGAAATGAATGGCGCTGACGGCTTTTTCTCCTGAGCCCGTACTATCACAACCCATAAATACCAGCGCCTCTCTCCCATCGGCAATGGAGCCGAAAAAGTTTCTCTTCGTGTCCATCGACGGGCTGATCGGGGACATCGCATGGCAGCTCATCAAGGAAGGGCATGAGGCAAAGTACTTCATCGAGAGCGAAGAGGAGCGTGAAGTCGCTGATGGCTTCGTCCCGAAGGCCGGCGCATGGGAGCAGGAGATTGCATGGGCGGATGTCGTTGTCTTTGACGATGTGCTCGGCCAGGGGACGCACGCAAAGAAGCTGCGCGCGCAGGGAAAGGCAGTCATCGGCGGGACGCCGTACACCGACATGCTCGAGGACGACCGCGCCTTCGGCCAGGAAGAGCTGAAGAAAGCGGGAGTGCCCATCATCCCGTACCGCGACTTCACGTCCTTCGATGAGGCGATAGCGTTCATCCAGCAGAATCCCGGGCGCTACGTGCTCAAGCCGAGCGGGAAGGCGCAGAACATCAAGGGGCTGCTGTTCGTCGGGGAAGAAGAGGACGGCAAGGATGTGCTCCAGGTGCTCGATGATTACAAGCGGGCGCTCGCGGACAAGATCCCCGTCTTCCAGCTCCAGAAGCGCATCAGCGGCGTCGAGGTCGCGGTCGGCGCGTTCTTCAACGGAAAGGAATTCATCTACCCCATCAACGTGAACTTCGAGCACAAGAAGCTTTTTCCCGGCGAGCTTGGGCCTTCGACCGGGGAGATGGGCACGACGATGTTCTGGAGCGGGCCCAACAAGCTCTTCAACCAGACGCTCAAGCGCATGGAAGCCAGGCTTGCGGAAGAGGGCTACATCGGCTACATCGACATCAACTGCATCGTGAACAGCAACGGCATCTATCCGCTCGAGTGGACCGCACGGTTCGGCTATCCCACCATCAGCATCCAGCAGGAGAGCATGCTCACTCCCGCCGGAGAATTCCTCTATGAGCTTGCGCACGGCGGCAGCCCGAAGCTCAAGGTCAGGAGCGGATTCCACCTCGGGGTGAGGATCGTGGTGCCGCCGTTCCCGTTCAAGGACAAGGAGACATTCGACGTGAAGTCGAAGGACTCCATCATCTACTTCAAGAAGCCGACGGAGGGGGTGCATATCGAGGACGTGAAGCTCGTCAAGGGGGAGTGGCTCGTGACGGGAACCGCGGGGGTCGTGCTGATCGTCTGCGGCACCGGCGGGACGATGCGCCAGGCGCAGAGCCAGGCGTACGGCCGCATCAGGAACATCATGATCCCGCATATGTACTACCGCACGGACATCGGCGACCGCTGGTACGAGGACAGCGACCGGCTGCACAGCTGGGGATATCTCAGAGAGCTGTGAATGAAAGCAGTTCCCAGGGACGCCGGTTCCGGCCTGCCTGCGAACGGCGCGGGAAAGAGTGTATGGCGCCCCGCTGGATCGCCGCTGGAACTTTCCTTGATCACCCGAAGAACGCGCCGAGCTTGCTCTGCCGGTGCGGGTTCACCGCTTCGATGATGTCGACGCCGAGCACGGCGAAAATCCGGTCAACGGCGGGGATAATCTGGTTGTTGATGTAATACTCCGCATCGTACGGGCTGCCGGCCGCTTCCTCGGGCAGCCTCACGCGGTCGCGGACGAGCCCCTTTCCGCCCACCACCAGGAAGCGGATGATCGTGCCGGGCGCAGCGTCGATGCCGCGCTCCTGCATCCGCCGGGCAGCGGCGACATGCGGGCCGACGCTGTCATACGCATCGGTCGGCTTCCGCAGCTGCGTCGCGATCAGCACCTGCCCGCTCGGAACCGCATGGCTTCGGAGCTTCGCGATCGCCCCGCGCACGTAGTCGACGGCCTTCGCCGTGTCGCGCTCTTTCAGGATGATGCTGAGCACCTCTTCCTGCGCCTGCTTTGCGACGGGGCTCCAGTTCCTGCGCACGGTCTCAAACCCCTTGATGGTGATCGTGCCGCTGGGCGCGAGCAGCGCATACTTCTTCTTTGCGCCGGAGGCGCGCGCCTTGGCCGAGACGAAGACGCCTGCGGGATAAAATCCCTGGTACTCAAGCTCCATAAGCCCGGGAAGCGTGGCGTTGATCCGCTCAACGAAGCGCAGGGCATCGTCGGTGCTCTTCTCCCCGAGTGTCAGGAAGATGCTATCAGTGTCCGAGTAGATGACGGAAAAGCCATCGCGCTGCGCCTGCGCAATCACCTCCTGGATGTGGAACCTGCCCAATGCCGTGATGCTGCGCGCGCTCTCGAGATGATACCAGCGCGCAGGCGCGAACCCGAGGTAGCCGTAAAAGCTGTTTGCGAGCAGCTTCAGTGCGTCGGCGCGCGCCTCGAGCAGCGCATTCTTCCCTGGAGAGGCGCGGATCATCTCCTTGATGCGCATCCGGCGCGTGATGATCGTCTCAAGCACCGCGGGCAAAAAACCCTTGCGCTTCCTGCAGAACCAGAGCTTTTCCCCAGGGATGAGATCATGGCAGCACGAGCAGCACACGGTTCCCGGCGAAATGTTGTGGGAGGTGATGATCGTCGGGTACAGCGATCGGAAATCGAACACCACCACGCTCAGGTAAAGCCCTGGAGTCGGCTGGTACACAAACGCGCCTTCATAGGTCTGCGCGCGCCGCGCCGCGGCTTCCCGCGAGCCCGGGCGGTTGGGGATGAGCTGGTTGTACCGCAGCGCCTGAAACATGAGGTAGCCCTCCACGAGCCGTGAGAAGCTCATGCGGCTCACGTCAGACAACGGCGCGCCGACAAGCTTGGCAAGCTCTTCGATGTTGGGCAGGATCCTCTCGCAGAGCCGGTAGGTGAGGCGCGCATCGTGCAGGTTGTACTCGGCATACGGCCCGAGCTTCTCCGGCTGGGAGTCCCAGACGTGCGCGAGCTGATCAAGGTCAACGGCGTGCTTCCGCTCGCCAAGCAGCTCGTGTGCAACCGCATCCAGCGTGTGCGAATCAGTCTCGAGCGAACGGCCGAGCACCTGCCTGATGAATTTCAGCACATCAAGATGCACGATCCCCGCGATCCTCGCCTCGGCGGCGCGCGTGTTCACGTTCAGCTCGGAATAGTCAAGCCCCAGATCAAGCCTGATGCGGTACTTCCGCGCCCGTGCGTCGAGATAGGGAAAGTCAAAGCCGTCCGAGTAATAGCCGGTGATGATGTCAGGCCTGAAGTGCTCAATGACTTCCTTGAAGCGCTGGAGCAATGCAAGCTCGCCATCGACAAATTCGATGAAGTCGTGTGCGGTGGGAAAGCGTTTCCAGGTGATCACCTTCCGGAACGGCGTGCCGGCGTCCATCCCATAGAGGGCGACCATAAGGACGGGATCCTGCTGCGGCCGGATGCGGCGGTCGACGGTGTAGGTCTCGATGTCGATGGCAAGCAGCCGCAGATCGCTGACGCTGCCTTCCTCCACCGGCTCGAGCGCCTGCGCCTCAAAGACGGGAACCTTCACGTCCTGCCTCGGAAGGAACGCGCCGCTCACCGTAAGGCTCTGCAGCGGCACAATGCCCTTGTCGATCAGGTAGCGGCGCGCGAACAGGATATCATATTCAAAGCAGTCCTTGACATTGGGATTGTTCTGCAGCGCCGCGCGGATGATGGGGACGTGAGAGGGCAGCTTGGTGAATACCTTCAGCAGCTGCACCGGCTTGCCTGCGAGCTCGCGCTCCGCATGCTCGACAGCAGTCACTTCCGCGGTCAGGTTGCCGGACGGCACGCGGAGCTTCTTCAGGAAATCGACGAGCTGGACGCTGCTGCCCTGAGACTGGACATAGAAGTAGGGGCGGAACGCCGGATCCGTGACGCAGATGCGCCTGCCGTCCGGTGCCTTGCAGAAGAGGTGGATGACCGCAGCCTCGTTGATGATGCGGTAGGTTACGTCCAGCGGATAGACGGTCAGCTGCTCGGTCATGCGTTTTTCGGGGCTGGCGAGGTATTTAAAAGTGTTGCTCGGGAATGGGGGATTGGGGGTACTGCGTAATGCCCTGCTGAAGGCTGAATAGGACAGAATGCCAATCGCGCCTCCGCCTGCGGCTCCGGCGCTGCTGGGGCGGCGGCAGAATGAAGGGCGCACTGCAACGGAGCGGCAGGGGTGCATCGCCGGACGGAGCGCGTGAGGATGGGAAAGTTTTTTATACCCTCGGAAGGTGTGCGCATGCGTGGGCCTGTGGTCTAACGGTATGACACCACATTGGCAAGCATCCAGACTTGTGGAGACTCCGGGTTCGATTCCCGGCGGGTCCATAACTCCTAAGATGTGCTTCGTAATGGAAGCGTTGAGCGGTTCGGGAAGCACCGCGTGCGGCTCGTGCTTACCAGGAACAATGCAACCCTGATTGCGGCGGGGAAGTGGTGGACAGAAAGCAACTCCACCAGGTGGCGGAACACTACCGGCACCTGAAGCGCTATAAGGCGAAGCTGTCGCGATGGGGCTACAGCCTGGGCGTGCGCATCCCCAAGGAGCTGGTGCAGCGCTACCGCCTGACGGAGGACAACACAGTGACGATCGTGCCGGAGAAGGGAGGGATGAAGATTGTGGCGAAGTGACATGCAGCGGGTACGCCACTGACGCACCCTCACTCTCTCGTTGACTACTTCCTGCTCATCCGCAGAAACCATTATAAACTTCCCCACCCTATGCTACCCCATGGCAACGAACGACGTGCTGGCTCAGGTGGATGCTGTCCGCTACCTCGGCGAATGGGTGGTCATCTGCGAGGATCAGGTCGTTGCGCACCACCGCGACCTGACCAGGCTGCAGGATGCGATCGCCCGCTGCAGGCAGACGCCGACCATCGCGAAGATCCCGAAGGAGGACACGCTAATCTTCTGAGATGGCCATCATCTTTCGGTATGCACATGTCCCCCGCCCTGACGGCACGCTGCGCGATGCTCCTTACATTCCCGTGCTTGTCCGCCACCGTTCCGGCCGGATGGTGCGTGTCCTTGCCCTTATCGACTCCGGCGCAGACACCACGGTCGTTCCCAAGGATCTCGCCCTCGCTCTTGGCCTCCACGAGCGCTCTCCGCCTGAAGAGACCGGAGGGATAGGTGGGAAGGTGCCGGTACGCCGTGCGCAGCTCTCCATTCAGATCCACGGCGGGCGCGAGCGGCATTCGCTCACTTTGCCTGTACTTGTTCTTCAGGACGAGAACGCTGACCTCCCGCTGCTTCTTGGACGGCACGGCTTCTTCGAGGAGTTCCACATCACCTTCAAGCAGGAGCAGCAGAAAATCATGCTCAAGAAGGTCACTCCGCTGAGATCGTACCGGTAGCCGCTGCTTCGATGGCCTCCCCTACCCAAAGGTAAGCCGAAGCTGCCGTTCCCGTCTGTAGCCGCCTGTGAGCAGCTCCCCCATCCCATCAGGAATGTAGGCCGCTTCAACACGGTTCCGGCCGGAATCCTTTGCAGCATACAGCCTTGCATCTGCGATTTTCAGTACTATGCTTGGATCGTACCGCGCAGGTTTCGTGATCGAGGAGGTGTGGACGACGCCGACGGATACCGTAACAGGTTTGGGAAGCTTTGTTTCGTCCGATGGGTCCATATCCTCCCCTGATTTTCTTTCGATATAGCTTCTGAGGTCCTCCGCGATACGTTCTGCATTCACCTTGTCGCATCCCTGCAGGACAATGACGAACTCCTCCCCTCCTGTCCGGCCGAGGCGTGAAACAATGTCTGTTCTGCGCCGGACGCACTCCCGGATGTATCCCGCGACGTGCTGCAGGACGACATCCCCGCGTGCGTGGCCATACCCATCATTATATCTCTTAAAGTAGTCTATATCCATCGCGATGACTCCCATGCCCTTCGAGCCCCCATTAAAATGCTCTTCGCGCTTCAATCTCTCAATGTCGTGGGCAAGGAGTGTCTCAAGCGTCGCCTTGTTCGTGAGCCCGGTGAGGCCATCTCGCTGGACACCCATTTCGTAACGAACCGCCCAAGGCAAAACAATGCAGGCTTTATCAAGAACATCTTGGAGCCTTGCGCGCTCACCATAAGGTAGCTCGGAAGGATTCCTCCAAAATCTTATAGTGATACTCGGGCAAATGGATAGATCAAACGCTTCAGAATATCCGCAAGAGGGCCCATAAACCTCTGGAGGCTCATCGCCCGGTGCCACGATGACCTGAACAGGGGCCTGCAGTATCACCTCCAGGACGCGCGCTAAGGCTTCTGCCTTCTCGCTGATGACAAAAGGCCCTTCTGGCACCCGCACAAGATCGGCAAAGGCACCGTTCTGGGGCAGAGCCAGGCCCGCTTCTCCGGGCATTATCCGGCGTACGCAGCCCTCCAAGGCACTATCTGTTACCATCAATAAGTCGTACCTAACTCTATTTATAAATCTTTCTTTTTTAACCACTACTAGGTAGTCATGCACATCACATTTAAATAGAAGCACTGCGTTTCGCCCACGATGGCGCGGAACATTTACGAGCGGCTGGACCCCAACACTCATCAATGGGAACAGGATGGCATTGAAACGCTGCTCCAGAAGTATTCCGGCGGCATCCTGCTGGCACAGACTGTTCCGACAGGGGGCACGCACATCACCTATATCACCCATTTTATCCGGCTGCCGGAAACGGCCGCAGAAAAGCTGTATGAGGCGATCGCTGCGTGGCGCTGCTCATTACCACATTCCCTGGATCGTGGAACGGACTCTCCTGACCGGACGCATTCTTCTGCATCTGTCCCCCTTCCGGCAGACGGACGCACGTACGAAGCAGTCTACACGCCACAGAGCCTGACGATTGGCGTTTCCGGCAGGGGGCGGTGCGGCGGAATCATGACATTCTCCGCTGCAGAGGCTGATCACCTGTACCGCTTTCTCAGCAGGGCATTTCCAAGCGATGCGTTCGAGGCGGACGAAACAGAACAGGAGTCACATCGGTGACCGAAACGGGCTAAGCTTTCGCCTTCACCCGTTTCAGCCGGAAGATGTTCTCGCGCTCCAGCTCCTCGAGACGTAGCTTGATGAATTTCTTCAAGGATTCCAGCCGGGGGATGACGCTGAACTCGAGCGCATTGACGCGGCGCTTGGTCTTCTCGATTTCGGCAAGCAGGCGCTTGAGCGTCGTCTCGACCTCCGCCACCTTGATGATCTCATCGACGAGCTGCTCGTATGCCGCAATGGCCTCGTCGATGACCGCGGTGCTTCCCGCGATGCCGAGGCGGCGCTGCTCGAGCGTTTTCTTCACGGGAGAGCTCTCGATCTTCGGGACGCGCACGCCCATGATGTTCCTGGTCTCGAGGTCAATGCCCGGCACCTGCTGGATCGCGAAGGCGAGCGAGCGCAGGCGCACGTCGGTGGCAAGCGTCCGCGCAACCGCAAGCTTCTGCTGCGCCTGCCGGTGGCGCTGCGCGAGGCCGCTGCGGAGGCTTCTCGCGCCCTTCAGGACCTCAAAGAACTCGAGGATAAGGCCGTCCCGCTTCTTCTTGAGGAGCGAGTGGCCCGATTTCGCGAGCTTGATCTGCTTGTTGAGCCTGAGCAGCTCGGAGCGGGTTGGCTTGACGTCGAGGCTCATAATCCATCAGCGGTGACGGGCACGGGCAGCGTCGGCTCGCGCACCCCGCATATCACTCTTCTGCCCCCTTGGAGTACTTCTCCTTCAGCTCGGGGCTGACACGGGTGAGCATGCGCTTGGGGAAGACGCTGAGCAGCTCCCAGCCGAGGTCGAGCGACTGCGTGATGCTGCGGTCCTCGGTGCGCTTCTGGCGGACAAAGCGGTCCTCAAAGGCAGCGGCAAAATGCAGCAGCTTCCTGTCGCGCTCGGACAGCGCCTCCTCGCCAACGATCGCGACCAGGCCGCGCAATTCCCTGCCCTCGGCGTAGTTGGCATACATCTGGTCAGAGAGCTGCTTGTGGTCTTCGCGCGTCTTCTTCGCGCCGATGCCGAGATTCATCAGCCTGCTCAATGAGGGCAGCACGTCGATCGGCGGATACGCACCTCTGCGGTGCAGCTCGCGCGACAGCACGATCTGCCCTTCCGTGATGTAGCCCGTGAGGTCGGGGATGGGATGGGTGATGTCATCGCCGACCATGGTCAGGATGGGGATCTGCGTGACGCTGCCTTTCCTCCCTTTGATCATGCCGGCGCGCTCGTAGATCATCGCGAGGTCGGTGTACATATAGCCCGGGTAGCCGCGCCTGCCGGGGACTTCCTCGCGCGCAGCCCCTATCTCACGCAGGGACTCGCAGTAGTTGGTCATGTCGGTCAGGATGACGAGGACGTGCGCGTTGTGCTCGTACGCGAAATACTCTGCTGCCGCCAGCGCCATGCGCGGCGTGATCAGCCGCTCCACGGCAGGATCATCCGCAAGGTTGAGGAACACGACGCTGCGCTGCAGTGCCCCCGTCTCCTCGAGGTCGCGCATGAAGTACTGCGCCTCCTCATTGGTGATGCCCATGGCCGCGAAGACGACGACGAAGCCCTCTTTCTGGCCGATGACCTTCGCCTGCCGCGCGATCTGCAGCGCAATCTCGTTGTGCGGCAGGCCGCTGCCCGAGAAGATAGGCAGCTTCTGCCCGCGGACGAGCGTGTTCATCGAGTCGATGGTGCTGATGCCGCTCTGGATGAAGTCGCTGGGCTGCGTGCGCGCGTACGGATTGATCGCGCTGCCGATGATGTCGAGCCGCTTCTCCGGGATGATCTCGGGGCCGCCGTCGATCGGCCGGCCGGCTCCGTCAAAGATGCGCCCGAGCATGTCCTTGGCAACGGGCAGCTTGATCGTCTCCTTGAGAAACCTGAGCTTGCTCTCGCGGTCGATGCCGCTCGTGCCTTCGAAGACCTGCACGACGACGATCTGCTCGCTCGTGTCGAGCACCTGGCCATTGCGCAGCTCACCGTTGGAGAGCATGATCTTCACGAGATTGCCATAGCCGACCGGCTCTGTCTTCTCGACGAAGACGAGCGGACCTGCGATGCGCGTGATGGTCTTGTACTCCTTCATTTCCGCTCACCCCCCTGCCTGCCCTCAGGAGCGGGCGATCCGCCCCCGGCCCCCCGCACGAGCCTCTCGAACTCGCCTTCCATCTCCTGCTGGACCTCGCCGAGCAGCCGCTCGAACTCCCTTTCGAACTTTGCCTCGCCTATCCTGTCTTTTGACTTAATGTCGAGCAGCGGCCTGATGCGCGCCCCCTGCGCGAGGGCCTGCTCGGCAAGATCGGCGTAGCGCAGCACGGCCTTGATCATCAGGTAGCTTTTCTTTGGCGGGGAGAATGTATCAACCTCATGGAATGCGTTTTGCTGCAGCAGGAACTCCCGGATCATCCGGCTGACTTCCAGCACGAGCTGCTGTTTTTCCGGCAGCGCGTCGCTCCCCACGAGCTGCACGATCTCAAGCAGCTTCTCCTCTTCCTGCAGGTAGCCCATCAGGCGGTTGACGAGCAGGCGCCACTCGCCGGCGACGTGCTTCGCGAACCACGGCTCAAGCGCATCAAGGTAGAGCGAGTAGCTCGTGAGCCAGTTGATGCTCGGGAAGTGGCGGCGCTGCGCAAGCCTGGCGTCGAGCGCCCAAAATGTCTTTGTCACGCGGAGCGTGTTCTGCGTCACCGGTTCGGAGAAATCGCCGCCGGGAGGGGAGACGGCGCCGATGATGGTGAGCGAGCCGGCGCTGCCGTTATGGTTTGTCGTCGGGCCTGCACGCTCATAAAACTCGGCAAGGCGCGTCGCGAGATAGGCGGGATATCCCTCTTCGCCCGGCATCTCCTCGAGGCGTGAGGAGATCTCGCGCATGGCCTCAGCCCAGCGCGAGGTGCTGTCCGCCATGAGCGCAACGTTGTAGCCCATGTCACGGAAATATTCCGCAATCGTCACGCCGGTGTAGACGCTGGCCTCGCGCGCAGCGACGGGCATGTTGCTCGTGTTCGCGATGAGCACGGTGCGGTTCATCAGCGGCAGGTCGGTGCGCGGGTCTTTCAGCTCGGGGAACTCCGTCAGGACCTCGGTCATCTCGTTGCCGCGCTCACCGCAGCCGACGTAGACGATCACGTCAGCGTCGCACCATTTGGCGAGCTGCTGCTGGGAAACGGTCTTGCCGGCGCCAAAGGGACCGGGGATGGCCGCGGTGCCGCCCTTGGCAAGCGGGAAGAGCACGTCAAACACGCGCTGTCCGGTGACAAGCGGGGTGTCGGGGGCCCGCTTTTCCTTGGCGCTGCGGGGCTTGCGCACCGGCCAGCGCTGCAGCATCGCGATCGTGCGGCCGTCGCCGAGCGTGCAGATTGTCTCTTCGACGGTAAAATCGCCTGAAGCGATGTCCCTGACGGCTCCGGACATGCCTGCGGGGACAAGGATGCGGTGGATGAAGCCCTTGGTTTCCTCGACTTCACCAAGGATGCTTCCGGCGGAAACCGGTTCGCCTTTCTTCGCCGTTGCCTTGAAATGCCATTTTTTCTTGCGGTCCAGGCCCGGTGCGTCAACGCCGCGTGAAATGAAGTCGCCCATCTGCTTGCGCAGCACGGACAGCGGGCGCTGGATGCCGTCGTAGATGGAGGTGAGCAGGCCGGGGCCGAGCTCGACCGAGAGCTGCTCGCCGGTGTTCTCCACAGGCTCTCCTGGCCTGATGCCGGACGTGTCTTCATAGACCTGGATGGTGGCCAGATCGCCGTCGATGCGGATGACTTCGCCCATGAGGCGCTCCTTTCCGACACGGACAACGTCATACATGCGCGCGGCCATGCCCTTGGCGACGGCGGCGGGGCCTGCGACGCGGTAAATCACACCTTGACTTTTCAGGGTTATCTTCATCGGTATCACCTATTGTTCATGCTCCTCCCGAAGCAGGTCCACCCCAATCGAGCGGATGATCATCCTGCGCAGCCCTTCCTGGGGCTGCTCGGACAGGACGACGACAACGGGCTTGATCGAGGTGAGCACATCCTCCTTGCGGCTCTCGCTGAGGCGGTCGAAGGCCTGCTGGCTCATGATGGCGATGCCGACGCGCTCATCACGCATCACGGTGAGCAGATCGCTCTCGCTGCGGTACGTGCGGGCATTCCGGATCCCGGCCAGGCGAAAGCCGAGGTTGAATGCATCGTCCCCGATGACGGCGAGTTCCATGGTTGTCCTTTCTCGTGTTTCCTTTCGTGTGGCTGCGCTTTCCTGCGCGCTTGCCCCTGTTTTCCCTGCACAGGTTTTTTCCTTTTTTCTTTCGCCGCTGCAGTCACTGCGTCATGCGGCGACGATCAGCTTGTGCAGCAGCGGCTCCGCGAGCCCGAGCTGCTTGCCCTTGAGCAGCACTTTCAGGTTGCGGACCTCAATCTCTTTCGCGAACAGGAAGCCGAGGATGACGTTGACCGTCAGCGGATGCTGGTGCATGAGGCGCGATTCTTTCCGCAGCAGCGCAGCATCAAGATCGATCTCGAGCTGCGTGAGCAGATCCTCCTCCGCAGCCGCCTCGTCGCCGGTGAGGGCGGTGAAGCCGCTCTTGTGCAATGCGCCGATCAGCTCCCGCGTGCCCTTGGCATTGAGGAATGCCGTGATGCGGGAAGACGGCTCGATCAGGAACCGGTTGATGCCGGATGCCGGCTGCTCGCGCCGCAGGCGCAGGATGATCCTGATGTTGAGGATGTCCTGCTCGGCGCGGAGGAACTGCTTCAGCAGCGAGCCCTGCCCCGCGAGCCGCTCTGCAAGGGCGGAAAGCCCGTTTGCATACCAGCGGTCAATGGCATTCTCGAGCGCAAAGAGGTCGCGTGTTTTTGGCAGGAGTGGGGGGAGCCCGCCGGGAAGCGCCGCAACGAGCTTGTCCGCATCGAGGCTGAGCAGATGCTCGTAATACGCCGATGAGTAATTGATGGAGGGGATGAGCAGGGGAGCGACTTCCTCGCGGGGGATGCCGCTCAGGGCGCCGCGCAGGAGCGTCTTGAAATTCTCGGCATCATAGCGCTGCACATACATTTCAAGCACACCGCGGAGCTTCTCATCAACGATGCGCCTAAGCTTGGCGAGCGTGCGGAACAGGTTGCGGTTCAGCGCGAGCTCGAGCGCGAGCAGCTCGCGCGTTTCGGGGAGCTCATCAATCTCCTGCTTGTAGGCGGTGGTGTCCTGCAGGTAGCGCAGCGCCTCGTGCGGGCCCATCTTGAGCAGGCCCTGCCACTGCACGGGCGAGAGCAGCTCGCCTTTCATGACGCTGACACGCGCATAGGCGTACGGGTACAGCCCGAGCCGCAGCTTACGCATGGAACAGCACCTCGCCCAGCTGCTGCAGCTCCGCTTCCTTGATCTGGGCGAGCAGCTCATCGACGCTGAGGTTGACGCTCACGCTGCCGTCGGCGTTCTCTGCGACCACGCCGGAGGAAATGCCGTGCTCCTTGATGGTAATCCGCTTGTTTCTTGCCGCATGGCTCATAGTGTCTTTGTCTTTGAGGGCATCTCTTTGCATTCCTTTGATGGCATCGTTCACGGCAGCACGGTCGCGCGCATTGACGAGCACGCGCCTGACGTCGATCTCCTGCGCTGCGCGCGCGAGCAGCGTTGCGAGAAGCGCCCTGCGCTCTGCGGCGGGAAGGTGCTCGAGCTGCTGCTTCGCTTCCTGCACCGCGCGCTCGATCAGCGCCTTCTTGGTGTCGAGCAGCCTGCGCCTCCCCTCAAACTCCGCTGCGGCGAGCGCCTTGCGCCGCGCCGCAGCGATGAGCTGCTCGGCCTTTGCGCGGAGCTCGCGCTCATAGGAAGCAGCATCGTGCGTTGCGGCTTCAGCGATGCGCGCCGCTTCCTGCTCTGCCTCGCTGCGCAGCTCTTCGGCGCGCTGCCTGGCATCTGCGAGAATCGCCGCGGTGACGTCACGGAGTGCCATGGTTCTTTTACGTTCTTCTGCCGTTCCTCCTGCCGGCTGCCCATTCCCCCGCCATGGTTATCCTGCCAATCCGATGATGAGGATGGCAACGACAAGCCCGAAGATCACGATGGTTTCGGGAATGACGGTAAGGATCAGCCCCTTGCCGAACAGCTGCTCTTTCTCGGCAAATGCGCCGACGGCAGCGGTCCCGATACGCGCCTCCGCCCATGCGCTTGCAATGGCGGCTGCGCCGATCGCGACCGCCGCGGCAAGCCCGATCAACCCTGTTTCGATTCCTGCCATAGATTATTCACCTCCCTGTGTTGCTGGCGTCCTTGCGCCAAATGGATCATATTCCTGTCCTCCGCCGTGGAAGAACTTGGAGAAGCATTCGACGTAATGCAGCCTGATCCCGTGCAAAAACGGCCCCAGGACGCCGAGGCCGATGTTGATCAGGTGGCCGATGACCATAATAATAATCGCGATGAGGACAAAGAAGCCGCCTTTCGCAAGAAACGGCTTTGCGAGGTTCTCGTTCACGACGACTGCCAGGCCGACGGATGCGAGGCCGACGGCACCGAGGCGCATGTAGCTGAGCATGTTGCTGAACAGCGCAGGCACCTCAATCAGGCCCTTGACCCCTTCGCCGAGCGCAATCATGAGCAGCGCAGCTGCCGCGATGAGCGCGCCAGGCCAGACGGAAAGCGCGAGCCTGCCGATCAGCGCGAGGAGTGCGAGCGCGATGCCTGCCTGGAGGAGCAGCCAGCTGAGCTTCTCGAGCAGCGCGTGCCTGATGCCGTGCGCGCGCCAGACATTGAAAAAGCCGATGAGCAGGCCGAGGTTAAGGTGCACCGCGCCGACGAGGACGCCGATGAAGAGCACGCTCAGCAGCTCGTGGCCGGCGATGCTCACCGTGCTGTGGGTGCGCTGCAGCAGGCGCGGAAAGCTGTAGACGATCTCTTTGGTGCCATGGTGCTCGATGATCTCCTTGTTGAGGCACAAGCCGGCGCTGCCGCAAAGGGACGCGCCGGTTTCCCCGCTGACGTGCTCAAAGCCGAAGTACTCGCCGAAGAGGAAGCCGAAGGCGATGGTGACGATGGAGGCGTAGACGAGCACGTTCATGAGCTGCCTTGCCGCAGGGAATCTCTTGCGGATGAAGAGGAACAGCATGAGGGTTACGAGGCCATAGCCGGCATCGCCGAGCATGAAGCCGAAGAAGAGCGGGAAGGTGAACGCAAGCAGCAGGCTCGGGTCAAACTCGAGGTGATTCGGGAGCTCGTACAGGCGGGTGAGCACTTCGAAATTCCGCACGGGCCTGGGGTTGCTCAGCTTGACGGGAACCGCTTCGTCATGCCCGATGGGCTCTTCTTCTATGGAGACCGCCTGCACGGTGTCGCTGAGCTCCCTGCGCAGGGCATCGAGCTGCCTGCGCGGCACGTAGCCGCTCGCGATCAGCGACTGCGCGGTTGTGGCGAACTGCAGCGGGATCTCGGCCTTCCTGATCTCAGTCTCGAGGAGCGATTCTGCGGCGAGGAGGAAGGTGAGGTGCTTTTTCAGGCCGCGGACGGCGCGGGCTGCAAGCGCATGGCGCTGCCGCGCGCTGGTGATGTCCTTTTGGAGCTTTTTTGGGGAAAGGTGCTGGTAGGGCTGCAGGTCGAGGCGGGTAAAGCCTGCTTCCGCGAGTGCAGCGTCTGCGGCTGCGAAGGTGAAGAGCGCAATCAGCTGCCGGCTGCCGAGGCGCGTGTGGCGCAGCTCCGCATCCTTGAGCGCGCGGAGCGGCGCGAGGCTGCTTGCGGTGCCGACGTGCCACCGGATATGCCTGATGTTCGGCAGGAGGGCAGGGTTGAGCTTCAGCCTGGCAAGGGCGTCGAGCGTCGCCTGCAGGGAGGTGAGTTGGGCGAGCTGCTGTTCCGCTTCGCCCGCTGCTGCGAGCAGCTTCTTGGCCTGCCCGTGGAGGCGAGTGACGGCCGAAATGACCTCAGTGAGCGGCTGCCCGGGAAGATGGCCGCTTCCGTGCGCGCCGATGCCGAGCATCGCTTTCGTCGCCCGGAGCGTGAGAAGCGCCTGCGAGAGCTGCTCTGCCTGAGGAAGCGGCGCGGCGGCGTCCAGGCCGGCGTACTCGCCCTTGGCGTACTGCTTCACATGCAGGGCGCGGCTGCGGTAGAGGGTTTCGATGACCTCCGGCGCGAGCCGCTTCGGCGTGATGATGCGCACCTTGGCCATGGCATCGGGAACGATCATGAGAACCCCTCGCCCGAGCGCAGCTTCCGGATGAGCATTGCGGCTGCCTTTGCGATATGTTTCTCGCCCGTCTGCGTGAAGCGTGCGGCTTCCTGCCCGTACCTCGCGAGGATGCGCTGCTTTTCCTGCCCGATCTGATCAAGCTGCTGCCGGCTTTCGCCTTCAATCCGCTGCTCGATCCCGCTTTTCATCCTGCTGAGCTGCTCGATGGCCTGCTCGCGCGCCCTCGCGATGGCTTTTGCCTTCTCGCGCTCCGCGCGCTTTGCAATCTGCTCTGCTTGTTTCTCTGCGTTCAGTATCTCCTGAACCGCTTCTGTCATGGTTTTTTCAAGAGAATCAGGTTGACGCGTTGAGCGCGACAATCAGGAGCCCCTCTTTCTGCTCCCTCTGCTTCTCTTCTCTCGTTGGGTGCTGTTGGTTGTGGTTGGTTTATAAAGGTTTCGGATTCCGGTTTCGCGCGGCGGCGGGTGGTAGCGACGATAAAGCAGGTTAAAACCCCGGGAAGATGCAGCATGTGTGCCGTGCAGCCGGCGATTCCCTTTTCTGCCGTCCGCGGCGCATGGTTTTTTCCAATGGTTGGGTTATATTGGAAACGGTAGAGGGAGTGTGCTGTCGCATTCTTCTCTTGGGTTTTTGCGCCCTTTTTGAAGCTCAATCAACTCACGTTCCTCTCTGAGCCGGGTAATTTCCATTTGTCTTTTGCTGTCCCCGACAAGCCGCTCGAGATGGTCATATGTCACTGGAACGACTTTTGGGGTAGTGCCTCGCGGTACATATATCATCTTCTGTACCCAGAAATAAGCATCGCCAAGTTTGGCCAACGCCGGCGCAAGCCCGAAGTGGGACGGTGTGACGTCCTTTAGCCTCCCATAGTCCCCCCCGTTGATTTGGACAAACTCCCCGATGCAGTCAAATTCATGCTGCAATAGTTTTAATACATATCCAAGTTCATCTGACGGGAGGGATACGAATGTTTGCCCACCAGTCATTGGGATTATGATACCATCTTTGAAAACTACTTTTCTCTCGCTATAATGAACCCAAGGGTAGTGATCAAGAATCACCCCTACAGGTTCTTCCTGGTTCCTCACCACTTCTTTGACAATTCCATAATGCTGTCTTCCATCTATTAGCATAGTTACTGCTTTGCCTACAAAGTCCGCAAGATTATCTCTTGCTGGGTTTAGGTCTCCGAATGCCATGAGGACAGGTCGTCGCTGCACATTTATAAGCCTTTCTATTATTACCACTATCAAATGGTTAAAAAACTTCATAAAGCCATCCACCCGCCATTTAAAAACAAGGGCTGTTGCGGAGCCTTTCCGTGCCGCTGCGGGTGCGTGCGCGAACAACGTGAGCGCTGGCTTTCAACTTCGCGGTCGGCCTCTCAGCTTCGCGTAATCCTGCGGAGTCCGTCGGCGGGGCAGCACCGGCATCCGCAACAGCCCGGCAAAAGAGGGGATCCCATGCAGTTCAGCATCCAGCGGAAGCAGAACGAGAACATCCACAAGTACCCTACCGATGACCTGAAGCTCGCTGATGCGTATGTCAAGAAGCTCAAGAACGAGCTCGGCGACTTCCTTGTTGCTGCGGTGCTGTTCGGCTCATCTGCGCGCGGCTCCTCGACCGCGGACTCGGACATTGACGTCCTGCTCGTGGGCGATGACATCTCGTTCCAGTTCACCGATGCGCTGGTGCAGGCCTACCGGGTGATCGTGGAGAACGTGACTGCCGCCATGTCACGGAAGCTGCACATCACAAGCATGACGCTCACGAGCTTCTGGGAATATGCCCGCGTCGGCGATCCGGTCGCAATCAACATGCTGCGGGATGGGGTCGCGCTGCTCGACACGGGCTTTTTCACGCCGCTCCAGGAACTGCTGAAGCAGGGCAGGATCCGCCCAAGCGAGGAGAGCATCTGGCGCTACTTCGGACGCTCGCCGCGCACGCTCGTGAACAGCCGCTGGCACGTGCTGCAGGCGACGCTCGACCTGTACTGGGCGGTCATGGACTCTGCCCATGCTGCGCTGATGAAACGCGGCGAGATCCCTCCGACGCCGGAGCATGCCGCGGATCTGCTGTACGAGAAGCTCGTCAAGACGCGCCTGCTTGAGCCGGAGCACGCGGAGACGGTGCGCAGGTTCTACCAGCTGAGCAAGATGATTACGCACCGCGAGATCAAGCACATCACCGGGGCTGAGTACGACCGCTATCTCAAGGAAGCGACCGGCTTTGTCGAGCGGATGAAGATGTTCATTGAGGAGCATCACTAGGTGCTATTGTTTTTGGTTCACAATGGCGGTGAGATCGTTCACTAAATTCCCTGCGAGATACTGCCCTCCCGGCATCCCCCTGCCATCATGCCCTCTCGTGACATCAATCCGGAAGCCGGTGAGCAGCGTCTGGCCATC
>CAYYLB010000004.1:0-19538 GCA_964472345.1 uncultured Methanosarcinales archaeon
TTAGGCGTCTGGCTGGTAGCCATCAGTGTTATCGACACAAGCGGGAATACAAATGGTGACTTCTTCAATCTTAACGATTCGCAAGAGGTGACATTCACTGTCGTCGACACGACGCCACCGACCATCCCTTCGTTTAATGTAAGCCCCGCAGCAGCCGCACAGGGCAGCTCCATCCTGATCCGGGCAAATATCACGGATAACTTGATCAACGCAAGCCCGGTTGACGATGCTCTTGCGGAGATTACGCAACCGAACGGCTCATTCACCTTGGTTCCTATGGTAAGTGAGATTGCCGACACGACATCGAATACGTCTACCCGTTGGGCTCTCTATAACCTTACGTTTACCGATACGAGCCAGATCGGCACCTACACCGTCCGGCTGATTGCGAATGATACGAGCGGGAATGTCAATGGAACAGAAACGCGAACATTTACCATTACGGCCACGACTGATACGACTGCTCCAACAGCAAACGCCGGCCCCGACCAGACAGTTGATGAGGACACGCTTGTAACATTCGACGGCTCTGCATCCAGCGATAACGTGGGCATCACCAACTTCATGTGGACGCTCACGGATGGTGCAGCGCAGAACCTTTCCGGCATCTCCCCGACGTATACCTTTGCGACGCCTGGCACCTACACTGTGACGCTGACGGTGGAAGATGCTGCAGGAAACAGCGCGGCGGACACCGTGACCATAACAGTAGATGACGCAACACTGCCTGTCGTTTCGGGAGTTACTGCAACACCATCGGGCGTGAACCGCGGCGAAGAAGGCGTGACGATCGAAGCGACGGTGACCGACAACGTCGCGCTCGACGATGTCCTCGCACAGTTCACCTCGCCCAGCGGCGCGATAACGCAAAGGACGATGCTGCTCGCCGGCGCGAGCCTGTGGCGCGCGGACTTTTCGACAACCTCAGGCACCGAATTGGGCACGTGGAGTGCGCTGATTTTCGCAAATGACACAAGCGGCAATGCAAATAACAGCGAGGGCACCACATTCATGGTGGTTCCGGCGGAGAACGAGAGCCTCACCTTTGAGAACCAGACGAATGTGACACTGGACTGCGATGGAACGCCGATACGGAACTTGACCGTTATCGACAGCGGCAATGTGCAGGTCAGCATCTGCATCTTCCAGGGCAACCCCCAAATCATGATCCAAAACAGCATAGGAGCAATGAACAACGTGAGCGTGAGCACTCCAGGGATGAACATCGCACTCGAGAACGGAACATTGACGCTGAACAACTTTGCCATGAGCAGCGGTACGGGCAACGGGCGGGTGACATTCCCAAGTGTGACCCTCAATGGCAGCGTCACACTCAACGAGTCCGTGGCAAGCGTCAGCGACCTCTCTGCAACGATTGACTCTGATGCTGCCCCCCAGATGAACGCGTCAGCGACGCTGTCGTTCGCAAACGTGCCGTTCAACAACCCCCGCGTAACCGTCACCACCAATGGCAACACCCAGATCTGCCAGGCGCCGCGCTGCCAGAACTTCAGTTTTACCAACGGAGCGGTGACATTCACCGTTACTGAATGGTCAACCTACACCATCGAAGAAACGCCGGATGGAGGCGGAGGAGGAGGTGGTGGGGGCGGAGGGGGCGGTGGGGGCGGAGGAGGGGGCGGAAGGACACCGCCGGTGCAGAGTACGCCCTCCATAACCGTGCCGGCATGTGCAGACCGCCTTACGGACCTGCAGTGCCCTCCAGGAAGCGCGCCACGATGCACATTCCCCAGCTCGGCAAGCGATCAGCCGTCCTGCAAGAAGCTCGAATCAGCTGAACCGGCATTCCAGCCCGCGGAAAAACCACGCGCAGAACCAGCAGCAAACACACAGGCTGCTGCTGAAAAAACCGAACAAGCGGCTTTCGGGAATGTGCTCATCAATGACGCTCCTCTCACCGGCGCAGCGGCCGTCCGTATTCCCGGCGGACGCACGACGCTCTGGGGTGCTGGCGCAGTTGTCGCCCTCGGCATCCTGCTTGCCATCGCGACCCTGCTCAGGAAGAAGTAGCCTTTGACTCAGGTTTTTCTTCGCCGGGCGCCAGCGTCTCCGGCCCTTCCTCGCGGTGCGGCGTGCCGCCTTTCGCCCGGTAGCGGTAGAGGTTCAGGTGCGCCTCGATCTCGTTCCGCAGCTGCTTGACGTCGTTCACGAGCTCGCCGACAAAGCCCTCCTCGAGCGGGAAGCGGTAGACATACTTGTGGATGAGCGACTTCAGGAAATACGCCACCGGCTTGTTCCCCCACCGCTTCTTGTAGTCCGTTGTCGCCCAGCCGTCCAGCGTGAGGTGGATCTTCCCTTCCTGGAAGCGCGTCGGGATGCCGTCGACCTCGATTGTCGTTTCGCGGACAGCGCTGAGCGTGATGCGGAGCTTGAGCATGAGCGCATAGTAGTCAACCTTCTTCTTCATCGGCCGCAGCTCGATGAACAGCGACTTGCCCTCCGGCGCCACGTGCTCCTCATGCCGCTTCTCGTGCAGGTGGTAGCCGCGCTCCTCCACCGCGTGCATGATGGCGTGCAGGAACTCCTCAAAGCCGAAGATGCCCTCGTAGTGAAGCTCCAGGTTGTTCACGATGAGGCGTTTCTCCGTCATTGGTTCACCCGAGCACGTGCGCCGTCAGAACGTCACGGCCCCGGTAGCGGTACACATTGAGGAACGACTTGATGCGCGAGGTGAGGTCTTCGGCATCCGACATCAGCCATTGCTCCGCGCGGAGGTAATGGCCCTTGAAGATGTACTTGTCGAACAGCGTGCGCATGAACCAGAGGAACGGCGTGCGCTCCCATCGGTCAAACCGGTCGCTGATGACATAGCCGTCGAAGATGAGCATGAGCTTCCCTTCGTTGAGCGTGAGCTTCGCGCCATTCTGGTCGATGTCCGGGCGCCGGATCCCCGAGCCGTAGATCCGTATGCGCGTGACGATCTTGAAGTAGTCCGTGAGGTTCTTGTAGTGGTTGGTCTCGATCTTCACGCTCCGCCCGGTCGGCAGCACCAGCTCGCTGTTGAGCCGCTCGCGCTTGTCGTAGCCCTTGTCGTAGAAGTACTCGTCGATCAGGCGGTACAGGCCGGGAAGGTCGAAGAGCCCCTCGTACGTGAGCTTGAGCTGGTCGATGATCAGCTTTTTCTCGCTCATCGGTTCTCCCCCAGGTAGCCTTCGTACGCGCTGTGCTGCGCCTGCATGTCGAGGTACTTCTTGATGTATGCCTGCAGGTTGAACATGCGGTAAATCAGCATGTCGCCCCAGTAGGACTCGATCTCGCGGCGCAGCATGTACTCATTGTAGAGGTGGCGCAGCGCCCGCGTGAAACGGTTCTTCTCGAACTTGCCCTGCCAGTCGGTGATGAGCTTGCCGCGGATCCTGATCTCCAGGCGCGCGCTGGTGAGGATCTTCTTCTTCCCGTTGCGGACGACCTCGATCTCAGTCATGTCCCAGAGGTGGAAGTCGACGTCGATCCGGAAGCGGATATATTCCGTGACATCGATCTCCGCATACCAGTGGATCTCCTGCTCAGCCCCCAGCGGGCTCGGGACCTTGTGCTTGTAGGTCTCCTCATGCAGGATGTAGCGGTACCGCTTGAACCAGTCCGCCATGGCCTGATAGAGCCCCTCAAAGTCAAACAGGCCGCGGTAACGGATGAGAATGGGCGGCGCCCCCACATCGTAGGCTTTCATCGTAGGTCAGACAAAGCGAGAACGCTATTTAAAGGTTTTTGTGAGGGGCGTTATTGAAAAGTTCCCGTTCGCTGCGCTCGACCTGATTGTCCTTCGGACTCGAGTCGAGCTAGAGCCTGGCAGGCATCCTGCTCACGCCGGCACTCACTGGCCACCTTGGCGAACTTTTCAATAACGCCTATAGGGGGGCTCTGCAGGACGAAATGGGACAGATGCCGGAAAAGCGCTCCTCCGCTCCGCCCATCCCATCCCCGCATCCGCAGCCAGCGCAAGCACGGCCCAGTACGCCGCGTGCAGCGCATCGGTGAAGCCGAGCAGGTTCAGCGGGCTGCCTGAGTAATCCCACAGCCGCATGCCGAGAGCGAAAAACAGCAGCGCGCCGGCGGCAAACTCGAGCAGCGCAAGCGACACGCCGGAGGCAAGCGCCCTCAGCAAAAGCGGCTGGCGCCGCAGCAGCGAGCGGATCAGGGAAACGGCCACAAGGCCGAAGCCGTACACCGGCATGAACAGCACGACAGAGCCCGTCAGCGCCCCGAGAAAGCCCGCGTGGACGAAGTGCCCTGCGGCGATGCTGCGGTACGCGGTGTCGATCAGCGCCCCGAGAAAGCTGCCGATGACGAAGAGGAAGAGAGGGAGAAGCCGGCGTTCGCACCAAGCTTCGCTTTTCCGGTGAAGCACGCAAGCGGGGTTGGTGCGAACTCCCATCGCGCTGGGCGAAACCCCCGTTCCGCTGCTCAGCTTCGCGCAGCAGCTCGCGTTTATTCGGTGCGCGCTGCTGCGCTTCAGGTCGCCTCGCTTTACCTGCGGAGCCGGATGCCGGGGCAGCATTCGCGCCAGCGCTGTCGTTCGCATCAACCCCAAAACAGGCATAAAGCATTTAAACTCAGCCGGCTTTAAATCCCTTATGGGTGGTTTGACGCAGAAGCAGCAGCTCATCCTTTATTCCTTCGGACAGTGCTCCCAGCAGCTCAACAGGCGCTTCGCGGACCAGCCGCTCGAGGTCTCGGTCTCCAAGATCGCCTTCATCGAGGCGCTGGAGAGCTCGGGGCTGGTCAGCAAAAAGGCCCGTGCGCTCTACCGGAACCTTGAGACACTCGAGCAGAAGAAGCTTCTTTCCTACCACAACCGGCAGCTGCGCTTCACCCGGCGCGGCTACGGAAGCTATCGCCTGCTTGAGCAGAGGCTCGCCCCATTTTCAAGCCACACGTCGTTCTGGCAGTCGCATTTCGCCCTTAACCGCCACCTGCAGGCAGTGTTCAAAGGCGAAACCGCGCAACTGCCCGCACCGCAAAAGAAGCAATCGCGCGCGAAGCGCGCAGCGAAAGACCGGCAGCTGACCATCACAAAATCAGCAAGGCAAAGCCACCATGAAACTATCCAGCCCGGCGTTTAAGGACGGCGCGCCCATCCCCATAAAGTACACCTGCGACGGCGATGACACCAGCCCGCCGCTTGCTCTTGGGGATGTCCCGAAAAACGCAAAAAGCCTTGTGCTGATCATGGACGATCCCGATGCACCCATGGGAACGTGGGACCACTGGATTGTCGCCGGCATACCTCCGGCCACCACGCAGATCGCGGAAGGCAGCGAGCCGGCAGGGACAGCGGGAAAAAACAGCTGGAAGCGCACCGGTTATGGCGGGCCGTGCCCACCCGACCGCGAGCACCGCTATTTCTTCAGGCTCTTTGCGCTGGACGCGGCGCTTGATCTCGCTGCGGGCAGCACCAAGAGCGATGTTGAGCGGGCGATGCGGGGGCATGTGATTGCGGAAGCGGCGCTCATGGGGCGCTACGAGCGGAAGCGGTGAGCGGCAGTTCTCGGAACGTGAAAAGACATGACGCGAAAGCATTATAAAGAAATGGTACGGCTCTCCGCCCACGCCGCCGTGGCACAACCTGGTACTGCGCAAGCCTGGAAGCCATGAAGCAGGAGAGCTTGTTTCCGCAAGGATGTCCCGGTTCAAAACGCGCTGGGGATGATGGTATCTGCCGTTGTCCGCAGCGGTGATAGTCCGGGCGGCGGCGTTACGAAGTGAAGCTGCTGCCTGGACCCAGAACATCCGCAGATTTTCGCTGGTCCGGGCGGCGGCGCTTCTCAAAACATTTATAACAGCAAAAGCAGTTTCCCGCGGCATGCGCACTGCACTGCTGCCTGTTCTTGTGCTGATCCTCCTTGCGCCAGCGGCAGCCGCTCAGGACTTCCTCTACGACCGCGAGTCGCTGGAGCTCGAGCTTTCCATCCAGTCAGCCATCCGCCTCACCCCCGCCGATGCGCAGGCCTCCTACGTCCGGGCGCATCTGCTGCTCCTCCCAAAAGACAGCGAGCGCCAGGCAGTCCATGAGCTGAAGCCAACGCCCGATGCCGTCGCGCAGGTCAGGGAAGATGAGATCTTCTATGAGTGGCAGCGTCCCGCGCAGCGCACCATTCCGTACGGGATCACCGCACGCGTCACGGTGACGGAAAAAGCCCCGCCGCTGCGCGCCACCATCCCTTTTCCAGCGGAATTCCCCGAAGAGCTCAGCATGTTCACCCAGCCGACAACGACGATCGACTCGGCGAACGAGGCGATCCGCGCAAAGGCGCGCGAGCTTGCGCAGGGCGAGGACGATCTCATCGTCGTGCTGTTCAGGCTCGTGAGCTGGGTGGAGCAGAACATCCAGTACGACCTGAGCACCCTGACGGCGGACGTCTCGCAGCCCGCAAGCTGGGTGCTCCGCAACCGTGTCGGCGTGTGCGATGAGATGACCTCTCTTTTCATCGCCATGGCGCGCAGCCTCGGCATCCCCGCGCGTTTCGTGTCCGGCATCAGCTACACCACGCACCCCGCGTTCGAGCAGCACTGGCTTCCCCACGGCTGGGCGGAAGTGTATGTTCCGGGCGCCGGATGGGTCCCCTTCGACCCCACATTCCAGGAATTCGGCACGGTTGACGCGACGCACATCGCGCTCGCGACAAGCCTTGATCCCACGGAGCCCGCGAGCCGCTTCGAATGGCTCGGTCCCGTGCAGCTCACGCCTGATGAGCTCACCTTCACGGTAACGCCGAGAAAGATAGGGAAGCCGCAGCAGCCCCAAACGCGGCTGCGGAGCGCCGCTGCCCGCGACATGGTGCGCTTCGGCAGCTACAATGTGATCACCACGACGGTCGAGAACCTCAATGAGCGCTACGTCGCGACAACCTTGCGCGCGAGCAGCCCACCTGAAGTGGCGCTGGAGCGCGATAAGGCGCACGTGCTGCTCAAGCCGCTTGAGAAAGTGCAGGTGCCGTGGATTGCCCATGTGGACAGCAGGCTGCAGCCGGGGTATCTCTACACCATGCCCATCATCGTCACGGACGAGCGCAACCACTCATCGCAGACCTCTTTCACGGCGAGCGAGCAGGGCGTGCTGCTCACGCAGCAGGACGCTCGCGCGCTCGCGGCAGAGCAGCCCGCAACGCCCGTCTCGCTGAGCTGCGCCATGCTGCAGGCGGCCGTGAAGCCCGGCGAAGAGCTTGTCGTGCGCTGCCACCTGAAAAACAAAGGCGAAGCATGGTCGGGACAGCTCTGCGTTGACGCGCGCTGCACCGCGCTCGCCCTGCCGCAGGCCGATGAGCGTGTCCACGAGGAGCGCTTCCGTGTTGAGAAGCCGGGCAGGGCAGAGCTGCGCGTCCAGCTCCGCAACGGCGAGGGAACTGCGACAACGTTCGTCCCCTACGAAGCGCTCGACCAGCCGCAGGTGAGCATCGCGAAGATTGAATCGCCAGCCAAGCTGCGCTTTGACGAGCAGGGGACTGTTGCCGTGAACCTCAGGCGCACCTCCTACGCCCTGCCCCAGCAGATGACCGTCGAGCTGCGCCACCGCGGCATCGATCAGGTTGTGCGGTTCGACACGCTTGAGCAGGAGCAGGCGCTCGCATTCCGGTTCATGGGCAGCGAGCTCGCGGAAGGGCAGAACAACATCACGCTGGCCATCAGGTGGCAGGACCGCGACAAGCAGCTCTTCGAGCAGCGCGCCAGCGTCCTCATCACCCTCGAAGAGCTCACGTTCATGCAGCGCGTCAGGCAGCTCGTGAAGCGGATCGGCCGGCTCTTTGGATGAGGGCTCTCCGGGTGAGTGGTAGAGGTTGTTGCGACATGGTGCACTGCCTCATGGTCGCGAGCGCCGCAGTTTACTGCTTGCATCGCTCACTGGGACTGATTTCCCTCGACAGAATCTATGGGGTTACGGTGAGAAGGACTGCGTGAAATCAGCGGCGCGAGCTGGCAGTGCCGCGAAGCGAATGGAGCAACAACCTCTGAGCGGCAGGCAAATATTTAAACACATAAAACATCCGTTCCGCATGCCTTCCGAACTTTCCGAAATAAGGAAGATCCGCAAGAAGCTCGGCATGACGCAGGCAGCGCTCGCGCGTGCCGCGGGCGTCAGCCAGAGCCTTGTCGCAAAGATCGAAGCAGGAGCTCTTGACCCGGGCTACACACGCACCAAGCGCATCTTTGACGCACTGGAGGCCATGACCCGCAAGGACGAGCTCACGGCAGCGGATGTCATGAACCGGAAGGTCATCACCGCAAAGCCGGAGGAGAAGCTCAGCGCCGTCGTGAAGGAGATGAAGAAGCATGCCATCTCGCAGGTGCCGGTCGTTGACGGGGGCAAGCCCGTCGGCGTCGTCACCGAAAGCCTGCTGCTCGACGCCCTCCAGTCCGGGCGCGAGCTCAGCCATGCGGCGGTCCGCGAGCTCATGGAAGACTGCCCGCCCATCATCACCCCTGCAGCCAGCATCCGCGCCGTCGCGCAGCTGCTGCACTACTTCCCTGTCGTCCTCGTTGCGACGAAGGGCACGATCCAGGGGCTGATCACCAAGGCGGACGTGATTGAGAAAATCGTGTGACGGTCACAGCCCCTTCTCCAGCTGCTCCACGAACCGATCGAAATCTTCTGATTTGATAACCGCGCCGCAGGCGTACTCATGCCCGCCGCCGTGGCCCTGCACGCCGGCGAGCGCCTGCTGCAGCGGCTCGAGCACCCGCGTGGCGCGCGCGCGCAGGCTGCACTTATACTCGCCGTCTTTCTCGCGGCACACGAGCACCACCTTGTCCGGATGGTACCGCGCAAGCTCGTTGCTCAGCTCGCTCGTGTAGCTCCACCGCTGTGTATCATACTTGAACAGCAGCAGCCGGGCGCGCGCCTGCTGCTTCAACGCGTTCGCGAGCAGCTCGCGGTACTGCTCATTGATCATCAGGAACCGCTTTCGCAGGAATGCGCCGCCCGGCGTCGTACCCTCAAGCAGCTCCGCGGGCGACTGGATGCGGCCGATGATCTTCACGCACTTCAGCGCATCGCCGCTCTTCCCTTTCAGCAGGAATGAGAGCATGCGTGCAAGCGTGCCTGCCGTGGTCTCGTACATCGCGGTTTCCGGCTCATGCACGTCGCGGGGCAGCAGCCCGGGATGCTCCTGCTCCAGCCGCTCAAGGAAATCCGGCACATACCAGTCCGCAACGCACCCGACCGCCGCGATCCAGCTGTCCTGCTGCACGACCTCATAAGCCATGCGCGTCGTGGGGATATATGCGTCCTTGTCCTGCAGGCGGGGGTTGAAATAGTGGACGTTCTGCCGCTCCACGGGCATGTGGTGGTCTACCCAGTAGATCGGAACGCCGGCCGCATCGATGAACTCCTGCTCCACCACCGGCACGTCGAGGACAAACACCACGTCCGGCGAGTACTCAGCGATTTTCCGCACCCAGTCTTTCGTCAGGCAGGAGGTCGTCTTCACAATCACGCCATGCCCCTCGCCCACGAAGCGGTAGAGCAGCAGGAACGAGCACAGCCCGTCGGGATCGTCGTCGAAGAAGAACAGCGGCCTCTTTGCAGCCCCGAGCGCAGCGCGCAGCTGCTCGACCTGGCGCGGAGGGAGGATCATGCTCCCGGCGCGAGCTGCGAGGTATTTAAAGGTTTGTGGCGCCGTCGGGGAACCGCCGGAACCCCACCCGACACCCATCGCCGCAACCTTTTTATCCCCGCAAAACACCGCGGGCGCATGAGGCTCAAAGCCATCCGCTACGCCGACATCGAGCGGTACCCGGCCTACTTCAGGCTCAGCCAGACAGGGTACCAAAAATTTGGCAATAATTGAGACGGACTCGGAAACTGAATCAGAAACCACATCATCCGGAATTGCTCAATTATCTCGGGAAATGGAATCACAATAGACACTTTAAAGTAGTAACTTAGGAAAGCTTTATAAACGAGCAGGCCACCAAGCTACAAATGGATCAGTTACATAATGTTGGACTCCTACAGCAGTTGCTAAAAGCCCATTATGTAAGCGATTCAATGGTAGTTGATTTCCGCTTCTACTTGCGTCCGGAGCGACAAATTTACCAACAATTAAAAAAGCAAGTTGAAGATGCACAACAGCAGCTACGTGGACTACCAGAAGATCAGCGAGACAGTGGAATAGATAGGGACCTCACTAAGCTGCGAGAGAGTCTCGAATTCCGACTAGCAATAGAGCCGGATCTTCGCTGGATGAGGAATAGGGGTGACTTAAAAGGTTTTCTCGGGGATACATTCACGGTAGATGACAATGGGGCCATAAGAAGGGGTAATAAACAATATAGTAAAAATCAAGTCGAAGAGTACTACATGAGAGAAAATGTCAGGATAGTTAGGGGTGAGCCGAGTTTAATACCTGATGGAGTGAACCCAATAGTAGAAAGGCTGCTGAAAGAAGCGACCTACGCTGCGCTGCATCCATTGTGCAAGAGTACTAAGGGAATATCGGAGAGCTTACAAAAAATTGACGCAGAGGCTGTTAATTGTGAGTTGATAATGCCACACTTCCCTAAGTCAATACCTGAACTTCAGGAGGGGTCACTGGCAACGGAGTTTCTTGAAAAATTTGGGTTGGTAGTAAAGCAAGGTGATGCGTACACGCCAACAATGGGTAACCTCGATTTACTCACAACTCCCGATGTAACTCCAAACAAGCCGATAGGCGAGCCAGCACGTATAATCTATATACCAATGTATCGTACAGCGACAGTAGTGGCCTTATACGAAATACTTAGTGGGAAAACTATCATTCAACTGGCAAACGAAGTGATAGGACAACTACCTAAAAAAAAGTAAACCAAACCCAGTGAAGATTTTTCGAGAGACTCAAGATAAGAAAAACGGCGATTAAGTCCACCCCAGGCGAGCGGGCCCTCGGCGACCATCGCCGCAACCTTTTTATCCCTGCAAAACACCGCGGGCGCATGAGGCTCAAAGCCATCCGCTACGCCGACATCGAGCGGTACCCGGCCTACTTCAGGCTCAGCCAGACGCTCAAGGAAGACTTCTTCGGCAGCGCGCCCGCGCCGTTCATCGGCCGCTACGGCTACCCGAAGGTGAATGTCGGCCTGCTCGCCCCGCAAGAAACAGCGCAGGACGCATGGCTGCACGACGCTCCCCGCCACTGGGCAGCAAGAAACTTTTCCATTCCAAGGGTCACCGACCTGCGCCTCTCGCTCGTGAATTCGCGCGCACCGGCGCACATCAAGGCCCCCGCGAAGATTGTCGAGCTCGCGCAGCAGGTAGGACTGGCAGCAACGCCGGTGGACATCGAGGTGCACCTGAAGAAAAAACCAGCGCTCAGGCCGCTCACCGACCGGATCATCACGCCCATGGGGCCCAGCGCCCCGCTCAGGAACGTCCGCATCACCTCAAACCCCAAGATTCCGGCGAAAGTCCAGAAAGCGCATGATGACACTGACCTGAAAGCGGCTGACGCGGTGCAGGGGCTCTACCGCAGCGAGCATGATGAAAACACCCTGTCGCGCATCCTCTCCGTGGGCGCGATCGGCATCGGGAAGAACCGCAGGCTCGTGCCGACGCGCTGGTCGATCACTGCGGTGGATGACACGCTCGGCAAGGGCTTGGCAGAAAAAGTCAGGCAGCACCCGGGCGCGGAGCATCAGGCGTGGCTCGGCAGCTTCTTCGGCAACCACTTCCTTATCCTCTGCTTCACCGATGCATGGAGCTATGAGCTGTTCGAGCTGTACATGCCCCGCGGCGGCATACGCCCTGATGCAGAGGTCCGCTACACCACTGACTATGAGCCCTACGCAGGCCGCACCAGCTACGCGGAGAGCTGCGCCGGAGGCTACTATGCCGCGCGCCTGCCGATCCTCGAGCAGCTCAACGAGCGCAGGCAGCAGGCAAGCGTCCTCGCGCTGCGCTTCATCACCGACGAATACACCACGCCGCTGGGCGTCTGGGTCGTGCGCGAGGCGGTGCGCAAGGCGGTGACACGCAAGCCGCTGGCATTTGCCTCAAAAGAGCTGCTGCTGCGCTACGCAACTAATGTCATCCGAATCAGGTTCAACTTCGACCTCGCGCGCATCCTCGGACAGAGCAGGCTCCTGCGCAACCAGAAACAGCAGCGCAAGCTTCACGAGTTCTGGCGCATGCGCTGCCGCAGCAGCGCGCTGTCGAGCAGATGGAGCAGCCTGCGCCTGCGGACGACGCCCACCAGCCTCCCCCGCTCCAGCACAGGCAGGACATCGAGCTGCTGCTGCTCAAGCGCGCGATACGCTGCCGCAGCGCTTCCACGCGCGTCCAGCGGAGCGATCGAAGCTGCAGGGATCATGATATCCTTCACGCGCGCGTTCCGCGCAGCTTTCCGCGACAGGCCGACGACACCGGCAAACCGCCTCTTCTCGACGACCACGAAGCTCTTCTGCTCCGTGCGCTGATACAATGCGAGGATGCGCGAGACCGGATCGCCGGGCCTTGCGGATGGAAAACGCCTCTCAAGCGCCGCAGTGAACGGAATCCGGTCGAGCATGACCTTCAGGGCGACCTGCCCGTAGCTCGCCCGCGCGAGCAGCCACAGGAATCCCCCGAGGAACAGGAACCAGATGCCGCCGAGCGCCCCCGCAAAGATGCCCAGGAAGCCGAGGAAGACGAGCGCGCCGCCGACCGCCTTCCCGCCAAGGGCAGCGATGCGCGTCGCCTTCAGCAGGTCGCGGAGCGCAAGCCGCAGCAGCGCGCGGAACACACGCCCCCCGTCGAGCGGATACCCCGGCACGAGGTTGAACAATGCCAACAGGAGATTGATCTGCCACAGGTAGAGCGACAGCGCCTTGAGCGCCAGCGGGAGCGGCTGCGCGTGCACGAGATACAGCGCACCGGCAAGCGCAAGGCTCGCCAAAGGGCCGGCGAGCGCCATCACCAGCTCAATGCGCGGCGGGACATCCTCGCCCGGCAGGGAAGCGACGCCGCCGAAAAAGAACAGCGTGATCTGATCGACGGGAAGCTGGTGCGCCTTCGCGACGAGCGCATGCGCAAGCTCGTGCAGCAGGACGCAGGCGAAGAGCAGCACCGCAGCGCAGATGCCGATGATCCCGTACCAGAGCGCAGGCATGCCGGGATACGCGCGGGGAAAGAAGTCCGCCGCAAGGCTGTAGGCCAGCAGCACGGCGATGAACCACCAGGAGTAATGCAGCGACACGGCAATCCCCCGGATGCGAAACAGGCGCAGGCCACTATCCATGCGCCGTGAGAAGCGGCGGAAGTTTTTAAGGGTTGTGGAAACGGAATGGGGTGAAATGCAGATGGAAGACGCATCCAACCAAAATCTTTATATCCGCTTCCGCGCTTTATCCGCGCATGCCGCTCGCCGTCACCCACGTCCTGCTGACCATCATCCTCGTCGACCTCTACCGGGATTACGTGACGAAGCACAAAAGGCACTTCACCCTCTCCACGGTGCTCGTGGCGGGCATCGCAGGCCTGCTGCCCGACATCGACATCCCGCTCACGTGGCTGCTTGCGCTGGCCGGCATCTCCGCTCCGGCGCTTGCGCACGGCGGCATCACGCACACGCCTGCGTTCGGCGCCCTTTTCCTTGTTCCTGCGCTTATCTTCTGGTACCGGAAAAAGCGGAAAGCCGGCATGCTCTTCTTCGTCGTTGCGTTCGGCGTCTTCTTCCACCTGCTGCTCGACTACGTGCTGGGCGGCGGGCGCAGCGAAGGCATCATGCTCTTCTGGCCGTTCGCGCAAGAGGCGTTCAAGATCCACCTGCTGGCGCGCTTCGGCTCCCTTGACGTGCCGGCGGCGCTTGACGCGATCATCCTGCTCGCATGGCTTGCGCATGAAGAGCTGAAGCACAAGATCAGGGACTTTGTTTGAGCGGAGCGCCGGCGTCTCCCACGCACCCTCACCATTCATAAGCCCGAACCCGTTCCCCCATGCATTTCGCCGCTCGAAACAACCGCAGCTCCATCCCGCAAAAAGATTTATATAGTACTTGTATATAATCTGATACATATGTATAAAAAGAGATACGATAAGTTGGATATCCTCAAGCTTTACACGGGAGCGTACGCTACGCAGCTTTACCTCCGGGAAATCAGCAGGCTGTCCGGGCTCCCCCTGAGAACGACGCAGAATGCGGTCAGCGCCCTGGAAAAGCAGGGGGTGTTCAGGAGCAGCCTAAGAGGAAAGAACAAATACTTCATCCTCAACAGGGACAATATCCAGACAAAGCTGTACCTGCTGCAGTCAGAAATTGACAAGACACTAGTGTTTTTGGAAAACTACCCTGTGTTCAGGACATTTCTCAAGCAGGCTCCGGACATGACGATGGTCGCTTTCGGCAGCTTTGCGAAACGCACTGCGGAAAAAGACTCCGACGTGGACCTCCTCATCGTCACCGGCGGCGAAGAAAGGCCCCCCTATCACCTGCTGCCCTGCAAGGCCCATGAGATCAGGATGTCAGAAAAAACATTCATAAAGGCGTTGGAAAAAAAGGAACCACTGATGCAGGAAATAGAAGACCACCATATCATCCTCACCAACCATTCATGGTATGTAGAGAAGATGTGGAGGCATGGTGGAACGTAAGAAATTGGGATGGTGCTTCGCGCTGAGCGATGGTTTGCGGGTGACAGAGCCAAATGAGCGTCTGGCCAGGTCCTATCTCAAAGAAGCGAAGGCATCGCTGGAACGAGCCGAGAAGGATCTCGAGGATGGCGACCTCCTGTGGGCAACTGTTGTCCTTTATTACGCAGAATACTATGCAGCATATTCCTTCCTGCAACGGATTGGGGTGAAATGTGGAAATCATTTTTGTTCGCTCCTTGCGGCCGGTTTCCTCCTCGGAGAAGAGAAAACGGAAAGAATCAACCGGCACAAGGACAAGAGGATCGACGCGCAGTATTATATGAAAGTCGACAAAGAGGAAGAGGTTCGCATGATGGTGCGGGAGGCAAAAATCGTCGTTTCGGCTTTTGACGAGATTGTCTCAACCATCACTGAGAAAGAGATTGGGGTCCACAGGGAACGGTTGAGGGGAATCATAGAATAATGACTAAGGTGAAGGCGGCTCGGGAAATGCTGCGTTGCCAGCTCCAGTGAGTTAGCGTTTCGGCCTGAGATTGCGGGCAAAGCAACGGACGCGCATCGCGGCAAGCGACCAACGATGGTTTCTTTCCCGTATGCGGGCATCTGCACTGCAACCCCATTATTTATAAATATACTGATGTTCCTTCCCCCCATGCCCCTCGCCGAAGCCCTCGCCGCCAACGCAACCGCAGTACCGGCATCCCTCGACCCGGTCGTCGATTTCATCCGCAGCTTCTTCGGCATCCTCTCTGCGCTGCTCGGCGGCCTGTTTGGGCTGTATTTCATCTTCATCATCATCCGCCTTTTCTACGACCAGAAGGTGCTGCGGGAGATCCGCGAGATGAAGCGCGAGCTCGCAGCGATGCACGAGCAGCTCGACCGCCTCGCGCGCCGGAGGAGATGATGAAGCTCGCGATCGCCCCTGCCGTGTTCCAGAGCGTCCATGAGCAGTTTCTTGCCGGGCTCATCGAGGTGCGCGGGCTGAGCAACCGGGGCAGCGCTGCGGAGATCGACGAGATGCTCCGCGACATCGAGGAGCTTGTCCGGCTGAGCTTCAGCCCAGAAAGCGTGCAGACGCACCAGTTGCTCTCGGCGTGGAAGGCTGCGGTCGCGCATCTCGGCGAGGCGAAGCACTATGAGAGCAACGTCGAGCGGCTCATGAGCTACGTGCTGCACGGCCGCGGCGTGGCGAGCAGGAACAAGCTCGCGGACCTGTGCACATTTCTTGCGCTGAAGTACCTCATCCCCATTGCGGCGCTTGACCTGGCGCAAGCCCACGGCAATCTGGCGTGGAAGCTCTCCACGGGGCGGGAAACGCTCGCGGTGGACGGAAAAAGCGCCCGCATCCCCAAGGGCGACCTGATATTCAGCGACCGCAAGAATGTTCTCGCATGGAAGCTTGACTACCAGACCAACCCAGTGGCTGATGCCAGCACCGCGACAAAAGACGCGCTGATCAGCATTGTCGTCGTTCCTCCTGTCACGCAGGAGCGCCTGCAGAGCCATCTCGACGAGCTTGCCGGATTGATTAGGATCTTCTGCGGCGGGAGCGTGCAGAAGGCTATTTTAAGCAGGGAGCGGAGGACGGTGGAGCTGTGAACCGGACTACCCTTCCGGCTGCGGCATCCTGCGCTTCGACATTTTCCCAAAAAAGTATGAGGTTCTGTCAAAAGGTTTATAAGGGCGCTTGATTTTACCTTTCGTTCAGGATAGTGATGGAAGCAGCGACAACCATACGGGATGATATTCAGCAAAGATGGTTTGCGCGCGTAGATTTCTCTCGGAGCGTTGATAATCATTATACAGGGTTGTTCAAGGTCGTTTACCAGTCACATGATTACACAGATGGTACTGAAGGACCGGTGACTAAACTTGCAGCTATTGCGGCACGCATAGCCGACGGCGAATGGAGACGTATGGGTGATCACTACCTCCCCTGCGGAGCTATTATCGATTTGCGGGCGTTGCCTCTTGAAGATCAATATGATGCCAGAGAAGCTTTCCGTGGCATCCTCGGGCCAATATCCGCAGCTATCATGGAGGTATCGCACGAATCAGCATCGGGGTCATCAGTTGATGCTCTTGTTTTTTCGTTTCATGGCAGAGAGCACGAGACAGCTATTGCTGGCGCACATAGTGGTTTTCCTGAGCGACAACAAACTTAATAAGTACCGCCCATTCATTCTCCTCAATGGATTTCCGCTCAAAGCTCGCCGCGCTGCTCGCCGGGGAAACCGGGCTTGCTTCAAATGAAATTGAAAAGCTCCTCGAGGTGCCGCCGCAGGAAGCGCTTGGCGACTATGCGTTCCCGTGCTTCCCGCTTTCCAAGACGCTGAAGAAAAGCCCAATGCAGATTGCGGCGGGGCTTGCGCAGCGGCTGAAGAAGCCCGCATTTGTCGAGCGCATCGAGGCCGCAGGAGCGTACGTCAACTTCTTCCTGAACCACGAGCACCTTGCGAAAGCGGTGCTTCTTGCTGTCGCAAAGCAAAAAAAGAAGTACGGCGCAGCAAACATTGGGCAGCGGAAGACGCTGGTGATTGATTTTTCAAGCCCGAACATCGCCAAGCCATTCGGCATCGGCCACCTGCGCAGCACCGTCATCGGCAACAGCCTCGGCAGGATCTTCTCCTTTCTCGGCTACCGCGTCATCGGCGTCAACCACCTCGGCGACTGGGGGACGCAGTTCGGGAAGCTGATGGTTGCCTACAAGCGCTGGGGCGATGAGCGGGCGCTCGAACAAGAGCCCATCAACCACCTGCTGCAGCTCTATGTGCGGTTCCACAAGGAAGCCGAGCAGCAGAAGGCGCTCGAGGACGAGGCGCGCGAGTGGTTCAAAAAGCTCGAGGATGGCGACAAGGAGGCGCTTGCGCTCTGGGAGAGCTTCCGCGAGCTGAGCCTGCGCGAGTTCAGCCGGATCTACCACCTCCTCGGCGTTGAGTTTGACTACATGCATGGGGAATCCCACTATAATGCGTTTCTCGATGAGGTCATTGCGCTGGCGGAGAAGAAGCACATCACGGAGCTCAGCGACGGAGCGCTCGTCGTGCCGCTCGAAGGCGTCCCGCGGCTCGTGCTGCGCAAGAAGGACGGGGCAACGACGTATGCGACGCGCGACATCGCAGCAGCGCTCCACCGCCTGAAGGAGTACAAGCCTGCGCGCATCATCTACGTTGTGGGGAGCGAGCAGCGGCTCCACTTCCGGCAGCTGTTCGCGACGCTGAAGCTGCTCGGCGAGCCGGAAGAGAAGCTTGTCCATGTTGACTTCGGCCTGATCCGCTTCCCCGAGGGAAGGATGAGCACCCGCAGAGGCAATGTCATCTTCCTCGAGGAGGTGCTGGAGAAAGCCATCGCGCTGGTCCGGGAAGCTATCGAGGCGAAGAACCCCGGGCTTGAGGGCAAGGACGCGGTGGCGCGCGACGTCGGCATCGGCGCGATCATCTTCGGCGACCTCGTGAACGACCGGATGAGGGACATCACGTTCGACTGGAAGCGCATCCTCGACCTTGAAGGCGACTCGGGGCCGTACGTGCAGTACACCCATGCCCGCGCATGCAGCATCCTCCGGAAAGCGGCAAAGGGGATCACTCCAAAGGCGCGCATTGCGCTGCTGCGGCAGCCGGAAGAGACGCGGTTAGCCAAGCTGCTGGCGCAGTTCCCGCCTGCCGTGCAGCTTTCCGCACAGAGCTGCAAGCCGCACCACATCGCCCAGCACCTGCTGAAGCTGAGCCAGGCATTCAACGCGTTCTACCACCAGCACCCCGTGATCCAGGAGGACGAGGAGCTTCTCAACGCGAGGCTGCTGCTCGTCGATTGCACGCGGCAGGTGCTCGCGAACGGTCTGGCGCTGCTCGGCATCAGGGCGCCGGAGGAGATGTGACCGAAAGTATTATATACCTTTAGTGTATAATCATCAACCAAAGGTGTATGGTATGCTCCTCACGACCAACGAAAGGCGCGTCCTGCGGCTGCTCGCGACAAGCAGGGGGAAAGACTATTCTATCAACGCGCTCGCAAAAGCCTGCACCATCACGCCCAACGGCACGTATAAGATCCTGACCAAGCTCGGAAAAGAAGGCGTGCTCAAAGCCAAGCCCATCGCAAACATCAGGTCCTACAGGCTCAATTTTGATAATGAAAAGACCGCTCGCGTGCTCGGGCTTGCCTTCGTATCTGAAACCAGTGAAGGCCGCATCAGAGCCCGCGAGCAAGACCTGCAGCCGCTCAAAAAGGTGACAGGCGCGTGCATTCTCTTCGGCTCGTACTGCACCACAAAGCGGATGCCCGCCGACCTCGATGTTCTTTTTGTTCTCGAGAAAAAAAGGTTTGAAGCCTACACGCCGGCGCTCGCAAAAGCGCAGGAAACGACACCCGTAAAGATCCATGATATCATTCAGACGGGCGCAGACATGGTTAAGAACCTCATCAGAAATGATCCCATCATCACCGAAGCAGTGCGGAATGGTATCGTCCTCTGGGGTACTCAGGTGCTCGTGGAGGTGATCGAGCGTGCTTCGCGACAAGCTGAAGAAATGCTTTGAGGAGGGGAGACGAAGCGGCGAGCGCCACCAGGGCATCAGAAAAATCCCGGCGAGCGACGAGCGTGTCCAGGAGCACATCACCAAAGCGCTGCATAACTTCCAGGCCATGGGCAGCTTCCATGACAGCAACTACAGCGACTGGTCGGCAAGCGCAGCCTTCTACACGCTCTATCACGGCCTGCTCGCGCTCCTCGCCCAGCACGGCTTCGAATCCCGAAATCAGTCTTGCACGTTTGCACTCGTCGAAGAAATGATCAACAACGGGAAGGTGAAGCAGCTGACAAACGCAGACCTGAAAGAAATCTTCGACCGGGATGTGACCGTCGATCTCGCGCACAGCACCAGAATCCTCGTATTTGTTTAGCACCTTCGAAATTCACGCTTATGTCATCGATGGGGCTGCGTCCCCGTATGGGGCGTCCCCCCGCGACGCCCTT
>CAYYLB010000004.1:19548-39382 GCA_964472345.1 uncultured Methanosarcinales archaeon
AAGGAATTTCGACCTTAGGGTGCTAAACAAATACGAATCCTCGACATCCGGGAGCGCATGCAATACTCTACCAAGACGACGCTCGCAGAGGAAGAGTTTCAGCTCCTGAAGAAACGCACGAAAGAGCTGCTGGACAAGACGCGGCTGGAGCTGGAACGTTCGCTCGAATAGGCACCCCGCGTGTGCCGAGGCATGACTGCGCCGGAAGAGATGTGATTTCCTTGTTGTGAACCCCCAGGAGGGATCCAACAGCCGCCACAGCCTCCGCAACACATAAAAGCAGCGACGCTTACCCCTGCCCCATGCACCTCATCAAGCTTCCCTACGCCTTCTTCCCGCAGAGCAAAGGCTGCGAGCAGGCTCCCGACCGGATCGCCGCGGCGCTCCCCCCGGTGAGCGAGTCAGGCAGCACGCCCGCGGCGCAGGCTGACGGCATCTCCGGCGAAGGCGACGCAGCGACCATGGACCAGCGCATCTTCCACAAGGCGAAAGGCGCGTTCCAGAACAATGCCCTGACGCTCTTTCTCGGCGGCGACCATGGGATCACCTATGGAACCGTGAAAGCCTTCGCCCAGCAGTTTCCGAACGCAGGAATCATCATCTTTGATGCGCATCCCGACTGCTCAGCAGCATACCGGACAAGCCACGATGACCTGCTCATCGCCCTGGTGAAGGAGCGCATCATCAGGCCGGAAAACATCCTGCTCGTGGGCGTGCGCTCATTCACAAGAGAAGAGCTGCTCTTCCTCCGCGAGCACCGCATCAAGCAGTATCCGATGAAGGAGATCGCAGCAGAAGGCATCGCCGAGATCTGCGACGCGGTGATGGGTGCTGCGAAGGATTTTGGTGCACTCTACATTTCCATTGATATGGATGCCGTTGATCCTGCGTTCGCTCCCGGCGTCGCTGTCCCGGAAGCTGGCGGACTGACAGGCCGCGAGCTGCTCTATTTCGTGCAGCGCCTCCGGCTGCTGAAGAACCTCCGCGCGGCGGATGTGTGCGAGGTGAACCCCGTGAAAGACCGGGATGAGACGACGGTGAAGCTGGCTGCGAAGCTCGCCGCGGAATTTGGTGCATCATAAGTCCTATCCGAAATGGGGATGTTTTGAGCCCCGTTTGCCAGAAAAGCGCCTTCTGTTCATTGCCAGTAGATTGCCGAAAGGTTTAAATATACCAGGGTATACCAAAGTAAACGGTGATAAGAAATGGAAACTACGACCATAAAGCTCCATGAAGAAACGAAAACCCAGCTTGATCAGTTCAGGGAGTACAAGAATGAGAGTTATGATGAGGTCATCAAGAAAGTGGTATTTATAGCCAAAACTTGCAAAACAGAACCGGAACTCAGCCAGGAAACAATCCAAGCTATTGAAAAAGCACGAGAAAGAATAAAAAGAGGAAAGTTTCTTACTGAAGCAGAAGCACGAAAGAGGCTAGGATTGTAATGTATGAAGTAATTTTCGATGATGGAGCCATTGAATTCCTGAACAAGCTTCCAAAAGAAGTAAAAGAACGAATCTTCGATAAAGTAATTTCTACGAAAAATAACCCCCACCATTTCTTTGAAAGATTAACTGGAAGAAAGGACTACAAATTGAAAATTGGTGATTATAGGGTTATTGCCAGTATCAATGAAGGTGAGAGAAGGATAGAAGTCGTTTTTGTAGGCCATAGGAAAAATGTTTACAAGACATTGAAATAACACAAACCACATTTGAAGGAGCACCGCAACACTAGTTGATTGGTTTGAGGAGCGCACCGCAGGAGGCATTACTGGTGGGTGGCCTTTGGATGGGATCCGGCATTCTTGACGCACCCAGCCTTGCCTTATTTTGCAGAATAAAGCGAGAGAGACGGTTGAGTGGAGAGGCTATTTCACCCGTATCGACTCCAGAACCTTCGGCGCATTGGTCTCGACGCGGAACATCTTGTGGTAGCTGCTCGCCAGGTCAAGGCAGCGCATGTTCTCCCCGTGCACGATGATCACCTTCTTCGGCTTGGGCTGCACCCGCGCCATGAAGTTCATGAGCTCGCGCCGGTCGCAGTGGTTCGTGATCTCCATCCGCTCGACGTCCATGGCGATCCTGTACGTCGTCGGCTTGCCGTTCTCCATGAAGCTGAGTTCCCGCTCGCCGTTCTGGATCCTCCTGCCCAGCGTCTGCTCCCCCTGATAGGATGAGAATACCAGCGTGTTGTTCTTGTTCTCGCACAGCCCTTTCAGATACTCCACGCTCGGCCCTCCCGCGAGCATCCCCGAGGTCGCGCAGATGATGCACGGCCCTTCCTCCTCGATCACCTGCTTGCGCTCCTTGGCCGATCCCACGCGCCGCATGATGTCGCTCAGGAACGGGTTCTGGTCCTTATGGAAGATCAGCTTCCGGATGTTGGTGTTCAGGTACTCCGGATACGCGGAGTAGATGGCAGTCACGTCCCACAGCATGCCGTCAACATACACCGGGATTTTGGGCAGCTTGCCCTCGCGCGCCAGGCGGTCGATGATCACCACGACTTCCTGCGCCCTGCCCGAGCCGAGCACCGGCATCAGGACCTTGCCGCCGCGCTCGTACGCCCGCTTGATGACCTCGGCAAAGTGCAAATCGCTCTCATACGGCGACGGCATGACGTTCTCGCGCCCCCCGTAGGTGCTCTCGATGATGAGCGTTTCCATGCGCGGGAAGCGCGTCGCCGCAGGATCGAGCAGGTTGGTGCGCGCAAACTTGATGTCGCCTGTGTAGAGGATGTTATGCAGCCCGTTCCCGATGTTCAGGTGCGCCATGCTCGCGCCGAGGATGTGCCCGGAATTGTAGAATGTCAGCCGCACGTCCGGCGTGATATCCGTGACCTCTTCCCAGTCAAGGCAGATGGTATGCAGCACCATCCGCTTGATCTCCTCGCTGGTGTAGATGGGCTCTTTCCCTTCCGTGCGCTGGATCTTCACGAGGTCAAGCTGCAGCAGCGCCATGATGTCCCGTGTCGGCGCCGTGCAGTACACCGGCCCCTCATACCCGACCTTGAACAGGTACGGCACCACCCCGCTGTGGTCGAGGTGCGCGTGGCTGATGATCACCGCATCGAGCTGCTTCAGGTCGAATTCAGGAGCATCGAGCACGGGGTACTGGCTCTGGTCGACGCCCGTAACGTCGATGCCCATATCCAGCAGGATGCGCGATTCCGGCGTCTGCAGGAAGATGCAGCTTCTCCCGACCTGCCGCGCCCCCCCGAGAAATGACAGGCGGATCCATTCCTGCTTCTTGCCCCTGATCCAGCCGTCGTAGATGCGGTGGCCGGTCTTGTCAAGGAACTTGCGGCGGTAGTCCGAGTTCTCATAGAGCACCGAGCGGATGCTGTCGATGATCTTGCTCTTGATGGGGGGCATGCGCTTGATGATCGGCACCCAGAAGGTCTGCTGACGGATCTCGCGCAGCAGGCTGCCCTGCTTGCCGATGGCCAGGCCGGGCTTGTCCGTGTGGATGATGACGCGCGAGCGCTGCGGGTCAAAGATGATTTCGTCAACGCCCGCTTCGGCAGGGATGATCTCCCTTATTTTCTTCTCCGCCTCCTCCTGCGGAACGGTGATCTCAGGATCCGGGCGCAGCTCAATCCGCTTCTTCAGCTCGTCGACCGCCTGCTTGACCGCGCCCCCATTGTCAAGAAAAAACGCGCGGTCCTTGGTGTACAGGACGATGTTCGCGCCTTCAAACCCCGCCGAGCTTACCTTCTCCGCAGGAAGGTACTTTAAGGCTTCCTTTAAGATGTCTGCCATAGGATGCTGCAATGCAAAGAACAGTTATCTCTCCTTCACTTCAATCTTCGCCTCGATCGCCTGCGCGAACACGTGCTCGACGCCTTGCGGGGTCACTTTCACCGCATCAATGCCGTTGCCGCTCGCGCTGTCCCGCTGCAGGGCCGCATTGATCGCCCGGATCGCCAGGCGGACTCCCTCATCCGTGCCCATGTCCCTGCGCCACTGCACTTCGAGGACGCCGTACGCAATAACGCTGCCCGAGCCGCTTGAGGTATAATCATCGATGTCCGTGACGCTGCCATCGGGGAACAGGTCATAGAGGTGCACGCCGCGGTCATCCGCGCCGCCTAACAGGAAATGCGTGATGCTCGGCACGAACGAAAAGCGCCGCAGGTTGCCGTACAGGATGCCCGCAAGCATGTTCGCGACTTCCTTCATCCGCGGCACGCGCTCCATGCGGATCGCCTTGAGGCGCATCTCCGCGCCGATCAGCTTCACGATGAGCTGCGCTTCCGCAACCGCTCCGGCGATGGTCACCGCCACCTTGTCGTTCAGCTGGTAGATCTTCTGGGCTTTCTTGTCAACGATGAGCGTCCCTGCCGTGGCGCGCCGGTCTGCCGCCAGCACGACGCCGTCCCTGCACACCAGCCCAACCGTCGTTGTTCCTTTTTTGATGTTCATCGAAATCAGCTGCGAGAACTCCTGTCGCTGAAAGCCGATGGAACCCTGATATTTATATAGTTTTCGGTGAGGGCGCCCCTTTGGCCGGTTTTCCTGCTCATCGCCCATGCGCCAGCCGCCATCTGACAGAAAGAAGACGTCAGGAACCACTGTGGCGGTTTCAACCACTACGGGATGCCGAGAGGCGAGTTTTCTCCTGAGCGAGTTATGTTTATAAAACAACCAAACAATGATGGACGTTTTGCACAGGGAGAGGATGCAGTTCCACTTGTTGGTAAATTATATAAGGTACCATCTCTTAAACAATTGGATGGTCCTTCGACAGCTTCTCAGCGGTGCCGCACTTGCAGCATTGGTATCGGTGACGGCTGGAGAAAAAGCACACGCCCAAGAAGCACCACCAGCAGCTGCTGTCGAAGATTTTCCGGAAGTCCCTGATGTATATGGGACACCTGTTGCAGTATTCAGCGACGCCGATATCAGGAATACGAACCTTACACTGCTCGTTGAAAAAGAATTACGCAACCTGCAGATCATCCCTTATCGTGAATCAAAAAGCTTTCCCCCATCAGAAGGGGCTGTTTTTGTTTATGAAGGGGCTGACCGCGCTGATGGCCACTACCCTGCTGATGAGGAGGACCTTTTTTATATCACCATTGCACGGCACCTCCGCGGGCGTACCGACCTCCCATTCTTCCTGCTGCAGATGGCGCACGCATCTGCCGAACAATACCCCCATCGAGGCATTTACCTCATTCGCAACCGAAACGTGCTCGACTCGTACTCAAACAATCCATATGGTTATTCTGGCCGGGATCGTCAGGCCCACTATGTCGTACCGAAGGAGGACATTGATAATCTTGATGCGTGGACCAAGGATCCGGAAAATCTCCGGTTTTTCGGCTCGGGCGGTCTTCGCTACCTTCAAGCCAGGGAGATAAAGGTTTCGATCGCAACGGACAACGACCTGTTGCGTACGGCCCAGACCTGCATCAACGAAGGCAAGTACGATGCGGCACGGCTGCTTCTGGGCAAGGACTACTCTACAGTTGATGATGTCGCACTCTGCGGACTACTCCGGGGCATCCTCGATATCCATCTTGCACTCGACCGCTGGCGGAACCGGGGGGAGGAGATCGACCTCGACCAGGTGCTTACTGCCGCCAAAGTGCATTTTGACATCGCAACAATCGTTAGTGAAGTATATAAGAAGGAACTGCATGAGCTGTTGCTTCGGGAAGGGATCCTCGTCTACAACGGAGAGCTCCTGATAGGTCAGACACTTCTACCCTCACCAGAAGAGGCGGTGCGTACATGGCTGGCTGCGAAGAGGGACCACAATGCCGAATTTTTCAACCGTGCCCGACAGTTGTCCGTTGCCTACTGGAGAAGGTATAACGAGGACACTGCTGAGCTTGAGGCGATCGATTTTTCAACGATAGACTGGGGGCTTGTGGACAAGTTTTTTCCGGAGTATGAGGTTGTTGCTTGGCGGCTGTTTGACCCTGCTGGGCGGTATGTCTTGGTTTCGCAGTCAAGAATTGGTAACCGAGAGAAATCCTGGCATGAAGGGGGAAATTTTATTGATGAATCTAATGGCACCTTTCATCGTATACTTGAGCCTTAGGATGTACCCCACTGCCCATTTCTGCACATGAACGTGCCCTTGATAGAACCGGCATTGCTCCGCCCACACTCATTCCACTGCCCCTCGAAGCAGAGGAGGCTGCCAAATGTCTCGCTCGCAGAAACACTTCCTGCAAGGAGACGCTTCGCATCAAAACCGCCGCTATAGAACCTCGGTTCTGGTTCCATTTTCTTTGGATCTTTGCTGATGATCGTTCCCGACGGATAAAATGTAAAGCCGCATCCGTACTTCGGCGGAGTTGCTTTCATTTCATCTTCGCTTGCAGCAACAAAACAGTGGTTAGTGCTGAAAGAATTAAACCGGTCGGCCGTACCCCCCTTATTAAATTCTTCGCGAATCCACATATCGCAGGAGCCTTTTTTCTCTGATTCGACTTTTGTAGTTGGACAGTCAAGTCCCATGATGCCGTCGCAGGTTGCCGTAACTCGTGCCAGGCATGGTTCGTTGCGTGCAGATGGGCAGTCACCAATGATCTCGAGCGAGGCAAACGGAGCAGATATTGGCTGCGTAGCTCCAGCAGCCTGAGCGCTGGTCTGCTCCCATCTTCCGGATGCAGGATTATAATAGGTACCGGATAGGTAGGTGATGCTACTGGTTAAACGCCCCCACGCCTCGTCAATCGCTTGGCACTCATCACAGGCCTGCGCGTTCGTCGCTCTGCCAGGCTGTGGCATCACCACCCCGTTTCCGCTCACTTGTTCCTCAATCTTGCCAAGGTACGCGATGATCAGCTGCATCTCCCCCGTATTCCACAGCTGGGGATTCGCTTCCTTCGTCCAAGCGTGGCGCGTCCTGAACGCAGAAGCGAGGTCTTTCACGTCATTGGCAAGCTGAGTCTTTTCACCGCTACCGTCCGCTGCCCCTTTCCACAGCTCAGCCTTCGCCGCAGCCGACCACCAGTACGACAGGAACTCCTCACGGTCGCCAGCAACAGGAGCCCGCGCCCATACCTTTGTAAAGGAAGCAATCGCCTGCTGCAGCTTCTGGCTCTTTTGCTGCTGAGTAGTCCCTGTTGCTTTTGCTTCATTGTAGAGCCGCTTTCCCTCGCTGTACGCCTTCTCGCGCTCGCTCTCGATGCGCTTCTGCTGCACCTTGAGCTGCACACTCTTCTCGACGTCAAACGCCAGCCCCGGCTGCTCACGCACCTCGACGCTGCCGGCGCTGCACTGGCCGTTCTCATCAGGGTAGAAAAGCTTCAGGTCAATGTCCCACACCTGCTCGACGGGAGTGAGTGATACCGGAAGCGAGGTCTCGAACCGGCAAGACCCTGGAGCATTTCCAACAGGCTCGCCGAAGACACCCCTGACTCCATAGCCATTGACGCGATACACAATGCTGGCGAGTTCCTGCTGCGTGAATTTTACTTTACCGGGTGGGCTGCCCTGCCCTGTCACCTGTTCCGTGAGGACGCCACCTGCACCTCTCGCAAAGCCGGCCGTGAAAACATCAATCGCGGAATCGAGCTTGACCTCGTACGTGCCATCCGACTTCGTGAAGGTGAACACCGCGCTGCCCGCCCTCTTACTCGCTTCTGGTGCATCTGACGCAGGATCTCTCACCGGCTGTTGGCACGCTGCGGTCGTCGGCCGTTGTTCAACGAGCCGGATCCCGGCGCTCGTTCCCCTGAAATGCTCATCTCCAATGGCATCCAGCAGCTGCATGTCCACCGGCACTGACAGCGGCCTGCCGAATCCCGGAATCTCGAGGAAAAGCCTGCCAGAAGGATACGTGCCGGCGTAGGCGGTGTGCAGCGCTCCCGCAAGGCACACTTTATCCTGCCCTGACGAGAACACGGCCGCCCGAACGCGCACCGGGCTCTGCTCCTCAAGCGTCAGCACCACCCGGTCGCAGCGCCGATACTCATCTGTCCGCGGGTCGTAGCACTGCACGCCCTCGATCCAGGACTGCCCGAGCGAACCGATGTCAGCGACCGTGCAGCGGAACTTGCCTTCGGTCACGCTCACCTCGCACTGCGCAAGGTCCTTCCGCGTCGCATCCCTGATGGGGAAGTAGAACACCGCCGCGCTCTTGCCGAAGAGGTTCTCCTTCGGGAAGCACTTGTCTGCTGACCAGCGCGGATCCGCGTACAGGGTGACTTTCATGTGGTCGTAGCGGTAGGGATCCTCCGCCGTGGCAGCGCCGTTCTGGTCGACGTACACGCCCTGCGTCACGCGCCCGCCGGAGAAGAACGGCCGAGTCCGCTCAACGCTTCCCTGCCAGTTGTCGCAGCCATTTCCCCCTTCGAGGTCGTTCACTGCGGCGCAGTCGATGTTGGGATATTCCCGCGCCTCGCGCTGCGTAACCGCCGCAAGGTCAATCCGGTAGCTTTCGAGGTCGCAGCCGGGGAAAATGGTCCACGCGCCGCGGTACTCATAGACGCTGTTCGTCGTCTGCGGGTTAAAGCTGAGGAACTCCCTTCTCCCGACCGCGCCCTCGCTGCTGAAGACCATCGCGCTCGTCTTGAACGGCACGCTGTACGCCGCATCGATGAAGTTGTTGAAATCGAAGCCCTGCTCGATGCCGAATGCCGCGAGGCAGACGCGCTTCATGAGCGCCTGCGAGCCGCCTTCGAGGTACTGGTTCAGCTTTGCATTGCCGTACTCGTCCTGAAGCTCGCTTGCCGTCGAATCGATCGTCTCGGTGATCGCCTCGGAGCCGCGCCGCAGCACCGCGCCGACATCGTCAATGCCACCGCCGGCGTCAAGCCCCTTGCTGTACGGCTCCGGCACGCACCTGTCCTGGAAGAATGTCAGCAGCTTGTAGGAGAAGTTGCACACGAACTGCGAGAAAATCTCCTTGCACACGCCCGCATCCGCCCTGCCCGTCACCTGCACCTGCTTCAGGCAGCTCTGCAGCCCCTGGAGGATGCTGCGCACGAGAAGCAGCCGCCCGCGGATGCCGCTCAGGCAGATGCTCTGGAAAGCGCCGACATGCTGCGTGAACGGGTTGACCTCAACAGCCTTGGGCGGGGGATTGAAGTAGTCAAGCAGGTAGTTCGCGCCGAATGCGGCGGAGCGGTCGCGCCCCGAGTAATACCTCTCCTTGGGGTAGAAGATCCCCGCGCGGCCCTTGGTGTCACGCTCAACCTGCCACTCGCGGTAGTTCCACGGCCACGCATTCCCCTCGCCCTCATTGAGCACCACACCGGTGCGGTCCTTCACCTTCCCCGTTTCCGTGCCGGCGTACGCGGAGCCGAATTTTTTCTCATGCTCCTCCTGCGTTTTTGATTCGTCAGGCTCTTTCTTCTGGCAGAAGCACTGCTGCCCGGGGCGATAATCGGCAGCATCTACCCAGCAGTCACTTGTAGGCCCGGCAGGATACCAGCCGACTGCCTCTTCGGGCGTTGCACATTTCGACTCCCATTCCGAGCCTTTGCCGCACACCTCCTGGCAGGTCTGGCTATTCGCCGTGTAGTACGTGCTCCCGACCTTGACTGCCCACAGCTGCGGCGGCGCGGCGCGGCCGCTCCTATCACCCTGCGATGGAATCGTGAGCGCCCTGTCAATGCGCTTCAGCAGCGCCTTCTCTCCATCTATCCTCTCCACCTTGTAGATCGCCGGCCCCAGCGCGTAGCAGGAGTAATCCCCCAGCGCAAGATCGGCCCGGCTCGTAACTTCTGTCAATTGCACCTTCTGCCGCTCGGCAAGCTCTTCCCAGCAGTTCTCGACGGGAACGAGCGTCCGCGCCTGCGACGCATCGACCGCGCACTGCTGCTGCTCGAAGAGGTGCTGGTTGATCTCCTGCACGGAAATTTCCTGCGTCCAGCCTGCAGGAGCGGCGTGGCAGAAGACGCGGTCGCACAGCCAGCGGTAGGCCTGGTAGAGCCGCATCTCCGTCTTCCATGCGCTTATGGTGCCTGGGAAACTTTGCAGCATGCGCGGGCTTTCCTCAAGGTCGCGCTTGACGTCCAAATTTTCCGCGGTGCTTCCGTCTTTGATGTCCGCGCAACGGACCGCTGCACCCTGAGATATTGCGCGCGCATTTTCCGGATACGGCGGCTTGGCGACGCCGCTAATGAAATCAGCGCTCTTCAGGTAGTAGCACTGGTTCAGCTGCCTGCTGTCGCTCAGCGGGCAGCCTTCCGCGCCCAGCGCCGCGCGCGTGAGGGTGCACTTCGCAAGCTCCGTCTTCTCGATGAAGCGGCGGTAGATCTGGGTGATGGTGCGCAGGCCGAAGCTGCCCAGGCAGCCGATGCCGACGTAGCGGATCGCCGCCTCGAGTGTCGGCAGCACGCCGTTGATCACGTCGATCGCCTTCTGCGCGAGCTGCTGCGCATCCTCAACCAGCAGGTCAGGAAGCACTTCCCGGGGATCGATGGGCACGTCGACGAAGTAGCTCACATCACGGCAGAGCGTCTGCACCTTCTGCGACGCAAGCGCGCTCCCCGCCGGCTTCTCGTCATAGTCAACGGTGATCCGCAGCGGGAACCGCAGCTCGTTGTTCGCGAGCTTCTTCCAGAACTCCTTGTCAAAGGTGCTCAGCTTCTCTGTGGCGCCGAGGTTGTAGCGGAAGTACCAGTTCGTCCGCTCGGGATTGATGGGCCTGGCAAGCGAAGGCCTGCTGCGCATGATCTGGCACGCGTACTGGTAGCCCGGGTTCCGGTCGAGGAACTTGTTGTCGCGGCACGCCGGCTCGATGGACACATCATTGAGCGAAAAATAATCGTCTTCCGCGCGCTCAGCCCGTGGGTCATCGCGGTTGTTCGCCGCCCTGCCGCGGTACTTCACGTTCAGCACGAATGACACAATCTCCGTCCCTGACGCGAGCCGCTGCGGGCTGATGAGGGCAGGCGCCTGGTACTCGGGCAATGGCGAGATGGCAAAATCGAAAAAGCCGCTGAAGCACGTCCCGATGGAAACGGGGAACTGCCGCACGGTGGAAAGGCCGACCTCGTCGACCACCGCAATCCACACCACGACTGCGCGCTCATCCTGCTGCAGGTCGGCGACAAACTGCTGGCCGACAAGCGTTTCTGTCCCAGGCTGGACTTCCTCCGGCTGCGTTTCCCGGACTCCGAAGCCGGGATGCTCAAAATCAACGTCGTCAATCTCAAAATGGCCGCCCGCGCCGGCCGTCGTTTCGTACTGCGCATTGTCGCGGATGAACTCAAGCTCCGGCTGGGCGCCGAACTGCTCTGCTCCGAAGCCTGCGCGCGCTCCCCCAGGGCCTGCTGAAAAGCCGGCCGTGCCGCTGGTGACAAAGAGGTACACCTTCGCCCCCGGCTCTGTCGTGCCCTTGATGGAGTCTTTCGCACGCCCTTCGTAGTAAAATGGCCCGTCGTCCAGCGGAATGACCTCATCGAGCTCCGGCGGCAGCGTGTCCACCTCGACGCTGCGCTCGACGCGCGCGCTGTTCCCTGCGGCATCCGTCGCGCTGATCACGATCACATTGCTCCCTTCCTCAAGCCCGGTCGGAAGCTCGAACTGCTCAGCCTCCTCAGAAAAGAGCCCGCGGCCGTTCAGCGTGACATTCACCTGTGCGCGCTCGCTGATCCGGCCGGACAGCGTGAGCTCGGGCCCCGTCCCCCGTGCGGGAATCTCGCGCGTCAGCGTGATGACCGGCGCAACGACATCGACAAGGAGCGTGAAGTTCCTGCTTTCCACGTTGCCCGCGGCGTCCGTCGCCTCGAGCTGCAGCGAGTTGTTCTGCCCGGCGATGAGCGGCACCTCGAAGAACTCGATCAGCCCATTCGTGCTCTGGTAGTTCCGGATGACGGCTCCCTGATGCCGCAGCACGAGCTGCACCCCGAATTCCGTCTCGCCGAGCAGGTCGATCCGCGCGCGGCTGCTCACCTCCGGAACAGAGATCTCAAGCCGCGGCGCAAAGGTGTCCTGCGCAGCCGTGCGGAGCTGGAACAGCTGCCCGTCATTGTCAAGCTCGGCGAATGTCTGCTCAGTCGTGGAGCGTACCCTGAAGAAGTAGGCCGTGTCCTTCTGCAGGCCGACCAGCGGCACCGCATGCTTTGTGCGCAGCCTGCTGTCCGCGGCGGTTGACTGCAGCGCGGCCTTGTCTGTCCCGTAAAAAACCGCCGCATCCGCCGCTTCGTCCGTTTCCCAGCGGATCACCGCACTGCGGTCAGTCACATCACCGGTGGAAAGGGCGCTGATGGTAAGCGCATCTGCAACGGGCAGCGCGAGGAGCAGCGCGAGGAGCAGCGCGACGCCAAGCTGGCCCTGGCTCCGGCGGCGCGCACGGAGCGGATGCCAGCGGGACGGGAGCAGCGCCCGAGCCGCAAGGCGAAGGCGCGATGGAAAGGCAACAGGAGCAGCGCCGGGGGGAGACCGCACAGCGCGGTGCAGCGGCAACGCACTGGAGAGGGCGCGTTTCATCGGATCACCGGCCGCAGCGCGCGCGACTGCTCTTCCAGGGTGCTGAGAAACCTGATGGCCGCGGCATCGCCCGGCTGCTCCTGCACAAGGACGGGAAAGGTGATCGAGCGCGCGCCTTTCAGCTCGTTCCAGTCGGGCGTCCACGCTCCGAGGAATCCGCCGCGCAGGCTTCCTTCTTCATCGACAAGGAATATCTCCAGCCGGTAGGGGAAGTCTGCCTCCGCGAGCAGCTCGAGCGCAGGGAGCGGGACATCTGCATGGGGCGGATACCCTCCCCAGCTCTCGTGCAGCTTCGTGCCGCCGGATGTGTAGCTGAGCGAGATGAACGCCTTTTCGTTTTCCGAAAGCTGCTGCACCGCTCCGGAGGGGAGCCGCTTCACGACCCTGTAATCCTTGATGCTGGTGACGGGCGTAAGGTACAGCGGAACGGCGGTGCCCGCAGCAACCGTGGCGAACTGCTCCGCCCGCTTGTAGCCGCTTTTCTCCCCCCTGACGATGCCGTTCACGCAGTAGGGGAACGTCGCATCAAGCCGTGCGGCTGCCCCGGCTGATGCGTACCTCGTCTTCCCGATCCCGCAGGTGTATTTCAGGCAGGTGAATGATATGTTCACTCCATCGACCGGCTCGTGCGTCTCGCCGAAGCGCGGATCGGAGACATTGTCAAATGTGATGATGCGCATCGCCCGGTTGCCGTAGGTGTTGCCGCAATAGGCTTCCTCGGTCGCCTCGATGGGCTGGATGAACGCGCTCTGCTGCGCAAGCGGCCTGCGGTCGCCGCGGTTGTCCTGCATGGTGGCGACAAAACCGAACGTGAGCGCGTAGTCGTTCTCCTCATCCTCGACGCTCACCTGCACGGGGAACCGCAGGTCATAGACAAAATTCCACTGCTGCAGGCAGATGAACGATGCGAGATCGTCGCCGCGCACCTCATTGCTCTTCAGCAGCTTGCCCGAGCTTGGCCGCACCGCAATCTGGAACGGCTGCTGCCCGCTCAGCGCGAAGCCTGCGCGGATCCCGGGGTACCGCAGCTCGGTGACGCGCCAGACGTAATGGTTTTTGATGTACGGCTGATCATCGGGCACGGGCAGATAGTCAGTGAAGTCCACACGCAGGCTCGGCAGGTTCACGCGCAGCAGGGTCATGACCTTCTGCTCGACCTCGCGCACCGACCACACCTTCCTGCTGCAGCCAAGCTCGATGCCGGTCAGGGGAATGCTCGAATCCAGCGCGAGCAGGTCAACCGCGATCTTCTCGATCCGCATCTCGCGCGCTTCCGCCTCCATGATCGCGCTCGCGACCTCGTGCATCCGCTTCAGCTTCACCGGCGACGCGGCTTCAAACTGCTCGAGCCCGGTGATCCTGGTGCCGTCCTTCGCGAGGATGTCAATCGGATAGCGGATGCGGAACACGACCGCCTTGTCCGCGAGCGTCACTTCTGTTGCAATGGGGCCCTTTTCCACGATGTCGTACTGCTCGCGGAATTCCTGCAGGCTCGCAAGGCAGAGGGGCAGGTTCTCGTCCATGTACCTGCCGAGCTGGGCCTCCATGAGCGGCAGCGAGGGGATGCGGTTCTCGTCCTGATACTGCCACAGCGGCACTTTCAGCCCCGTGTCGAGGTGCGCCAGAGGATTGGCCTCAATTGCCGGCGGCAGCCAGACATAGCCGCCCTGCGCGCCGAGAAGCTCAAGGCCGCCGCGCGCAACCTGCTCCGCGCACGTCTCGATGAACCGCTCGATCGCCCCGGTCTTTGTCGGCGTGATCTGCTCCGGAAGGAAGAGCGTGAGCTTCTCGCGGAAGATGATGAGCAGCGCTACCGCGATGAGAAGCAGGATTCCAAGAATGATGAACAGCGTAACCTGGCCTCTTTTTCTCACGCAAACGTCCCTCACCACTCCGTGTGCAAGAAGCGGCGTTCATTTATAAAGGTGACGCCGTCCGCCATAAAACTATTTAAGCGGACTTTTCTTTCTGCGAAGCGTGGCTGGGAAAAAGAGGGGGCGAACGGGGCAGGTCAGCGTCTTCATCATCATAGGCATCATCATCCTCATCGCCATCGGCCTGGCTGTTTTCTTCATGGCATTGTTCTCTTCCCGTGATGGTGCGGACGAGGCATCGGCGCTCCAGCGCAAGGCCACCCCGCTGCAGCGGCTTGTCGAGAAGTGCCTGGAGGATGTTGCCGCACCGGGAGCGTACCTGCTTGCAGCGCAGGGAGGGTTCATCTTCTCGTATGAAACATTCCTGAACGCGGAGCACGAGCAGGTCGCGTACCACCTCGAGCGGGGGGAGCCGGTGGCGCCGGAGCGCGCGTTCATGGAGCGGGAGCTTGCGCGCTTCGTCGAGGAGACGCTCCCGCTCTGCATCGGCGACGTGGGGGAGGCGGGGCGCGAAGCGGGATTCGAGAATGTCACCGTAGGACTGCCGAACGCGTCCGCAGCGATCGGCGAGGAGGTGATTACCGTCACCGTGCAGCAGCCGTTCACGCTCACGCGGCAGGGAGCGGAAACGACGGTCGGGCGGTTCACGGTGAGCCTTCCGCTCCGGCTGGGGCATCTGCTGGACATCAAGGATGCGATCATTGCGCAGCTCCAGGAGGACGAGGCGCTTGCGCTTGACGCGCTTTCCAAGTATGATGCTGAAGTGAGCGTGCTGCCCTACAACAGGCACACAATGGTCTTCTCGCTGTATGAGCCGCAGTCGGTGATTGATGATGCGCCGTTCCACCTGAATTTTGCGGTGAGGATCGCGGGGAACGTTGCTCCGCGGCTGGAGTTCATCCCTGATTTTGTTGTGCGTGCGGGGAAGCCGTTTGTCTATCAGGTGAATGCAAGCGATGTTGATGGCGATGAGCTGCTGTTCTTCACGACGAACGACGCGGTGCGCATCGACACAGCGACAGGGGTGCTCTCGTTCACGCCGGCTGCTGCGGGGACGGTTGTGACTGAGGTGTGCGTGCGTGATAGTGCCGGCGCACAGGACTGCGAGGAGGTGAGGTTCATTGTCGAATAGATGGCTGGCGCTGCTCATCGCTGCCCTGCTGATTCCCCCACTTATCCCTGCCCAGCCGCAAGCGTTTGATCAGAACAACAAGGACACCTGGAATTATGGCGATCGCGAGTTTTACAATCAGGTAGACTGGGATCAGATAGATTATGCTAAGATACAATGGGACAAGGTTGACTTCAACCAGATTCCCGATGAGCACATCCAAAAAATCCCTGTCGTGCATTTCGATCCTGGAAAATTCACCACTGATGCCGGAAAAGCGAAATTAAAGAGCGCGGTGGCTGCGCAGATTGAACCGAACCTCGGACAGTTCGAGAACCTTCTCGCAACAAATGATAAACAACTGAAGCAGGCGCTTGACCAGCATTTCGGCGCGAACATTGACCTGTCGATGGTTGGCGAAATCATCATGACGTACAACGCGGAAATAAAGCTCCTGCAGGGCGATTTTCCCTGGTATGATCCAAGCCAATTTCCTGCGGGTGGGTTCGTGCAGCGGATTGTTACGGATGAGGTAACGGGAGAGACTCAAGTCATTATTGAGGCTGCCGGTGAAGTGGACCGTGCGGTCGCGCTGAGCGGCGCAGGGACGCTGGCGCGTGACACGGAAACCGGAGCCATGACTGCCACCACGGGGGCCGGGTCGCCGCTTTCCATCACCGGAGCGCTTGATGCTGCGCAGCCGATACGGATAATTGAGACTGCGGGCGGAGGTTCGGTCTCCGGGTTTGATACCTTCGTTTCGTACGATGACGGGAAAAAGACCATCACGGGGACGTTTGAAAAAACCGGCGAAGAGGTGCTGCTGAAAAGTTATGATGGGAAGCAGAGCACTTTCTCTGACGCCGCAGCAGGAACAAAGGTCGAAAGTGTCGGTTATGATCTGGTTGTGCTCCCTTTCGGCGCCAAGCCGAGCGCCTTCCGCGGTGTGCGCAATCAGGTCGCCTACGATGCCGAGCACGTCTTTGCCATCGGGAGATTCGATGTGCAGCACGGCGGCTCGTTCGAGGAAGGGGGGTTCCGAGTCACTTCAAAGGCTGATGCTGCCGTCTTCAACAGCGAGACGGGGATTGCGGCCGGGCTGGTGAGATATGAAGATGCACACATCGCCTATGAGGGGCACGCTGCCAGCGTCTGGAGCAAGCTCACGTCAGACGAGCGGGCAACCCGCGTTGAAGTCCATGGCGGGGAGGAGCTGTCAGGCGAAGGCGGGGCTCTGCCGGTGGTTGCAGGCGTCCAGCAGAAGGTGCGCATCGGCGATTTGCGGGCGGAGGACGGCATCATCGTCGGGGATGGGCGCCTGACGTTTTTCGTCGTGAACAACCAGGGCAAGCTTGAAACGGTGCTTGATCCTGCCACAGCGCAGTTCGCCGCGGACATTGATAAGGATCCCGCGGCGGTTGCCTTTCTCGACCGCGAGCTGCACCTCTCTGTCGGGAAGAGCGTGACGGAGGTTTCGGCAGGGCTTGGCGTTGTCTATGACGCCGATGCTGACGATCCTGCAAACAATCTCGTCGAGGTCCTGAGCCCCATCAAGACACATTTCTATATGGGCAATGACCTCGAGACAGTACAGGAGATCGTGCGCCGTGATACCGCTGGAGGCGCGTTTGAGGAGGCGTTCCTCGGCGTCGAGAAGCTCTATGAGATCCAGCGGAAGGCCTTCCTCGCTCCCGACGGGGAGTTCGATGCAAGCATTGCGAGCCTCGATAAGACGAAGGCGTTCATCACCGAGGCGTATCCCGAGGGCGCCGGGCGCGATGCAGCATTCGCGACGTTCACGCTCGGGAAACTGCAGCGCATCGCGGAGGACGTGGCTGCGGACAATCCCGTGCAGCTTCTGATGTATGAGTCGATTGTCCGGAACGATCTCCGTGAGGTCCGTGGGGCGCTTGACCGTGCCGATGCGTCATCCGGCGGCGCGGTGCGCGACTACCTGCGCGGAGAAGATGAAACCTCCGGCAATCTCGGGCTGCTCTTCCAGCGCATCGGGCAGGAGGCAGCGGTAGGAGCGGATGATGCGCGGCGGCTGAAGCAGTCTCTTCAGGCGCAGCTGTCAAACGAGTATGCGTATGAGCGGCTTGCGTCCGACTTCGGCGAGCGCGAGCGGGGCTTTACGCCGGAAGCGGAGGCGTGGAGAGCTGCGGGCCAGCAGCACCGCATCGACAGCCTGCGGGCGCTGGTATCTCTTGAGGAAACAGCCATCACCACCGTCGAAGGCGGCGCGCGGGTTGCGCGGGATACAGGGACGTTTTCGTCTCCGAAGCTCCTCCTGGGCTCGGCGCTTGCGCAGGAATACGCGCGCGCCGGCAGAGTGCAGGACGCGCTGGCGGCGCTCCGCGAGCTGGAGAGCGGCTTTACCGCGCATGTCACCCGGCTTCCCGACGATCTGCCGGCAGGCGCCATGGAGGTGCTCCAGAAGCAGGCTTCAACGCTCGAGGCGGCGCGAAAGGAGATCCAGCGCGTCGGGTTCAACCGGATAACTCTTGCGGTCTTCGCCCGGGAGAAGGAGCTGTCCGCCGTGCTCGATCAACTCGGTGAGGGAGCCGTCAGCCGCGCGCTGAAAGAGGTGGAAACAGGGCTGACACCCAGCGCAGGCGCTTCTTCCGAAAGTGGCGCACCACGGGCACCCTCCAGCAGCGCAACTGAGATGCTCGCTGTTTTCCTTTCCTATCCCGTCCGGCACCCGATCGAGGGAGGGTATCTCACCGAAACGCTCGATGCGCTTGGAGCATTCAGCCAGCGGAAGGCGGCCCTCTCAGCTCTGAGTGAGGAAACGCGCGCTCCCCTCAAAGGCTCATCGGCCATTGCGCTCCTTGCCGGGGCAGGAGTGAGCCCGCAGACGATTGACACGTGGATCAAAGGCGAGAATGTCGAGGCAGACATCATTGGCACAGTCATGGGACGCGCAGGGGCGGTTCCTGCTCCCCCAGGGACTGAGGCGGGGAATCCACGCATGGTGGCACTGCCTGACGGACGCGTCTATGTCGCAACCGACGAGCAGCGGGAGCTTGGCCGCCTGGTGTTCGAAGCAATCGAGGATTTGAGGCCGGCGGCGCGCCTCGCCTATGACTCCTCCGCCTATGGGAATGAGATCAAGGAAATCATCGGATTGCGCACGATCGCGTCTGCCTCCGGCTCCTATCAGGCCGCCGAGCCTTCCGACCGTCTTGCGGGAGTTGAGCGGGAATTCAGGCAGAAGCTGGCTGCCATTGAGCCATCCCGCACTGAGGAGATTGTACGTTGGGTTGATGAAGGCCTGAGCCCGCTGGCAGTCACCATCGGCGCGGTGACGGGAGGGGTCGGCGGGACATTCTTCAGCAGGGCGACGGGGGCGGCGGGTGCGGCCCTGGGCGTCGTGGAGAACGTCGCGATTGACGCGGCGACGGGAACGGTGCTCGTCACTGCGGGCGTGAAGCCGGAGGAGCATCCGGCGCTGGCGATGGCGACTGGCGTCGGGATCGGCCTTGGGACGGGCGTTCCGCGGGTGCTCAATGGCATCGCACGGAGCCACGCTCTGCAGGCGGATGATTACGCACGGGCGCTCGCTGATGGGGTTGGCGCGGACGCGACGGTGGTGCAGCGTGCGCTGCGTGGTGTTGATGTTCAGGATCCTGCTGCGGTCGCGCGGGCGCTAGGCGCCGTCACGGGGGCGGAGGTGCGAGCCGATGTTGTCCGCACGGTGATTGAGCGACAGCGGCTCGGCACGGCGCTTGCCGGTGTTGATTCTGCGAGCTTGTCAGCGCTCGGGCTTGGGAAGAGGGGCGCTGATCTGGTAGACGGGCAAGGAAGGGTGATCAGCAGCGTCGCGGAGCTCGAGCAGCACGTCGAGGGCGTCGGGGTGGCGGTGCGCGCAGAGGGGCAGCTTGCGCGGGCGCGCGAGGTGATGAGCGGGGATCATGTTACCACCATCAAAAACAACCAGCTCGGCGTGCTGACGCAGCGGCCGATCCCGGTTGAGGTAACGCTGCCGAGCGGGGCGCAGATCGTCATCGAGCCGGCAAGCGCAGGGCAGGACCTGCGGCTGCTGGCGATGGCGCAGAGGCTGAAGGCGGAGGTTCCTGCGGACGCAGTCTTCGCCACGAGAGGGGACTTGCTTTCCATTGAAGGCTATCACGTTCCGAGGCCTGATGAGGTGATTTTGTTCAAAGGTGAAGGTGCTGGGGGATACTTCACCTCCCATGAAATTGATTTCTTAAACACATTCTCTGCAGCACAGGGTTTGAGAGAGACACTCATTCGTGAAAATCTGCGTTGGGTTGATTCATCGACGGCTCGTGCATTGGATCTTGCTAAAGGTAGAATTGAGAATGGATTACACCTCATCGATCTCGAGAGGACGCTTGGAGTTTCGGAGCCGCTGGCGAAGATGGATGCTGGCAAAAAACAGCAGATTGTTAATCAGCTTCTGGAAAGGCGAATCGCCGT
>CAYYLB010000005.1:0-26726 GCA_964472345.1 uncultured Methanosarcinales archaeon
TGGCGGGGACAGGCCTATTACTGCAGGGGAGGCGCGGGAGCGGCTCGGCGGAAGCGATGAGGCATTCGCCAAGGCGCAGGAGCTTATCCAGCAATGTGCTGAGCACCAGATTGACTACTGCAGGAGGCGTGGCATCGCGAACATGGACGGAAAGATGGAGCTGGTCGTAGCAGATGGAGCACCGCTCCTCACCGATTTTGCCTGCACCATTGATGAGAACAGGCTGATGCTTCCGTTCCAGCACGGTGGGATTGGGTACTTGCTGCCGACGAACAAAGAGGTGCAGCGGGCGGTATTCCATGAGCGGGGGGTTTACACGGAAATTGATCAAGCAAAAAAACTGGCCCGAGAAGCTGGCGCTCAAGCGTGGCAGCCCTATCTTTTTAGGGCTGGGATGACCCGCGAACAATTGCGTGGCGCCATTACAGCTTCCATTAAGCTTATCGAGGATGTTATTGGCACTATCGGCAACACATTGCTCGGCAAAGATGTGTTCCCCTCAAAACCAATCAGCGAATGGGGGCCGCGGCTGCTGCCGTACGCAAGCAGGCTCCAGGATGGCCAGTTGCTGCGAGGGGGTTAAAATCTGATGATACTCGAGCAGATAGGCGGATTTGAGCAGTACTTTCGCGGACGTGAGGGGAAGCCTCCTGAAGGGATGGATCGGACGGTTAGGCCATTGAAATATGGGGAGGCAATGGCGAACGCTGCGGCGCATGCTCCTGCTGATCCTGACAAAAGGATGTTCAGGCTCGTGAATGGGGATCACCCTGTCGGCTTCGTCAACCATATGGATGTCATCGCGGCAGCGCATCTCATGGCCACAACTTGCGGTACGGTGATCATAAAGCACACGATGCCCTGCGGAGCGGCGCGTGGCTTCGCCAGCCCGAAGGAGGAATACGAAGCTGCGAGCGAGGTGGATCCCGTCGCATGCTTGGGCAGCATCATCGGCGCACCCAAAGTAACATGTGAGTCTGCGCGGGAGATGGTCGGCGCCTCGGGCAGGAGAAAGCGCGACGCGGTCGTCTCCTTCGAGTTTGAAGAAGGGGCGGTTGGCATCCTTCTGCAGGCACAAAAGCCACCGCTCGTTTACGAGGTGAAGAGGGAATTCGACGTGCCTCTGATCGACGTCCAGCAGGGGCTCGACGGACCGATCTTCCAGGAGCGCCTGCCGCCGCTGCAGCGTGCGGATCTGCAGCTCGCGGCTGGAGATGCTCCCCGCACAGAGCAGGTTCTCGACGACCTCGTCTTCGGCATGCACGTCGCTGCAGCGCTCTATTCCAACAGCATCTGTTTCGTTGAGCGGACAGCGAAGGAGGTTATCGCGGTCGGCATGAAAGGGGGAACGCCGGACCGCGTCAGCGTTGCGCGCGGGGCAATGGAGAACGCCGTGATGTATTACCTGCGGAAATATCTCGGCGAACCAAAAGAAGCTCTCACTGCAAAAGCCAACGGCGATATCGGGGTTCAGCTTTACATGGCGTCCGACGGGTTCTTTCCCGACCCTGCGGCGCTGAGCCTCGCAACCGCATCCCAGATCGAATGCATCAAGAAACGGCTTTCGTGGCATCCTGACCAGCCCACGATGGACTCCTTCGGCGAACGTACGCTCAAACTCATACGGAAGGAAGGCTGGAACGCCGCGCAGAAGATGCAAGTGATTGCGGGAAAGCTTGACATAACTGTCCCGTACGTCATCAGCCCCGGTGGCTCCCAGAGTGATGCCAATGTTGCCGACTACGCTTTGGAACAAGGTATGGTGCTGTTTCATCCAATGCGTGATGGAAAGCATCTGCGCTTTTTCAAGCACGCGCCGCTGTCGCCCTATCGTGTCAGGTGAGAAATATGCAAAACGAGACCGAGAGTAACAACAGCCTGTTTTCGCATGCAACGCGCTGCTTCGCGCACTTTTGAGGTCAACCTATGGCACTAACGCTTGACGATCTCTGCGGCGGTTACGGGTCTGACTGGAGAACAATCAGCAGCACGCAAGCGACTCCGGAAGACAAGGCACGCCTTGCGAAGCGCCACCTCGACGCGAAGTACGGGAAGACGCTCGGTCCCATCAACGAAATCACCGGCGTCATGGAACTCTTCCGCAACCGGCTGCGCGTTTCCATCGAGTACCTCATTGCGCTTGCCGGCGTGATGCAGTCCTACGATGGCTCACGTGTCATCGATGCCGCGCTGACGGAAGAGCAGAAGGCAGCGCTGAGGAGCATCCCCGAGATGTTTGGCGCTGACCAGCAGGTGCAGATCGAGCTGATTGAACATCATGCCGAGCACGACCTTGCGGCAACCACCGACTGGCTGAAGATGCAGCTCCTGAGCAATCCGCTCTACGGGCTGCAGCAGTACGCAGACGCAGTCCACTTTGCCCTCACCTCGGAGAATATCAACGGCCCCGCCTTTGGGCTGATGCACCAGCGGCTTTTACAGGAGATCATCCTTCCAGTGATCATCGGCTTTCAGGAGCTCTGCCTCGAGCGCGGAGAGCGCTACCTCGAGCTGCCTATCGTCGCTTTCACGCACGGACAGCCAGCGGAGCCGACGACACTCGGGAAGGAGTACCTGAATATTGCTGCTGCAGTCGACAATGGACTCAAGAAGTTTCTTGTTCGTGACGAAAAAACGGGCGAGCGGGTTCCATTCCGCTTCACTGCGTCCATGCGCGGCGCTGTCGGAAACCTCAGCGATCATTATGCGGCGTATCCATCCATTGACTGGAGAAGCATGCTTGATGGGGTTGTCGCCTCATTCGGGCTTGAGCCGGTCGATATGTCCGACCAGTGCGAGCCATTCAGCCGCTACCATTCGTTTGCCAACATCGTCGATGAAATTGCCGTTCCTGTCCTTAAATTCGCTGAAGATTTCTGGCTGCGCGTCCATGATGGGGTGTATACGAAGAAGCCCAAAGAAAGCCATAAGGGATCAACGGCGATGCCCCAGAAAAAGAACCCATGGCTGTTAGAGGGCGGAATGGCAATCATGCGGAAAGGCATTGCTCAGCTGCTCTTCACCATCAATGATATGCGGGGCTATCACCAAAGCGGGGACATAAGCCGCTCAGTCCTGAGCAGGGATATCGGTGACGACTATGGGAAGATAGTCCTTGGGCTGAAGCGCATCATGAGAGAGGTGGGGAACTATTTTCCGGATGAGGCAAAAATCCAGGGGCAGTTCCGCAGACATCCTGAGGTCGCCGGCGGCGCAGTGATGACTCGGCTAAAGGCGATGGATGTTAAATGCGATCCGTACCGCGAAATTCAGCAGGTGAGTGTTGCAGCCGAAGAAGCACGTAATGGAGGTCGAGATCCCTCTGCTGCCTACCGCGACGGCTTGTCGGCACTATGCGAACAGCGGGGGCTGTCCCTTGAGCAAGGCGGGCGTATTCTGGACCTTTGCGATCCGAAGAATAACCTCGGAGCAGCGGTTTCCATGGGCCGCGACTGCATCGAGCGCTGCCGCGCAACAGTGCAGGAACTGAAAAAGTTATACCTAAGTGGGAATTAACGGCCGCTGAGAATCGCTTTACCCGCACCCCACCACCGCATCCTCCACCTTCAGCGTGAGCACGGCGCTCGATTTGGGATGGGTGATGGCACGGCTTGTTTCGCCGATCTTGACGGTGATGAATTCTTCGCTGAGGAGCTTGCCGTAGTGCTGCTTGGTGATCTTGAACGGCACGACCTTGGGTTCAGGCTGGCAGGCTGCGCCCGTCCTGGCGATCTCCCATGCGATGGCGCCTGCGGCGATGTAGCTGCCTTTTCCGGGCGGCAGGGTGTGCGTTTCGCCGGTATTCGTCTTCACCGTGACCTGCGTGAGCGTGCATTTCTTCTCGCATGCCGCCTCAAATACCTCCGCAAGCGAGCGGCACTGGCCATTGACGCACGAGCTCCCGGGGCAGTCGCTGTTCGCGGCGCAGATGCGCGCTTCCGGGGCAGCCTCCTGCTGCGGCTCGGCAGGCGGCTCCTGAGGCTCCTGCACCTGCCCGGCTGCCGCTTGCTGCGCTGCCCGCTGCGCCTCCTCTGCCTGCTCCGGAGCGGTCTGCTCGGCAGGAGCGAAGAGAGCACAGCCCGTGACGAGAAGCAGCAGCGCTGCGAAGAGCATGAGGAACCGCGGTTGCATGTCTGGAGGGAAACGCCGCTGGTTTATAAGCGTGACGGATGGTTGGGCTCCGGAGAAAAAGTGGCTGTAGCTGCCGGTTGTCCCCCCGGCGGCCGCGCCAGCTCCACTTCCGTGACATCGACGTCCTTGACGATGCGGCGGCTCCATTTCCTGACGATGTCACGGCAGTCGTTGATGTCCTCGAAGAAGTGGGGGAATTTCCGGCAGATGGAAGGGCGTGCATTGTAGATGGTGCAGAATGCCTTCCCCTCCGGCAGGCGCTTCAGGAAATAGCAGTCACCGTTCACAAGCCTGATGCCCCAGCCGCTGCCGTCAAGCAGGGGATCCGCGTACTGCCGGGTGCGCAGCCCCTTGTGAAAGAGGATGCGCAGGCGGTCGCGCAGGGAGAGGCGCACCTTGAGGGTGCAGCAGAAGGTGCCGACCGGACAGTTGCTGCAGTCGATGTTGCGGTGCTTGTAGAACGCTTCAGGAGCGGGCAGCTTGGCGCGGAAGAGAGGCTCGCGGACACTCCGCTCCGTTTCGGCAAGGCCTGCGCCTTCGGGCGCTTTGACGCTGGCAGAACCAGCCCGCGCAGCGCCGGCATCTGCGTTGCTGATGGGCACGCCTACTGCCATAGGATCGTGCGGTGCTTCGGCTTCCAGTGCTGCCGCTTGTGGGCTGCGAGATTCTCTTCGCTTGCGAAATGCTTCCTGCAGTAGAGGCAGCGGTGCCCATGCATGTGGTGCTGCTTCCGCACGAGCTCCCCAAGCAGGCCGTAGAACGTCATGAGCGCGTCCAGGCGCTGAGGCATTTCAGGCTGCAAAACGACAGCTTGTCCGCCTTGCGCTTGATCTTCCAGTGGGCTTCGAGGTGAAAATGATCTGCGTCGCGGTTAACCGCACGGCCACACTGCCTGCACGCCGGCGGCTTCTGCGGCTTGACCGCGCCGGGCGTTATCTTGGTGAAATGTTTCATTCTTACTTGGCTTCCGTGATCGCCGCATGATGCTCTGACACGAGCTTGTCAAATTCCTTGCGGAGCGTATCGAGCTTGACGCGCTTCGCGGGATTTATCTGGTTCCGCTGGGCATCCCACTCCATCACCTGCAGCTTCTGCCGCATCTCAAGCAGCCTCATTTCCATTTCTTCAGATTGTATCATACCACTTGGGATTTTTCGAGGGTATATAAATGTTTGGAGAATGGCCTTTCCTTATTGTGTATTATTCACTACCAAAATGTTTAAATATAAGCTTTGTATACTAATATATGTTTTAGTATACTAAAAGGAGGCAAAAGGAATACAATGTCCGGGCAGATTGCCGAAGCGGAGCCTGTGGAAGTTAGTAGAGAACCTGCGGAAACGCCCAATCTTGAGGAGCGCCTCCGCCAGCTCACGAATGAGGCCAAGGAGCGCACCGGCCACGAGTGGGAGAGGGCAAGGCAGGCGCTTGAGGCGGTGCTTCCTGCTGCGCTCGCGGGACAGGCGCTCCGCATCTTTAATTATCTTGCGGAGATGCGTGACGCGGAGGCCGTGCGGGCGGAGAATGAAGGCGGGACGTATGGGCTACACGGGCTTGCGGTTGTCATGAATTACGACCCTCAGAAAGGTCAGAAAGGGCGCGGCCGCTACTTCTCTGCCGGTGAAAAAATAATGGGTGAGGATTCCGATATCTTCAAGGGTCATATCGTAGGCCCGGGTAATCGCATTACTGATGACGGCTTTGATACGAAACTCCGCAAAGCGATGGGCATTGATGGTGTCGTTCTCGTTGATCGTGCCGGCTACGCGCTCCACAGCGGCTATATCATCTCTCTCGATGCCAAAAAAGTGCTCAGGAAACATCCTCTTGCCCAGGCGAGCTATGTCAGGATGGGCGATCACGCAGAACCAGGGACGCGGCACCTGAACGTCTTCGCCGCCACCGCGCTCCTCGACGACATCGTCGTGCTGACGCTCAAGAGCGATGCACCGCAGATCAGAATCATCTATCAGGGGCAGGCCCTGCATTCGACGTGCGAAGGCGAGGCGAACTACCAGAAGCAAGCTCCCTCATTGTATGCTTCCTTCCAGAAAGCGGCAGCAGCAGTTGCATCTGTCTTCTCAGAAGCCTATGAGGGAGCAGGGCGTGCACTAGGGCGTGCGCTAAGCACCCTTGCGGCGAAGCTCCCGTAGCGGCGCGGCTGTTTTCCCGGCATCTCATCAACCGTCAAAAACCCGCGGCGTCATTGAAAAGTTCCCGTTCGCCACGCTCGACCCGCTTGTCCTTCGGACCGGCATCGAGCTTGAGCCTGGCAGGCGTCCCGCTTACGCCGGCGCTCACTGGCCGCCTTGGCGAACTTTTCAATGACGCCAAACCCGCGCAATCTTTATATACCAACTCATCAGCGGACCGTGCATGGCAGGAATGGGGTGTGGCGGGTGCGGCTCAGCCGCAGTTCATGAAGTGGAAACGCAGCAGGTTGCTCCTGACACGCAGACGGTGACGCTCACGGCGGCAGCGGCCGAAAAGACCAAGGAATTCATGCAGCAGGAAGGCAAGCAGGGCTGGGGGCTGCGGATCCAGGTCGTTCCCGGCGGCTGCGCGGGCTTCCAGTACGGCCTTGACTTTGACGAGAGCGCGCGCAAGGACGATGAGGTCATCGAGCAGGAAGGCCTGAGGATATTCGTCGATGCGGCGAGCGTGCCGTACCTGCGCGGCACCGTGATCGATTTCACCGAGAGCCTGCAGGCCACCGGCTTTAAGATCATCAACCCGAACGCAACGAAGAGCTGCGGCTGCGGCAACTCATTCGGCTGATGGCGTTCACCGCAGGGCTCAGCATTCTTCTTGGACTGATTCTCGGCATCCGGCACGCGCTTGACGCCGACCATCTCGCTGCGCTTTCCGCCATCGCAGGCCGGGCAAGAACCGTGACGCACGCGTCGCTCGCCGGCGCCTGGTGGGGCATCGGCCACGCGAGCACGCTGCTTCTCGCCGGAGCGCTCGTGCTCGGCTTCCGGCTCACGATCCCGCCAGCGCTCGCACTGCTGGCTGAAGCTGCGACCGGAGCGATGCTCATCGCGCTTGGCATCGGTGTGATCAGGGCTGCACGGCTCAGGAAGCTCCACATGCACACACACGTGCACGGCAGCATCCGCCACGCGCACGTCCACACGCACGCGCACACTGCACGCCACCGGCATGTGCACCGCCCGTTTCTCGTCGGGCTGATGCACGGCATCGCGGGAAGCGGGGCCGTTGCGCTGCTTGCGGCAACAGGAATGTCCTCAACGATGGAAGGCATCGCGTTCCTTGCGGTGTTCGGGCTCGGCGCGATGCTCGGCATGATGACCATGAGCGCCGCGGTGAGCGTTCCGCTGCGCGCGATGGAACGCCTTCCGCGGGCGCACCAATGCGCCATGATCTCGGGCGGCGCCGGGAGCGTAGTGATCGGGGCAGCTGTTCTCGTGCAGACCGGCAGCAGAATATTTATATAGGCTGCCGCATCCAGGCATGACAAAGAAACCGGAGGTACCTGCCATGCTCCATCGTCTTTTGCACGCGGTTGAAACGCTCATACCTTTACGGACTGTTTCTGCACATTGCGACATTCCCTGCGGCATCTACGACCCGCATCTCGCGCAGCTCGCGGCGCACACCGTCGTGCGGATGGTGCAGCTGATCAACGAGCTGCCCAAGCCTGGGGCTGACGCGACAGGCCAGCAGCGGCAGGAGTTTGTCCACAAGATGGCACGCGCCACGGCGACGAAAGACGAGCATGCCGAGCTGGTGAAGCATGAGGTGCGCATCATCTGGGGCGACTTCTTCAAGCCGGAGCACCTGAAGCAGTTCCCGGAGCTGCACGAGCTTGTCTGGCAGATCATGAAGCTTGCGTCAAAGGCGCGGCAGGAAACGGGCATGGAGCCCGCGCAGGAATTGCTGGCGAATGTGCAGCGGTTCGCGGAGATCTTCTGGAAGGCGAAGGGGATCGAGCCAGTGCGCGCCAAGGCCCCCTATCCGGGCGGCGGCGAGCTGGTGCTGCCAAGACCATGAGCCTGCTTACGTGCTTCCGCGTCGCGGGAACGAGCATGCTGCCGGCGTTCCGTCCCGGCGACTATGTCTTCGTCAGCCAGATTCCCTATTTCCTCCGCAGCCCGCGAGCCGGCGACGTGGTTGTCTGCAGGCACCCGAAAACGCGCAGGCCGCTGCTCAAGCGCATTGCGGCTGTTCAGCATGAGGCGTATCACGTTGCGGGCGACAACGCAGCGGAAAGCTCCGACAGCAGGCACTTCGGCGCGCTCGGCAGGGACGGGATTCTCGGAAAGGTCTGCTCATGCATCCGCGCCTAGGGAAACGCGCCGCACGGCGCAGGAAGAACCCGCTCGACGACTACCTTCAAGAGCTCGAGAAATACGAGGAAGGGACGACGCCGAAGCAGGCGGAGCTGGAGGATTGCACGCATGCTGATAAATAGAGGCGAAAGGATATAAAGCGGCGGTGCTCCTGCGGCGGTGCGCCCGGGTAGTATAGCTTGGACAGTATACGGGCCTCCGGCGGTTCGGAGCAAGCCTGCGACCGGGGTTCAAATGGCTGCGCGGACAGCTGCGGCGCGGCCTGAGCTTCCCCGCCCGGGCGCCTTCTTCTCCGACAGAATGTGATATCAGCGAGTTGCAGGAACCTGAGGGCTTCAATCTGGCGGCGGAGCGCTGCCCCCTTTCCCGAGGCGCTCCTGCTTCTTCGCTTCCTTCCACAGCCGGTGCGCCTCCTCGAGCGACACCTCGCGCCCTTCGAAGATATAGGGCTTGCGGCGCTTCATCTTCTCGACAACGGAGCGCATGATCTCATCGACGGTGAAGTGGCCGGCATCCTCAGCAAAATGCGCGACCATGAGCACGTCCCACAGCACATCACCAAGCTCTTCCCTGAGGTTCTGGTAGTCATGCCGCTCGAGCGCCTGCTTCAGCTCCTCAGCCTCGGACAGCAGCTCCCGGCCGTAGGATTCCACGCTCTGCTTCCGCGTCCAGGGGCAGCCCTGCCTGCATTTCCGCAGCGCAGCGATCAGCTCGTGAAAGGACTCACTGACGCGTTCCATGGGCAAAAACCTCGCGAATGAAACCGACTGCTGCTCCCAGCAGCTCTGCGTGATGCGTCTCCTGGGAGAATGGGTGATCAGCGCCGCGGATGATGTGCAGCCTCCCTGTTGCGATGTGCTTCTCAAGCTCAATGCTTTGCGCGATCGGGACGATATTGTCCTTGTCACCGTGGATGATGAGGAACGGGACTGAGATCTTTTCGGCCTCTTGATACACATCAATCCCCAACAGCTTCTGGTACTTGATGTCGCGCGCGCGGAAGGGCTCGAATGTCGAGACCGGGCATATCGCGACCGCTGCGGCAATCGCTTTATCCCCGGCAGCCGCCAGTGTCACTGCAAGACCGCCGAGTGAACTTCCGATGACCGCGAGCTTCGTTTGATCGACAAAGCGCAGGCTCTGGGCATACGCAACAGCGGATCTCAGGTCGTCAACGCACCGGGCAGCATCGACACCATCGCGGCACTCACTCTCCCCATGGCAGTGGAAGTCAAAGCGGAGGAAGACCATGTCCGGGAAACAGGCAGCGAATGCAGCGCTGGTGCGGCCATCTTTGCTCATCCGGTAACCATGCGCCCGCACGACCGCAGGGAACGGCCCGATGCCGTCAGGAACGTGCAGCCACGCAGCAAGATTCATCCCTTCGCTGTTGGTGAAGAAGACCTTTTCGGCCGGCATGAAAGCGGCGCGCGGTTGGTGTTTAAATACGTTGCTGGTTGTTCGGGGTTAGTGCGTTGCGAAGAGACTGCGCGTCTCTGGCAACTCCTCGGATGCCTCGGAGTCATTCGCTGCGCGGCACTGCCAGCCCGCTCCGCCCGGGGCGTCCCCTGCCACGGAGGCCACTTTTTCTCCTGAGCCTTGCACATATTTATAAACGCCTCCCCGTTTTTCCCGCGCATGCCTGCAAGCCAAAAAAAAAAGCGCACGGCAGCGCAGCGGAAGCCGGGCGGCACAGCAAAGAAAGGGAAAAATGCAACTGAAAAGCCCCCCATCCCCGCCGCCGGCACCGACAAGCTCCTCATCACCGCCGCCCTGCCCTATGCGAACGCGGGCATCCACATCGGCCATCTCGTGGAGTATGTGCAGGCTGATATCTTCGTCCGCTTCCTCCGCCTGACAGGGAAAAAGCCATTGTTCCTCTGCGCCTCGGACACGCACGGCACGCCGATCGAGGTGAATGCGGAAAAGCTCGGCATCACGCCGGAAGCGCTGGTCAGGAAGTTCAACCATGAGCACCGCGAGGACTTTGCCGCATTCCACATCAGCTTCGATGATTTCTACACCACCCATTCGCCGGAGAACCGCGAGCTGAGCGAGCTCTTCTTCCGTGAGCTGCAGAAGAACGGCTTTCTCTACCAGAAGAAGATCAACGTGATCTCCTGCGGGAAATGCAGGCGCGTGCTGCCGGACCGCTACGTGCGCGGCACCTGCCCCCACTGCGGCACGCTCGACCAGTACGGGGATGTCTGCGAGTCCTGCGGCCTTGCGCTGAAAGGCACCGATCTGCTCAACCCGAAGTGCAGCATCTGCAGCAGCACGCCGCAGCAGAAGGAGCGCGAGCACTACTTCTTCAAGCTGCACCTCTTCGCGGAGAAGCTGCGCGCCTGGCTGGAGGACAACCGGAGCCTGCAGCCGGAAATCAGGAACCACATCCGCGAGTGGCTCGACAAGGGGCTGGAAGACTGGTGCATCTCCCGCGACGGGCCTTACTTCGGCTTCCTGATCCCGGGAGAGAAGGACAAGTATTTCTACGTCTGGCTTGACGCGCCCATCGGCTACATCGCGACGACGAAGCACTTCACCGCCCGCTGGCAGGACTACTGGAAGGATGAGAACGCAACCATCATCCACTTCATCGGCAAGGATATCATCTACTTCCATTTCCTCTTCTGGCCGGCCATGCTGCTCGCTGCCGGCTTCACGCTGCCAAAGGACATCGTCGTGCACGGCTTCCTGACGGTGAACGGCGAGAAGATGTCAAAGAGCAGGGGCACCTTCTTCACGGCGCGCGACTTCCTCAAGCTCTATGAGCCGGAGACACTGCGCTTCTACTATGCGCTGCACCTGAGCAAGCGGCTTGCGGACGTTGACCTGAACTTTGAGGATTTCCGCTCGGTGGTGAACAACACGCTCGTCGCGAACATCGCCAACTTCTGCTACCGCGTGCTTTCCTTTGCCGAGAAGAACTACGGCGGGAAGCTTGCGGTTGTGGCCGATGAGCCGCTTGCCGCTGAGCTTACCGCATTGACGGAGCAGGCGCGCAGGATGTACGAGGCATACAACACCAAGGGAGCGCTTGCAGCGATCCTTGCGATCTCGGACAAGGGCAACGCCTATTTCCAGGAGGCTGCGCCGTGGAAGAGCAAGGACAATGCGAAGAGCGCGGGAGCCGCGCAGGCTGCCGTCGCTTTTGCTGCGAACATCGTCCGGAACATTTCAATCCTGCTCTCCCCCGTCCTGCCGAAATTCGCTGAAACGATCCAGCGGCAGCTTGGCGAGAAAGGGCTGCGGTGGGGCGATCTCAGCTTTGGGAAGAATGTCCTTGTCAAGGGCGCGCAGCCGACGTTCACGCGCATCGAGCAGCTTCCGGCGTCAGCGCCATTCCCGCTCGACCTTCGCGTGGGGAAGATCATCTCCGCCGAGGACCATCCCAATGCGGACAAGCTCTACGTGCTGCAGGTTGACCTGGGAAACGAAAAGCGGCAGCTGGTCGCCGGACTGAGGCAGCACTACGAAAAGGCCGCACTGAAAGGCAGGCATGTCGTCGTTGTCGCAAACCTGCAGCCGGCGAAGCTGCGCGGCGCCGAGAGCCAGGGCATGCTGCTCGCGGCGGACGACGGCTCGGTGGTTTCTGTCCTGGAGGCGCCGAAGAGCGCGCCGGGCGACGCGGTGCATGCCGCAGGCTTCGCTTCGTCAACGGCGCACATCACCTTCTCCGACTTCACCAGGCTCGAGCTGCGCGTCAAGAACGGCAAGGTCTTCTGGAACAATGCGCACCTGCACACGGAGAAAGAGGATATTGCTGTTGCGGGAGTGAGGGATGGGGCGGTGGTGAGGTGATCCTGCTGCGGGGCGATCGGGCACTACCCTCATGGCGCCGGCTCAGAAGAACCCAAACCGCACCAACAGGCTGAGGCCAGTAAGAAATAGGTAACTCGCTATGTTTGCCGCAATCACGAGTGCAGGGAGCGTTGCGCGCCAGCACCCCCCATCTCCAAAGAGGTTTTTATTTTGCCGAGGTGTAAAGCCCCGCAGCTTGCTGCGACTGGGATAGCCTCGGCACGTCGGTTACTATCATTCTTATCCTATTGTTGTAATTGTATAAATAACTTTATTACACAATTTTACAATAGTGTATAAATCTTTCGTTTTGAAGCAGCACTACTTCGCGGTCATTTCCTCGAAAAACTCCCGCCTCACTTCCCCCCAAACCGCCGCTCACGGCCGTTGAAGCTCTCGATTGCCTTCAACAGCTCTGCCTTGTCGAATTCCGGCCAGTACCTGCGGGAGAAGAACCATTCGGCATAGGAGGCCTGCCAGATAAGGAAGTTGGATGTGCGCATCTCGCCCGACGTCCGGATGACAAGGTCAAGATCCTCAGGTATCCACAGGCCGCGTGAGACATTCTCTTCCGTCAGCGGCTGCTTGCTTCCCACAAGGCGCTGCACGGTGTCGAGGAGCTCTTCCCTGCCGCCGTAGCCGATGGCAAGGTTCACTTTCATGGTGTTGTTCAGCTTTGTCTGCTCGGCGAGCTTGCTGCACTGCTCTGCGATGTCGGCAGGGAGCATCCCCAGACGGCCGACAGGATTGATGCGGATGTCGGTGCCTTTCCTCCACTGCTTGAGCTCCGCACGGATAAAAGTGAATAAGTGATTGAGTTCCTCTGCATCGCGCTTGAAGTTCTGCACCGACAGGGTGTAGAACGTCAGCTCAGCTATCTTCAGCTCGCGGCACCAGTCAATCACGTCGCGGAAGCGCGCAATCCCAACCTGATGGCCATACCACTCCGGCTTGCCCTGCGCACGCGCCCAGCGGCGGTTGCCGTCCGGTATGATGCCGAGGTGCCTGACCTGCTGCATCGGCGCACGGCGATTGGGCTCTGGTGAACGTCGCGGTTTACCGCCAGCGAGCGCTCGCGTTACTCGGAGAGCACGCCCTTGCGCTAGGCCCATTCGGGCGCGGAGTGCGGGCGTCTGGGCCGTAGCGAGCGGGACTATCATCAGAGCCCGGCGTTTGCGGGAGTTTATAAAGAGTGCGGTAAACGGGCTTCGTAGAAAAGTGGCCTACGCGCCACCCCGGATGGGGCATCCCCCGGCGCACGCAAAAGCTTCGCTTTTGGTGCCCGCAAATCCCCGATTTGCTTGGCGTCAGCCGTCGAGCAGACCTCCGCCATTCGGCTCCGGTGCTGCTCCAGCTGACGGCTACGGCCACTTTTCTACAGAGCCGGTAAACGAAAAAGCTCATTCTCTGTCAACTCCGGTGTATGTTCCCCTACACTCGACAACTGATAAGCTCCACTCGACAAGTGTCGCTGGAGCGTATATAAATCCGAAGCGCTTCCCCATTTCTGAGGTGATGTCCCATGACAAGCTGGGTTGAAGCGGACAGGAAACAGGTGTTTGGCGTTGCGGAGCTTGACGACTCGTACCTGAAGAAAATACGGGCGCTGCTTGATGCGCGCATCCAGGAGCTCACTGCAGCCACGTATGGGCGTTCGCCGTGAAAAGGGGTGAGAAGAATGTACAATGTCTACGATGAGGATGAGCTTGAGGAGAGCGTCGATGAGGATGAGCTTGACGCATCCGACGCGGGCTTTCTGAAGGGCTATGTTGGCTGCGCCGAGCGCATGCCTGGCACGAAGGCGTAACCGCGGCTGCGCAAATTATTTAAAGGGCGCACCGTGCGCGGCTCCCATGGAAGTGCTGACCCAAAGTGAGGTGCAGATGCGCATGCATGAGCTGCTCACGCGCGTCCGCGACGGCGAGGTCTTTATTCATCCCACCGACACCATTTACGGGCTCGGCTGCAATGCCCAAAGCCAGGCTGCCGTCAGAAAAATCCGCAAGCTGAAGGAGCGCCCGGACGCGCCATTCTCCATCCTGGTTCCGGGCAAGGGATGGATTCTGGAGCACTGCGAGGTCCCTTCGGAGATGGGGTCATGGCTGGAGAAGCTTCCGGGACCCTACACCCTGATCGTGAGGCTCAAGCATGCGAAAGCTATCGCCGCAGGCATCAACCCCGCGAATGGGACGGTGGGGGTGCGCCTGCCTGAGCACTGGTTTGCGGGGTTCATCGAGCGCCTTGGCGTCCCCATCGTGACGACGAGCGTGAACCGCGCCGGCAGGCGCTTCATGACATCGCTTGAGGATATTGATATCGATATCAGGAACGGTGTCCGGTTTGCGGTCTACGAAGGCGAGAAGCGCGGGCGGCCGAGCAAGATTGTGGATCTCACCGAAGGCGGTGCGGTGAAGGAGAGGTAAAATCGTCACTTTTTAGGGATAAATTTATAAAGGGGCCTTTTGCTGCGATTCCCATGAAAATCCTTGCGGCAAGCGATGTGCACGGCGACACCCGCTGGATCGAGCAGCTGGCAGCGAAAGCTGCGCACGAGAATGTGGACCTGGTGCTGCTGTGCGGCGATCTCACGCTGAATGAGGCAAGCACCGAGAACATCGTAGGCCCGTTCAGGAAGCGCAGCCTGCGCGTCGCGCTGCTGCCGGGCAACCACGAGAGCGCCGCGACCACGGCTTTTTTGGCAGAGCAGTACAGCGCCCACCACCTGCACGGCTATGGCATGAAGCTCGGCGACATAGGTTTCTTCGGCGCCGGCCATGCCAATGTCGGCCCGCACCTGATTGACGATGACGAGCTCTTCGACCTATTGAAGAAAGGGCACCGGTATGTGAAAGACGCAAAGAGGCGGATCATGGTCACGCATGTGCATCCCTCCGGCGGGCTGATTGAGAAGATGTCGTTTGCCGGCAGCGCTGCGGTTCGGAAGGCGCTCGAGCAGTTCAAGCCGGACCTGCATCTCTGCGGCCACATCCACGAGTGCGAAGGGATCGAGGACACGATTGCGGGCGTGAAGAGCATCAACGTGGGGAAAGGGGGGAAGATTATTGAGGTTTAGGGGGCGCGCTGCAAGCATGCAACAATACGATCCTTTAACTGCTGAAACGTACGCCAAAGTTGGAATAACAGGCACATGGGTATGCGGCTTTGGGGAAGTTGCACGGGCGTTAGGTCATATCCAAGGTAAAAATGTGCTTGATTATGGTTCGGGAACGGGAAGGTCCGCGAGATTCTTGGCCGAATTGGGTGCTAGGGTTACTGGAGTTGACATCGATCCAGAGATGGTCCAGAAGGCACAACGACTTCATCCTGACCTTGAATTCCGGCTCCTTGCTGAAGATAGACGGATACCCGCCGATGATCAGACCTACGACGTTGCTTTAAGCGCATTTATGCATGTCATGGTTCCGGATGGCAGGATACTGCAGAAGATAGAGAGTGAGGTGGAGCGCGTGCTGAAGCCTGGCGGCAAATACATCACATTGACTGCAAGTCCTGAGGTGTGGGGCCATGAATATATCTCATTCCTGAGCAGATTGCCCAAAAAGTTTTCCAGAAGGGGTGGCGAGCGCGTTTATGTGATGCTTAAAGAAAAGCCACCCATTGACGGGTACGACCATTTCTGGTCAGAGCGGGATCATGTTAGGTGGCTGCAATCTGCCGGTTTTAGGAATGTCAAGGTGACCAAACCGCGGCCTGAGAACGACCTGTCATCCATTCCGCCGTTTATGGTTATTACTGCTTGTAAAGAATCACGTTGACCCTCAACTATCAATATGTTTTTTGTTAACTGAATAGGCCTAATTTATAATTATTGTTAATAGAAAACAAACCCGGTGTGTAGAGTGCCTGCTAAAATATCCACAGTCCACCAGCGCACCCGCCCCCATCACGAACGCCCCTCACGGCGTCTCTTCCTTCTTCGCCAGCGTGATCTCGATGCTGCTCACGCGCACATTCCGGCCTTCGGTGTTGGTGAACTGCTCGCTGTCGATCCTGATGTCCTTCACCTCGACCGTGCCTTCGAGAAAACGCTTCGCCGCGACCTCGGCGACGTCAACGCCGCGGCTGATGAACTTGCCGCGCGCCTTGATGATGACCTCGCTTGCGCCTTTCGTCGTGAACTGCATCACCACGCCCGTCACATAGTTCATGAAGGGCTTGCTTCCGATGAAGATGCTGTTGTCGTCGCCCATGGCAGTCTCACCCCGCCGGCCTATTCCGCTGCCTGCTTGCGCTTCAGGCGTGTTGCGTAGCCTGCAATCATGTTGCGCAGCTTCTTGCTCTGCGCATCGACATAGGTGTCCACCACCCGCTTGTTCTCATCGAACGTCGTCGTGAGCTCATCACGGGAGGTCTGGACAAGCTCGCGGGTCACCCTCTTGATCAGCCGTGTCTTGATCCGTCCCATGCATGAGGCGCATCGCGGCCGCTTTATAAACATTATGGCAAAGATTTAGTTACTAAAAAGTAGTAAAAATAGAAAAATATATAAAGGGGTGCGCCTTGCCGCGCCGCATGAACGCATCGATCGCACGGCTTCGTAGAAAAGTGGCCTACGCGGCAGCCCGTAGGGCGCAACCCCAGCCGCGTCAGCCGTCGAGCAGAGCTTTGCTTTGGGGCAAAGCTGCTGCTCCAGCTGACGGCTACGGCCACTTTTCTATAGAGCTGATCGCACTGATGGGCATCCTGGTGCTGCTCAGCGCCTGCGGCACGACGCAGCCCGAGGCTCCGGGCGCTCCCGGCAGCGGCGCTTTCCTGACATTTGAGGTTGATGCCGCCGAAACGTATGAGCCAAGCACCTCGATGCGCACGTATGAGGTTGTCACAAGGCAGAAAAGCGACCTGTACGGGCGCTGGCAGAAGCACAACGAGCTCAGGATCCAGCAGGACAAATGGGATGCGTGGAGCGATGACGGCGACGATGATGACGATGGGGATTTCTTCGATGATGATGAGGAGGACGGGCGGACGGAGCGCAAGAGCGTCCGGAACAGCCCGCTCAAGCTCAGCTGCAAGCACCTTGCGTGCGATTAACGCCGAGGCGAACCTTTAAGAACTATCCTCAAGTTCGGCGTACCATGAACTACAAAGGCCTTACCTTGGACAGGTTCCAGGAGCAGGCGATCGCGGCCATCGAGAACCAGCATTCTGTCGTCGTTTCCGCTCCCACGGGCTCCGGCAAGACCCTTATCGCGGATTACATCATCAACCGGGACGTTGAGCGCGGCATCCGGGTGATCTACACGGCACCCATCAAGGCGCTGTCGAACCAGAAGTACCATGAGTTCACGCGCGATTACGGCACGGAGCGTGTCGGGCTGCTGACGGGGGACATCGTCAAGAATCCCGGCGCCCCGGTGCTCATCATGACCACGGAAATCTACCGCAACATGGCGATCACCCACGACCCCATGCTCGATCAGGTTTCCTATGTCATCTTTGACGAGATCCATTTCATCAACGACATCGAGCGCGGCTACGTCTGGGAAGAATCGATCATCTTCTCAAAACCTGAGGTGCGGTTTCTCTGCCTGAGCGCGACGATTCCCAATGCCGACGAGTTTGCGGAGTGGATCCATTCGATCAAGCAGCACCGCGTCGAGGTCATCCGCCACGACACGCGCGAGATTCCGCTGCACCGCGCCTTGTACGACGCCGAGCTCGGCATCACGACGCCCGAAAAGATCCGCGACGTGATCGACATTCCCGATCATGCCTACGTCCGCGGCACATCCCATCGCAGGCGTCCGCGCGTGCCCGCCCCCTCACCCGTCGAACTGATCAAGGAGATCCGCGACAAGCTGCCCTGCTTCTTTTTCACCTTTTCCCGCCAGCGCTGCCAGCAGCATGCAGCCGACCTCCTGAAAGCGAAGCTCTTCGCGCACAACCCCAAGGTCGTCGGCCTCATCCATGAGAAGCTCGCAGGCGCAGCGCCGGAAATCAGGCAGCTCGCATCCACGCGCCTGCTGCGCGAGCTGCTTCCCTACGGCATCGGCTTCCATCACGCGGGCCTGATCCCCGTCATCAAAGAGCTTGTCGAGGAGCTCTTTGCCGCAGGATTCATCAATGTGCTCTACACGACAGAAACCTTCGCGGTCGGCATCAACATGCCCGCGAAGACGGTCTGCTTTGAGTCATTGCGCAAGTTTGACGGCGCCAACTTCCGCTTTGTGCATGCCAAAGAGTATTTCCAGATCGCGGGAAGGGCGGGGCGCCGCGGCATTGACAAGGAAGGCTTCGCCTATGCCATGGTCGACCGCCGCGACTTCGATTATCACCAGCTCAAGAGGGTCACGGGCGCCGACAGGGAGCCCATCCGCTCCCAGTTCCGGCTGAGCGTGAATACCATCCTCAACCTCATCAAGCGCCACCCGCGGCAGGAGATCGAGGAGATCCTGCACAAGAACTTCTACACCTTCCAGCGCATGCGGCGCTTTCCCCAGCGCAAGACGCCGTTTTTCTACACGTTCACCAAGCTCACCAAAAAGCTCGAGCATATGGGCTACCTCGCAGGCAACATTCTCACCGAGAAAGGCGAATTCGCCTCAAAGATGTACGCTGACGAGCTGACCTTTACCGAGCTGTTCGCAACAGACTTCTACGCTGATCTGGATGAGTACCAGCTCCTGCTGCTGATCGCGGCGCTGTGCTACGAAGGGCGCGAGAAGACCAAGTTCCATAAGACACACCCCTCCGACATGCTCCGCACGCTGCAGAAGAAGCTCGCTGCCCATCCGTTCCTGCAGCGCGAGAAGCGGTTTGAGGAGCTCGAGGCGCTCACCGCGCTGGTGGATCCATGCTACCGGGGCAGGAACATCTTCGCGATTTTGCCGAACACTTCGCTGCTCGAAGGCGACGTGATCCGCCTGTTCCGGCAGATGATTGACCGGATCGGCCAGCTGAAAGGCGCGACGCAGGACGCGCGCCTCGCTGCGATGCTGCAGAGCTGCAAGGAGATGATCGTTTCCTGCCTGGCGGAGATCGATGCGGTTTAAGTGCGATCCCTGAAAACCAGATCAATCACGCACGCCACGGGGATCAGGAGCCTGCGATGCTCCTCGGGGATGGTCGCTTCGATGCGGACTGCGTAGGTGTCCGCAGTGGTGAACAGCTCCCGGGCAGCACCCGCCCACTTCTTGCTGATGTCCACCAGCTTTTTGCCGCCGCCTGACATGATTGCAAAATGCCATCCGGCGAAGCTGCCTTCCATCGTCGCGAGCTGCGCGCCGCCCGGATCGAGCACCAGCAGTTTTGGCTTGCTGAGCCGGAATTTCTGCCGGTAGGTTCCGAGCGTCTTCCCGCTGGCGTCGAGCACGGCCACATGCGACATGAAGAACGTGAACGGCCGCCTGAGCGTCACCAGCTTCGTTCCGCCGGCGTCGTACAGTGAAACGGTGAACGGGAGCATGTTTTTGTATTTCGTCATCCTGAAAAACTTCTGCAGGAAACTGATGCCCTCTTCGCGCGCCTCGCCGAGCTTCTTGCCCTGCGGCGTGAAGAACTCGTACACGTTGCCGAACTTGAGCACGCGCACCTGCTCCTTGACGATGATTTCCTCGGCATCGAAAAGGAATGTCATCGCCCTCCTTTGATACCACAGATATATAAATCCACGGCGAAAAACTCCTGCCTATGGGGGAGCTGCACCGTGTCCAGAAGCTGCTGAGCAACTGGGGCCGCTGCTCGCGGCGGAAAGCGGAGGAATTGATTGCAGAAGGCCGCGTCATGGTCAATGGCAGGGCGATTCACCTCGGCGACAAGGCTTCCGGTCAGGATACCATCACGGTCGATGGCGCCCGTGTCATGCCCGAGCGGCGCATCACGATCCTCTTCCACAAGCCCATCGGCTGCGTGACGGCAGTTGCGGACAAGCGCCAGAAGACCGTGCTTGATTATGTGCGGATCCCTGAGCGCGTCTTCCCCGTCGGCAGGCTTGATTCCAACACCTCGGGATTGCTGCTGCTCACCAACGACGGGGACTTTGCCAACCATATGATGCATCCCCGCTATGAGGTCGAGAAGGCCTATGTCGCGCAGCTCGACAAGCCCCTGCAGGCGCGCGACGCAGCTCGCCTGAAGCAGGACGTGCGGCTCGCGGACGGCGCGGTTCGGATTGATCGCATGCGGCAGCTCCGCCCGCAGGTGATCGAGGTGGCGCTGCACGAGGGCAGGAAGCATGTTGTCCGCAGGCTGTTCGGGGCGCTTGGCTATCGCGTCCTTGCGCTGAAACGCACGCGGATGGGCCGCTTCGCGCTCGGCAGCCTGAAGGAAGGGGAGTGGAGATATATTGATACACGGAGCCGGTGAGCGCACCCAGGCCATTAGAACAGCGGCTGATCGGGGCCTTGCCTTTTTTCCTGCTGCTCGCCGCGCAGGTACAGAAAATACCTGTCTAAGAGCGTAGGGCGTTCTGCTGGCATCGGATCGTAGATGTGCACCTCAGCGGCAAAACGGTCAATGTACAGCCCGACGCCTATGCCACCATTACCGGCAATGAAGGCAACATACTCAACGCCATCTGACTCAGCGGGAATGTCTGGCCCAGCGAGAATAATAACCAAAGGCCCGCGGTACACGCCATCAAGGAACCGAAAGAAATCTCCTGCGAGGATGCCGGGGGCTGCCGGGAGCGAGCTCTTTAGGTGTACGCGGAGTGTCTGCCCTTCATCCGAAGGAGGGCCCAATGCCAGAACGTCAATCAAATCGCACAGTTCCTCCGATGAGATGGGGATCACTCCCTCAGCGCCGCGCACGGCTACGGTTGGCTACAACGATTGCATCGGTGCTTGCACCTGCTTCCCGGCGAGCTGGTCGACCTTCGCCGCGACAATGAAGTCGTTCTCATGCAGCCCTTTGATCGCATGGGTGTAGAGCATAAGCCTGACGTTCCTGAAGCCATGGATGAGGATGTCGGGATGGTGGCCTTCCGCTTCTGCAACACCTGCGACGTCATTCACGAACGCAACCGCCTCTTTGAAGTTGTTGAAGGCAAATGTCCTTTCGATCTTGCTGATGCCGCCCTCGCTGATGAGCGTCCAGCCGGGAACCTGCTTCAGGAAGGCGCTGATCTCGCCCGCTCCAAGAGGGGGCAGGCCGCCGCTGCACGCGACGCAGGCTTTTTTCGCGAGCGCAGTCATGCGTGGATTCCCAGCAGCCGCTGATGCGCCTTTTCGAGCACGCTTTGCGCGTTCCTGAATGTGAGCTTCTTCATGGCATTGCCGTAGCTCAGCCACGCATAGCCGATGTGCTCCCCGCTGATCTTGACCTGCTTCTGCGCGGTTTCGGCGAGGAAGAATGTCGCTTCCTTGAAGATGCGCCGGCCGTCCCGCATGTAGAACCAGCTGACTTTTTCCTCAAAGCCTGGGACAAGGTTCATGCGCCTGATTCCCGTCTCCTCCGCGAGCTCGCGCTGTGCCGCCTCCTGTGCAGTCTCTTTCGCCTCGATGTTGCCGCGGGGGAACTCCCAGTGGCCGGCTTCGTAATGGAGCAGCAGATAGTTGAGATCATGGCCGCGGTGGAAGACAATGACGCCGGCGCTCTTTTCTGTTGGCATGACGGGAGAAAGTGTTTTAAAGCTATAAATGTTGTGGCATTGCCATGCAGATGGCCAAGGAGAAGCTCCTGCTGCTGTTCAAGACAAGCAGACCTCTTTTCTGGCCGGTGCTCCCGCTGGTGTTTGCTGCGGCCCTGCGGTTTTCCGGCGCCTCGTGGTCATGGCAGGCGATAGTGCAGGCGCTTCTGCTCGGCTTCCCCTACTGCCTCCTGCTCTACGGCATCAACGACATCTACGACTACGCGTCGGATCTCCGAAACCCCCGGAAGCGTGAGCAGCTCTATGGCATTGTCCTGGCCCCCGTGCATCATCCCCTCGTCAAGAAAGCTGCGGCTCTCTGCGCAGGCATGCTCCTCCTCTCCTCGTTCTTCCCAAAGAGCGGCTCCAACCTGCTCGCCATGGGCGTGCTCCTCGTTTCATCGTATGCCTATTCAGCCCCGCCGATACGCACAAAAACCCGCCCCATTCTGGACTCCCTCTCAAATGCAGTCTTCTATTTTCTTGCTCCGTTTGCACTGGGGTGGAGCTTCAGCAGGCCGCTCCTGCTCCTGCCGCCCAAAATCTACCTTGTTGCGCTGGCGATGGCCGGCTATCACGCCCTGAGCACCATCGGAGATTACACCGTCGACCGCTCGGTGGGGGACCGGACCATCGCGGTGGCAATCGGGAAGCGCGCGACTGCCATCATCGCTGCGGCAGGCTCGCTGGTTCCACTGCTTTTCGGCGGCATCAAGGCGCCAATCGTCCGGTATGCGCTCATTGCGTGCGTTGCGATCCCCCTTGCGGTTGCGGCCTACCCGTCAGAGAAGCTCACCGCGTTTCTCGTGAAGCTCATCTATGTAATCTTTCTCGTGACTGCGGTCGCTTACAGCTTCCTTTAAGCCTGCTTCCGGTGCTCCTGCTTCACGTACTGCTCGTGGATGGGATGGTCGCTTTCCTCATCAAGCTCCCAGAATTCACTTTTCCTCCTTTTCTTCCTTTTCTTTGGTTTGCGCTCCATACAGCCTATACCCCCAGCATCGCGCGCAGCTCCTCGCTCGGCTGCCATGGGGGATCGAAGGTAATCTCGAGCTGCACGTCGCTCGCCCCGGCTTCGTCCTTGACGCGCGCACGGATCTCCTCGATGAGCATGGGGCCGTAAGGGCAGGCAGGCGTGGTGAGCGTCATGAGAATGTGGACTGTCCCATCCTCGCGGACATCGAGCCGGTATATCAGGCCCATGCTCCAGACGTCAAGCTGGATTTCCGGGTCGTAGACCTGCTTGAGGACCTCGATGACGGATTCTTTGGTGGGTGGCATATCCTTTGGAGCAGGGAGAAAGGAAGATTATAAACCCTGCGTTTTCCACCGGTGTCTGCCGAACAGAGTGAGCGCAGATAGCACAGAACACTGTGCGTGTTTTCACCGGTGGAAAACCAGTGTGCTCAAAAACCGCCGGTCAGTAGACCAGCGGTTTTTGACATGTTGCGGGGCGGTTACTCCGTGGCGTCGACGCCGCGCTGGATGTCCTGCTCGTCGTAGTTGGCGCTCTGCAGCGGGAGGACGATGTCCCGGATGTTCTCCGCCATGGCGAGCTGGTAGTTGACGTTGACGAACGCGAGCACGACGAGGAAAGCGAGCTGGAGGACGAAGAGCGCGGCGAGGGGCGGCGTGTGCTGCTTGATGGCAGCGATGAATGCGGTGGATGCTCGTGGTAAAAGGCTCATGGCCCCTCCGCGAGCTGTTCCATCCTGCCTCTTTTTGGTGCGTTCATCGGGACCTCACACGATGTTGATCCTGTCTTTCTCAACCCGCTGGTAAAATGCCGGATCCTTTCTTGCCATCTGGCTCCACGCAATAGCGGTAAAGAGCTGAGGCTTTATCACCTTTGCGGTGCGCTTGGCTTTATACACCCTGGTATAGAGGATATTTATTGAATCACCTCCAGTTTCAGCGAATGTTGTTCGGAAGAACGGTGAAAAGCGGGGGATAATCAAATCTCTCTATAAAAAGTGCCTTAAAGGTAAAATCGGGAATTTTATACCATAAAGCCTCGCGTCGCGAGGAACGGTTGGCTTCGGTTGTAGTAGCATTACGATTCCTTCTTTGGGATCTGGAGCATCAAATATTGGGTTGGGAAAATAGAGTTGCTGTACTGCTGCGTTTGATAGGTCACGCAAAAATCCAACATCAACATGATACACAACAGGAACAACCCCAGCTTGAAGGAGAATCTCTCCATCCCCAACCGATGGATGTCCTCCATTATATAAGACCTGCGCTTCTGCATCCTCCGCTATTTTGTCAATCACAACACTATATTTCCCAATCATCCTCGGCGTTTTTTTCGGTCCAGTTGATACAAGAACAGGAAACGTGTACTTTATCCAATCCCCGCCCCCAACATCCTTCGTCTCCGGCTCGCCAAAACCGACAGTCTTGTTTAGAGATTCACCCAGTTGCTGCAAAAATGGAGCTGGATATACTTCCCCAAGACGTTTATACGCCTGATTGCGCGAATCAGTTTCAGTCATAAGCGGCGAAAAATAGTCCCCAATATATAAATGTTTCTATTTTTCACCACTATAAAGTTACATTTTAAAATTGTCAACTTTTAAATACTCCTTCTTAACTATCGTTAATTCAGAGGGGTTTATGAAGCAAAGTAAGTTGATCCTGCCACAGGAACTGGAGGTCTGGTACGTGCTTCCTGCCATCCGGAAGGCATTCGCGTTGGCGATGGTAGCCTCGGGCTTGACGCAGAAGGAGGCAGCTGCGCTTCTCGGCGTGACGGAAGCGGCGGTCTCGCAGTACAAGAAGGAGAAGCGGGCCGCGGGGCTCGTGCTGGACGCGCATGCCGCTGCGCTCGTCAGGGAAGCGGTGGAGCGGATCGCCACAAGGCAAAGCACGGCGTTTGCGGAAATCATGCGCATTGATGACGAGCTCAAGCGCTCAGGCATCTTCTGCCAGCTCCACCGCCTCAAGTCGCAAACGCCGGACGGCTGCGAATCGAGCTGCGGCAGGCACTTCCTCAAGATGCGATCAAACCCAAAGCTCGCGGTGGTTTCTCATGGCTGAGCTTGCCGAGCTTGGGCTGGATATTGACCGCGAGCGCTTTGACCACAAGAATCCGGTGCGCTTCGCGCTCACCGCCGGAAAAGGGCTCACGCGGGCGACGGTCGAACTCATCTCGAAGGAAAAGAATGAGCCGGAATGGATGCTCCGCAAGCGGCTGAAGGCATTGGAGCACTTCAGCAAGACACCGGTTCCGCGCTGGGGGCCCGACCTGAGCAGGCTGGACCTGAACGACATCACCTACTACGCCAAGCCCGATGCGAAGACGAACGCGGCGAGCTGGAGCGAGGTGCCGGAGCAGATCAAGAGGACCTTCGAGAGGCTCGGCATCCCCGAAGCGGAGCGGAAGTCGCTTGCCGGCGCGGGAACACAGTATGAATGCATAACTGGTGATTCGACACTATTTACGAATCCGCGCGGGCCTGCGCAGATAAAAGATATAACCCCCGGTATGCATATATTCGCACTTGACGAAGCAACTGGAACAATAACCCAAGCCAGGGTTATCGGCGTGAAGTGCAGCGGCAAAAAGGAGGTCTACGAAATAACCACTAAAAAAAGAAAGATTAAAGCATCAAAAAACCATCCTTTCTTTACATTATCCTACGAAAGAAAACCCGGAAAGAGGCGTGGAATATACAAAAAAATATGGAAACCGCTTGAGAATCTTAAAGAAGGCGATCTTATTGCTGTCGCAAGAAAGTACCCTGATGTTGGGGAATCGGTAACTCTACCTAAAGTAACATTGCGAGAGAATGTTATTGGAAGCAATCAGTTCGGCGTGAAATACAATTTAAGCATAAAACATCTCTATAACCAAGTAAATATTCCTGAAAGATCAAATGAAGATCTCATGTGGTTCTTCGGGATGTATGTTGGGGATGGGTGGATACACCGAAACGCAAAGAAACCTAAAGCAGCGGTGGAGATCGCAACACCAGAAGAACAGAAAGATTTACGTGAGGAACTTATACGTGTCGTAACAATTTTATTTGGAGAAAATTTGATTGGGCAGAAACGGGACAGGATAATCATCTACTCCACAATAATCGCAAAGTTTATTGAAATGTGTGGATTTACAGGCAAAGCGTTAACAAAAGTTTTACCGGACTGGGTTTATCAACTTCCGCTTTCGGAACGCCTTGCATTCATCGCGGGCTATCTTGATTCAGACGGGTATGTTAGGGACCATCCAAAAAACCATGATATTGTCTTCACAAGCGGGAACAAAAGTCTCTTAGAAAGCATAAGAAACCTCTGTATCTACTCAAATTTTGAGGTATCAAAGGTATCTCAGTTTACATCGAAGCATCCTTATGACAAAAATAGGCGGATTACTGCATATCGGATGAATGTGAGCGGGAATATAAGTCCGGTGCCCAGCAGGTACAAGTTCAAACGAGACCGTTTGAGACTCAAAAAGTATGCTCACTCTTTCATAAGTGCAAAAGGAATGCCTGAGTTTGGGAAATATTGTACGGACTATCTTGGATTCTTAAAGATTCAGTCGATCCAAAAGGTGGGTGAAGAAGAAGTTTATGATATCGAAGTGGAAAATTACCATAATTTTATAGCAAATGGACTCGTTGTGCATAATTCAGAAGTCGTCTACCACAACCTGAAACAGGAGTGGGAGAAGAAAGGCGTCATCTTCGAGAATGCGGATGTCGCGCTGCAGAAATATCCGGAGCTCTTCGAGAAGTACTTCATGACGCGCTGCGTGCCCATCACCGACCACAAGTTCGCCATGCTGCATGCTGCGGTCTGGAGCGGGGGAACGTTCATCTACGTCCCTCCCGGCGTGAAGGTGACGATGCCGCTGCAGGCATATTTCCGCATGAACGCTCCGGGCCTCG
>CAYYLB010000005.1:26736-38938 GCA_964472345.1 uncultured Methanosarcinales archaeon
GCCTCGGCCAGTTCGAGCACACGCTGATCATCGCAGACAAAGGAGCGGAAGTGAACTATGTCGAAGGGTGCAGTGCTCCGCGCTACAACGTCAACAACATCCACGCCGGCTGCGTCGAGATCTACGTGCATGAGGGCGCACGGGTGCGCTACAACAGCGTCGAGAACTGGAGCAAGAACACCTACAACCTGAACACGAAGCGCGCGATTGTCGAGGCCAACGGCACGATCGAATGGATCAACGGAAATATGGGCTGCCTTACGGGGGATTCTAAGATATTTACAAACCCGCGAGGCCCAATAAAAATAAAAGATATTGATGAAGGCGATCACGTTTATGTATGGGATGAGTCAAGTCATTTAATTAAAAAATCGATCGTCAAAAATAAAATTTTCAGCGGAAATAAAACTGTTTACACTCTTGAGGCGGGGGGCCGTTCGATAGAGGCGAGTGGCAATCACCCATTTTTAACGCTTCAAAGAATAAAAAAACATCCTGCTCATAAAAAGTCATTCTTTGCTTATAAATGGCAGCCTCTCGAAAACTTGAATGTTGGTGATGTTGTGGCTATTACCAAGCAGCTTCCATTGGAAGGAAGGCCCTATGCTTTACCGGGAATAACTCAAGGGAAAATTGTTGAAAGCAAAAATCAATATTCTAGATTTACTATGAGCACTTCCTATCTTTACAATGACATCGCCCTGCCCGCTGAGACGAATGAAGATTTTATGTGGCTGGCTGGTTTACTCATCGGTGATGGACATGTTGATGTTACCCAAAATAAAATCAATCTTGCGGTGCACGAAAGAGATGATTATCGTGAATATATCTGTTCGCTTCTCAAGAAAGAGTTTAACTATACAGTAACTGAAAAGAAAGAGCGCTATATCATCATAAACTCAAAAGTATTATGCGAACTTTTTACTGCCTTAGGAATAGCAGGAACTGCGGATACAAAACGGGTCCCTCTTTGGGTTTTTACGCTACCACGTACGCAAATACTCTCTTTCTTAGCAGGCTACTTTGATGCGGATGGCCATGTTGAGAGAGGTGGTGTCTACCTTACTAGTGTAAGCAGAAACCTGCTTGAGGGTGTCTACGATCTTGCGCTGAGTGTCGGCTTCGGCGTATCAAGAATATTTCGTCATGGCCATGCTCGCCGAATAGATATACTTGGAAATAAGTGTAATGCAAAAGATTCTTGGAGGTTATTGCTGAATGGTAAACTGGTGAAGGAGCTTCCTTCCCGTAGCAGCCACAAGCGCAATAAACTGGAAAAAAGTAAAACAAAACGAAATTTTGTTTCGGCGCGTGGGTTGAATTTTAGAAGCAAGGTGAATGAGTATATCGGCTTTGCGACTGTGCAAAAAATACAAGAAACGGGCATAAAGCCTACCTATGATATTGAAGTTAGTGGTACACATAATTTTGTAGCGAATGGGTTCCTCGTCCACAACAGCAACGTGACCATGCTCTATCCGTGCAGCGTGCTCAAGGGCGCCGGCGCGCGCTCCGATTTCCTCGGCATTGCGTTTGCCGGCGACGGCCAGAACCAGGACACCGGCGCGAAGGTCTTCCATCTTGCGCCGAACACGACGAGCGTCACGCGCAGCAAGAGCATCAGCAAGGACGGCGGCATCAACACCTTCCGCGGGCTGCTGAAGGTTGTGAAGGGCGCGAGCAGCTGCAAGGCGACGGTGCAGTGCGATGCGCTGCTGCTCGACGAGGCGTCGAAGTCGCACACCATCCCGACGATGGAGATCCAGGACTCGACGGCGGACATCGCGCACGAGGCGACCGTGGGCAAGATCGGGCAGGAGCAGCTCTTCTACCTCATGTCGCGCGGGCTGAAGGAGGAGGAGGCGATGAAGCTGATCGTCTGTGGCTTTGTCGAGCCCATCGTGAAGGCGCTGCCGCTTGAGTACGCCGTTGAGCTCAACCGGCTGATCCAGCTCGAGATGGACAATGCGATCGGGTGAATCTTATGCTTCTCCTGAAAAGCCCGGTGATTGAAGCGCTCAGCTCCCGTCTGCAGGAGCCCGCATGGCTGAAAATGAAGCGCGAGGGGGCGTTCGAGGCATTCCAGCAGCTCCCATTGCCGAACTTCCGCTACGGCATCACGGCGCGGATGGATTACAGCGATCTTCCGCAGGAGCTTCTTGATCCACCGGATTCCATCGCGGACGTTCCGCAGCCTTCCGCTGCATTTCAGGCGCCTCCTGGCGTCGTTGAGGAGCATCCGGGCGTCTTTGTCGGCCCGCTGCAGGAGTTCGCGAAGAGGCAGCCTGCTCTTGCCGAAGCATCATTCATGCGCCTTTTCAACCCAGTGATAAGCAAGATCGAGGCATTCCACGCGGCATTCTGGGCGGGCTCCGTCGTTATTTTCGTGCCAAAGGGGGCAGCCATCCATGATCCGCTGGCGCTCAGAAGTGCGCAGCAATCGCCGCAGGCAGCGCAGCACACCCTCATCATCGCCGAAGAAGGGAGCAGCGTCATGATAACGGAGCACCTGCAGTCAGCCGGCCGGCAGCCAGCGCTCGCAAGCACCGTCACCGAGGCGTTTGTCGCGCGGGGCGCACGGGTGCGCTTTGTCCGCGTCCAGGACTATGCGCGCGGCGCCTTCCACTTCGATGAGAAGGTCGCGCACGTCGCGGGGGATGGGCGCATGGAGTGGAGCGACATCTTTCTGGGAGGCGCATTCACGCACAGCGAGACGAGCAGCATCCTCGCCGGCGACGGCAGCTCATGCAGCGCGAGCAGCCTCTTCTTCGGCGACGGGGAGCAGCGCTTTGACCTTGCCACGAGCGCTATCCATGAAGGGAAGCACACGCACAGCCGCATCACGGGCCGCGGCGTGCTGAACGGCAGGGCAAAGAACATCTCCCGCAGCTTAATTCGCATAGGTAAAGGCGCGGTTGGCAGCAACGGCTTTGAGAAGCAGGACACGCTGTCGCTCAGCCCATTTGCGGAAGCAGACAACATCCCGAAGCTTGAGATCGACAACAATGATGTGAAGTGCGGCCATGCGGCGACGGTCGGGCAGGTTGACCGGGAGAAGCTCTTCTACCTCATGGCGCGCGGCCTGTCTGAAGAAGCAGCGAGAAAGCTGCTGGTGTCCGGGTTCTTCGAGCCGCTGCTTGCGGTGCTCCCGCCACCGCTTGCGGATGCGGTCCGGGCACAGGTCGAGGCGAGGCTGCCATGCTGACGCTCCGCACGCTCGATGCCGCGGCGATCAGGAGTGACTTCCCCATTTTCGCGAACGCCGGCAACGGCAGGCCGCTCGTCTACCTCGACAGCGCATCGACCGCGCAGAAGCCCCGGCAGGTCCTTGACGCGATGCAGCAGTACTATGAGCAGCGGAACGCGAACGTCCACCGCGGCGTCTATCAGCTCAGCGAACTCGCGACCGAGCAGTACGAATCAGCGCGCGAGCGGGTTGCCGCATTCGTCCATGCGATGCCGCAGGAGACCATCTTCACGGGCAATGCGACGCAGGCCATCAATGCGGTCGCTTACTCGTACGGATTGCGGAACCTCACCGCAGGGGATAATGTCGTGCTGAGCGTCATGGAGCACCACAGCAATTTCGTGCCGTGGCAGCAGCTGTGCGCGCTGCGGGGCGCGGAGCTCCGTGTCGCCGGCATTGACGACGCAGGCAACCTGGACATCGGGCAGATCAGGCAGCTTGTTGACCGGAGGACGAGGATGGTCGCCGTCAGCCAGATGTCCAACGTGCTCGGCACGCTCAATGACGTGCGCGCCATCGCCGACATAGCGCATGAGAAGGGGAGCGTGCTGCTCGTTGACGGCGCGCAGTCGGTGCCGCACCTGCCGGTGGATGCCCGGAAGCTCGGATGTGATTTTCTCGCTTTCTCGGGGCACAAGATGCTCGGGCCCATGGGCATCGGCGTTCTCTACGGGAAGCATGAGCTGCTGCATGCGATGGAGCCCTTCCTCTTCGGCGGCGGCATGATCCATCAGGTGACAGTGCAGAAGACAAGCTGGGCAGCGCTGCCGTGGAAGTTCGAGGCGGGCACGCCGAATGTCGCGGGCGCCGTCGGATTGGCAGCGGCAGTTGACTATCTCACCAGGTTCGGCATGGATGCGGTCTGGGAGCACGGGCAGCAGCTGCTCCGCGCCGCGACGAAGAGGCTTTCCGGGATCAGCGGCCTTAGATTGTATGGGACTGCACCTCGCAAGGGAGGCATCCTGAGCTTCACGCTCGACGGCATCCATCCGCATGACCTTGCGACCGTTGCCGCCAGCAGGAACGTCTGCATACGGGCAGGCCACCACTGCTGCCAGCCGCTGATGGAGCGCCTCGGCGTCGCGGCGACGGCACGCGCGAGCTTCTACCTCTACAATGATGCGAAGGACATCGACGCGCTCGCGGAAGCGGTTGAGGAGGCGAAGAAGGTGTTTGCACGATGACAGATGGTGGCAGGATCGGTGTGGAGTTTGTCTGCACGGGAAACAACGGGCGAAGCCCGCTCTGCGAAGTGGTTGCGCGCGCTCGTGTAGATACAAAATACCCGGACCTTTCTCAGCGCGTCGTCATCTCGTCGAGCGGGATTGATGTCCTGCGCAAGGTTGATTGGACCACGAGAACGTTTGAGTATTGCGCTTGGTTCCTGGAGAAGGGAAATGGCTACCGGCAGGGCGTTCCGGAGTTTTATGCTCCAGAGCAGGCTGGGTTTGTTGACGCTTTCGTGCGCGGGAATAAGCAGGCAGGCGAGCAATTTAAGGCCGACCAGCTTTTTCGCGCAAGCGTTGTTTTGCTGGCTGAAGAAACACGAAGAAAGCTTGAGGCAATCGAAGCGGGAAACCGCAACGCTTACTTACGGCAGAATGGGCTGCCTGATCCTGGAGCGCCGAAGCCTTTTGAGCCAAGGGAGGGCGTTCACTATGTCATCGGAATGGAACCACGGCATGCTGCTGTCGCCAGCGCCGCATACGCTGAACGGGCGGGCGCAGGACGAACGGGAAGAGGCGACGGAAAGGCAGCCCAGCACATCGCGACCATCGCGGATTTTGTCGGAGAACCTGAAGCCGTTGTTTCGGGCGCATTCGGAAGCGCGGACCCGCAAAAGTACCGAGCGCTCTACGGCACGCTCGCCGGCCTCAGCAGAAGGGCCATTGACAGGATCGTTCGTGAGATGCAAGAGCATGCGGATAAGGGACGAGGTTATGCATGATGACGGACGCAGATGAGGGAATGTTCGCCAAAGAATGGCACGCAGCAGATGCCCACCTGCTCTTCGCGGAGATACTCCACCGCGGGGATACCTCGCACATGCCCCGGCTTTTTGGATTTGCGTATGGCGGGCACCTGTTCACGCTGGAGGACGGAACAATCACATTCTTCAAGAACAAGGAAACGGAGAGGCGGGCTGCGGAGGCGGGAGCGCACAAATACAGGGACAGCACGTTTCCGCAGTTCCTTGGGGTGCATGTCGGGCGCATTGAGGCAAACATCAGGCAGACGCTCGACCTCATCGGGAAAGAAACGCTTCCGGCGCTCAGCAACCAGCAGCTGTGGCAGCTCCATGCGGCGTACGTCGAGCACATGTCCGAGCTGTACGCCTGTTACCGCTTCACCCGCAAGGATTTTTATGCGCGCGTGATCGAGGATATCAAAGCGCAGCTCCCCGAGCCGAAAGAAGAGACGCTCAATACCCTGCTTCGGGGTGCGGCCGGTGTCCCGCTGCCTGCGCCTTTTGACTCCCTGATAGAGTCGCTCCGCACCGTCGGGAAGCTGCGCTGGCACATGCATAAGGTCTGGCTTGACTCGTTTGAGCGCGGAGAGCGCCTCTTCGAGGAAGTCGGGCGGCGCGTCGGGCTCAGCGCGAGAGAGGTGAAGCATTCATTGTCGGGGGAGGTGCAGGCGTACCTGCTTGAGGGCGCGCAGCCTGATAAGGTCATGCTCCAGAAGAGGATGTCGTATGCTGCAGTTGCCTACACTCCTGAGGGGTTCACCGTCACCACTGAACGTGTCGCGGTGCAGCAGAAGACCGCACCGGTGGATGAGGTGCAAGGGATGCCTGCCCATCCCGGCTGCGTCCGCGGGACGGTGCGCATCATCCGCGAGGCGCTCAGGAGCGTTGATGCTGTGGAGCTTTCACGCGTCAGGAAAGGGGACATCATCGTCACCAACATGACCTCACCGGACATGATCCTCGCGATGGAGCGGGCGGCGGCATTCGTGACGAATGAGGGAGGAACACTCTGTCATGCAGCCGTTCTGGCACGAGAGATGGGAAAGCCATGCATCGTAAGCACGCGCCACGCGACAGATGTCTTCAAGGATGGCGATCTTGTAGAAGTAGATGCCAATCAAGGGATTGTTAGGAAATTAGAATGAAACGCTACCAACTCGCATGGGCAGAAGAACAGCCATTGTTGAAGCTGAGCCTTAACACAGAACGCTACAGGACGCATCGGCATATTGTTGGTAACGTTCTCGACGACGCACTCATTTGGGGAACAGGAACATATATTGAAAGCTATTTTAATAGTACCGACGTGAAAAAAAAAGTCAACAAAGACGGTGAAAAATTTCTTACGAAAGAGATTGCAGAAAATACCCTGCAAGAGATTGACGCAACGGCAAAGAACTTTTGGATTGCAGTAAAAAATATCAGAGAACAAGCAAAGAAAAAACTAACGGCCGAACAACTCATAAAACTATTTGACCAGCTTGTTGCCGTCTCAAGGGAGGTATATGCTTACTTTATGTGTTCACGTGAAGAAGTTATGCATGCAGTAGAAACAAGACTGGCAGCATTACTCAGGCAAAAGTTCCCAGCGACTTATCAAGATGCGCTTATAACTTTAACGACGCCAACAGAAGCTGATGTTCTCTATAACGAAAAAAAAGATTGGATGAATGTTATTCCCAACCCGACAGAGGAAGTGATACAACAACATATTGAGAAGTACCCATTGCTCTTGTACAACATTACTTCTGAAGAAAAGGCGATTGAGCTGATGAAAAACAAAGCGCAAAAACAAAAAACTGATGAATTACAGGCAGAGCTCCGGGAGAACAAAGAAAAACGCCGACAGCTAAAAGAAAAACAAGAACAGCTTTTCAAAGAGATGGGGTCAGAAGAAATTGAACGACTGGCTGGGTTCATTAGACAGATGGCCCTTGGTAGGCTTAAACTTAAGGAGTGTTGGGGTGGAACAAGCTATTACCTCTTAGACTTCTTCCGCCAGCTTGCAGAGAAAGCGGGTTTTTCCACATATGATGTCATGAATTTCTACACAAGAGAGGACATGGAAAATCTTGTTAAACACGGAAAAAATATTTCAAAGGAGGAGTTAGAAAAGAGAAAGCAGAATTATTTGCTTCACTACCTCAACGGAAAGCTCTGCCTCTACTCAGGAGAAGAAGCGCGCCGCATGAAAAAAGAACTCCTTGACGGCAGTTTGCCCAAGCAGGATACTACATCATTTAAGGGAATGATCGCCAACACAGGAAAGGTTACTGGGCGTGTAAAGTTGGTTAAAGTAGTCGATATGGAGGAACTAAACAAAATAGCAAAAACACTTTCAAAGGATGAACATATCCTGGTTACGGGAATGACAAACCCAACTATGGTGATATTGCTTGACAAAGTTAAAGGCATCATCACAGACGAAGGCGGTTTGGCCTGTCATGCGGCCATTGTTTCACGCGAATTCGGCGTGCCTTGTTTAGTCGGATGTAAAATTGCAACGCAGGTCCTAAAAGATGATGACTTAATAGAGCTCGACGCAACGAACGGCATCGTCCGGAAGGTGAGCACTCCATGAGCGAGGCGGCATTCGACGGCATCGATCTCGGCCAGATGTACCGCGAGCACCTGCTGGACCACTACCGGAACCCGCGCAACCAGGGCACGCTTGCGGATGCGGAGCATTTCCACGACCTCAACCCGCTCTGTGGCGATGAGATCGAGATGTTCGTGCGCTTCCGTGACGGGCTGCTTGAGGACATCCGCTTCCGCGGCAAGGGCTGCGCCGTCTCGCAGGCGAGCGCATCGCTCCTGACGGAAGCAGTGAAAGGGAAGAGCCGCGGTGCGATCGAGGCCATGGACCGCGAAAAGATGCAGGAGCTGGTCGGCATTCAGGTGACGCCGGCGCGCGCCAGGTGCATGATGCTGCCATTGAGCGTGCTCAAGACCATCACCTACCTGCACGAAGGGAAATGTCAGGAGGGGCAGGAGCCATGGAACTGAGGATCACGGATGCGCACGTCGCCGTTGCGGGGCAGGAGATCGTGAAAGGCGTCTCGCTGTCCGTCGCACAGGGAGAGATTGTGGTCATCATGGGCCCCAACGGATCCGGCAAGAGCACCCTCGCAAACGCGCTCATGGGGCATCCTGCGTACACCATCACGGGCGGCAGCATCCTGCTCGACGGTGATGAGATTGCCGCGATGAAGCCGCACCAGAGGGCGCAGCGGGGCCTTTTCCTGAGCTTCCAGTATCCGAGCGAAATTTCCGGCGTCACCATCAGCAGCTTCCTGCGCACGGCGCTGAAGGAGCTCAAAGGGGCGAGCATGCCCATCCCTGACTTTATGAAGCTGCTCAGGGAGAAGATGGCCTGGCTGAAGATGGATTCTGCCTTTGCCGGCCGCTATCTCAACGAGGGCTTTTCCGGCGGCGAGAAGAAGCGCTGCGAGATCCTGCAGCTCGCGGTTCTGGAGCCGAAGATCGCGCTGCTCGATGAGACCGATTCCGGCCTTGATGTCGATGCGCTGAAGGTCGTTGCGCAGGCGGTCGAGCAGCTTGTCAGAGAAAAGAACATGGGCGCGCTTGTCGTGACGCATTACCAGCGCCTGCTGCACTATCTAAAGCCGGACCGGGTGCTGGTGATGGTGGGCGGGAAGATCGTGAAGAGCGGCGGGGCGGAGCTTGCGAAAGAGATTGAGGAGAAAGGGTATGAGTGGGTGAAGGGCGAGGCACTGCCGAAAGAGGAGGCCCAATGAAACCCGGGAAGGACTGGGTGCATTACCTCAGCCGGCCGTTCGGCATCTTCGGGGCGTCACTGTGGGTGGTGTGGTACGATTCTCCGTCCACGAAAGAGCTGTTTGGGGTGACAATGCCCGACTGCCTCTGCATCGAGGAGCACCCCGGTGTTGTGAGGAGATACGCGATCAGGGAGCAGCTTGAGCGGTTCACCGGTGCGGTCAGGCAGGTCGTTGCCAGGCAGCCGGAACGGTGCAGGAAGATTCTTGAGGCTGGCGTTGAGCTGAACCGGCAGGCGGAGCGGCTGCTGAAGCAAGATCGCACGATAGAGCTGCAGGCCGCAGTGGATTTTATGGTCCGCCTGACGCTGCACGCGACGATATTCCCCTATTTCGGCTATGAAGCCCTCCACGGGCGGAGCACGGATGCCGATGGGCTCCTGAAGCTGGCAGAGGGGCTGCGCGCCGTTTCATTCTATCCGCGCATCATCAGCGACGTTGTCCTGCGCTCGGCGAAAGCCCGCGCCGGCGATGCGGCTGACGTGCTGCTGCTGTCGGAGGTGCTCGCGGGAGACACGTCAAACGCCGCAGCACGCGGGGGGATGCAACGGCAGAGTAAGCGGTTCGTCTATCAGCGGCTTGACGGCAAGGAAACGGTTGAATGGGTTGATGATGCGCTTGCATTTATCTGGCAGCTTGAGGGGTTTGATGCGGCGCAGGAGGTTCGAGGCTCTTGCGCGTGCACGGGAAAAGTCCGGGGCGTTGTGCGGCTTGTCCACATGGCAAATCCCGAAATGCCGTTCAGCAAGGGGGACATCGTGATCGCGGCAACGCTCAGCCCCACGCTCCTTCCCCTGCTCTCCCGGTGCGGTGCAATCGTGACTGATGAGGGCGGCATGACCTCCCATGCAGCGATCCTCAGCCGTGAGCTCAACAAGCCGTGCGTGATCGGCACGAAGCATGCGACGCACGTTTTCAGGGACGGCGACCTGGTCGAAGTGGACGCAGAAAAAGGGGTTGTAAAGAAATTGTTACATCTTAATAGTGGTTAAAAATAGAAATGTTTATAAAGAGGAGATTCCTCGAATGGTGTGGTGATGCAAGAATGGGGAAAATTTATGTTGTTTTAGCAAGACACGAGAAGAAGGAAAAGTTAGAACCGAAGCCAACACCTGGCGGAGAGCAAGATCGTACGCTTGTTGGGCTAAGTGAAGCCGGACACGCAGATGCCTTTGCTTCAGGTCAACGAGAACTTGGCGGTAAATCAATAGATAGGGCGGTGGTTGTCCATTCAGGATTCTTACGAACTGAACAAACAGCGGAAAAGTGGTTGCGTGGTGCTGGAGTTATGGATGATCTCTACGGGGATGCGGACAGATACCAAGTTGTAGCTGATAGTGCGATTAGCCTAGCCGGAACAATCTGGGATCCGGAATGCTTCCCCCCATTTGGTGATAAACAGGAGGTTCTCAATGTGTATGTTGAGCATGCCTTAGCCAACCACTACCTTGCGCAAGCAGACGATCCTAATAATGCTGCCCGACTTCCGATACTGGCAAGAAAAGCCGTCGCTGTCTTGGAAAACCTCGTTCGCGGCGCAGAACGTCTCTCAAGAACAATCCAGGGAAGGGAAAATGGACTTGTCATTCAGGTGACGCATGGCCCGATTGTTGACGCAGCGGCTATGGCATTCAATGGGGGGATAAACCTCGAACAGCTTCCAGACTCCAGCTACGGGGTAGCTCAACTATTGCCATTCGTCGCACATCGCGAAGGCGAGTATGTTGTTGGAGTCATTAATGTCCAAGAGCGCCAGCCTATAGATGATGCCGTGCTCGCGCTGAACATCAAAGGAACGCAACATGAACGTCCCATGGAAATTGTCAGGCGAGACATTGAAAGACTGAAGTATATGGCGTTTGGTGGTGTTCAGCGCCATAGCTAATTCACCAGAACCCGCAGGGATTGTTTGGAGTGAAGCAGGTGGTGGGGTCGTGATTGATTGGGATGCGGTGCGGAAGGTTGACTGGGAAGCGGCAGTCAATAGGCCAGAATCTCCACTGTGGCAATCATATTCTGATGAAGGTCACACTCTACATTTCAGCGAAGCGACAGGGCTGCCGTGGGACGCAGAGGTTATCGCCTTCGTCCGCGGTGATGTCTGCTTTTCAGGGAAAAAGCTCGAAGAGCTCCGCAACCTGCTTAAGGAAAGTCACAACAAAAATCGTGAATTCTTCGCAATGTTTGCCGCGCGCTGCCTGGCGTATTGCACGAAACTCAATGAGGTGGCTGCACAACTCGCAAGGAAGGAGTACGCGAATGCCCCGTTGGAGGACATCAAGAATGACTTTGCCCTCTTCGATGCTGTTGCGCCAAGACTTTTTTCATTCCTGCTTCCTATGCCTATCGCCGATGGCGTCTTGTCTGAATTGGTGCGAGAGCGTATCGCAGCAGCGCTTCCTGACAAGTGGCAGAATGATGGTGAAGAGGTCCTCAGGGTAGTGACCTATCCGGTGAAGGAAAACACCCACACTGCCGAGAGGCTTGGAATGCTCTCTCTTGCCAGGAAGATACGAGAGTGGGGCCTTGAAGAGGGCTGGGAGCGCAACACCCGGGTACGCGACGAGCTGGAAAACCACCTGAAGCGCTATGGCTGGATCGGGACGCGGCACTGGTGGTTCCACCGGCCATGGACCGTGGGTGACCTTACCGGGAGGATCCGGACCCTGCTCAAGAAGGATGCAAACGAGCAAATCCGGCACATCAAAAAGTTACGGGTGGAGAACGAAGAGAATGCTGCGCAGCTGATGAGTGCGCTGCGGAGTGCTGCAGCCTCTGATTTTGAGCGTATCGTCTCAATCGCAAAAGAATTCGCGTGGCTGCGCACCTACCGGACGGATGTGCTCCATTCTTCCGGATTCAATGCACGGCACCTCTTTTTCCGGATTGCGGAGCTGATGGGACTCAACCATAAGGATGTGACCTACCTTGGCTCATACGAGATCCGCGCATTTCTCGAGGAGGGAAGGACGGCGGTCACCCGCATGGTCATTGATGAGCGACGGAATGGTGCCGAAACACTCCGTCTTGGCCAGCCGCTGATTGTGAGCGGAAAAGAGCGCGAAAGGCTGCTCTCGATTATGGACAAGAAGCTGAAGCAGGAGCTTCCTGCCGTTGTGAGGGGCACTCCAGCGTTCCACGGGAAATCCGTTGGTCGCGCAAGAATAGTGCAAAACCAGTTCCAGCTCG
>CAYYLB010000006.1:0-33656 GCA_964472345.1 uncultured Methanosarcinales archaeon
CCCAATAATCGTGAGTGCCGCTTGGGGCGCTGGGGTTACCGCGGCGGCTGGCACCAGTCTTACCCACCCCTTATTCTCCAAGCTTCTTACACTTGGCAAAAGCCCATGCAGAGCATGAGCACTCTGAGTGGCCTTATCACGCTTGCGCGCAGTGTAAAGTTTTCGCGCCTGCTGCACCCCATAGGGCTAGGGTCAGTGTCTCAGTACCCTTCTGGGGGCTCCCTCTTTCAAGGCCCCTACCGATCTTTGGCTTGGTGAGCCTTTACCTCACCAACAGCCTAATCGGCCGCCAACTCATCCTCAGGTGTCACCTTTGGGCAAAGGAACATTCCAGTATCCATTGCCTATCCGGGCTTAGCCTCAGTTTCCCGAGGGTATCCCAGGCCTGAGGGCAGATTATTGACGTGTTACTCAGCAGTACGCCTGTGCTGTCTTGCGACAGCCCTCTGACTTGCATGGCTTAGTCCCACTCAGATAGTAGCACTCTCCCGCAGGATCAACGGGAATTAACGATTCGATCGCAAAGCTTTCGCAACTCGATGCCTTCATCGTGCTCAATGATGCATTGAGCATTCACACTGGAATCTCTCCAAATCGCTTCCGCGATTTGTACGTCGAGAAAAGTGGAGCTGATAACCGCGTGGGGAAAAAGAGGTCCTATTTAAACATTTCGCAACTGAAAGGAGAAATGGTGCTCTGCGATATCGTCGGTAAAATTCACTACTGCTTCATCCGCCGCCGGCGCTTTTCTTTCCGCATCCGCTTGCGCTGCCACTTCCAGCGCATCTGCCTCGGCTTCTTCCAGCGACGGGAACCGCGTTTCATGCGCTTTGCGAAAAAGGAACACTCTTTAAATGCTTTTCCATAGGACAGGACACCGTCCCCTCCACCCTGGTGCAGAACGTGAGGCGTATACTCGGGCAAGTAATTATCGAACATTTGCTTGCCGTTCGTAATAAGCAAAGGCACATTTTTTTACGAATAGTAGTTGCCTTTGCTCTATCAGACGATCAGACGTAGAGCGCACGGACGCTTATAGCGAATCTCGTTGGTTATCAAACTTTTCCGAGATTCGCTAGAATAGCAAATTGCGGGTAAAAAGTTTGAAAATTTCCGCAATTTGCTCTTACTGCACAATGCACAGCCGGTTCACATCCCCTTCGCAGTAGACGCCAAGCACCTCGCCGGTGATCTTTTTGCTTCGCAGGAACCGCGACACCTTCCGCACCTGCGCCTCAAGCTTGCTCCGCGCGTACCAGCAGCTCCCACTCTTGACCTCGACAAACAGCCGCCGCAGCTCCCTGCCTGCAGCATACTGAATCATGATGTCCGGCTGCGCGATGGGCCGCTTCTTTTTGAGCAGGGGAAATTCCGTCTCTGTCCTCACGATACGCGCTGCCTCGATCCCCAAAAGCTCCGGATGAGCCAGAATCAGCTGCTTCAGGCGTTCATGCTTGGTGAGGCTGCCGCGCTGGTAACGCATCTGGTATACGGAAAGGTGATATTTTTATATAAATATTGCGCACCACCGGCACGGAGAGAAAAATGCCGCGGCCGGGAAAGCCACACCGCCGCGCTGCTCGGCAGCGATTTGAACCCGGGTCACAGCCTCGAGAGGGCCGTATCCTTGGCCGGGCTAGACTACCGCGGCATAACCCCGCGCAGAACCAGAGCGCTTTTTAAACATGTCGGATTTTTCCATTACCCGCGGCTGGTGATTCTTTCATTCTGCAGCCGCTTCGGGAACCGCAGGACTATTGAACGGCGCTGAAGCCTGTACCGAGCTGCGCCTGCAGAAGCCTTCGTGCGGTGATGTATTTAAGGTTGCGTGCGATGCATGACGCGCTCACGATGCCGGCGATCCCGCCGCGGTCAAGAGCCACCAGCCGGCGGATGCAGTGGCGCTCCATCAGCTCGGCCGCCTCCTCCGCCCCGTGCTCGACATCAATCGTCTGCAGCGGAGAGCTCATGATTTCGCTGACGGACACCTGTGCAGGATCACGCCCCCGTGCAACGACCTTGCGGAGGATATCCCGCTCCGTGAAGATGCCTATGGCGCCTGCCTGCTTTACCAGCATCGAGTCAAGCTGCTTCTGCTCCATCAGGCGCGCGGCTTCCGCAACGCTCAGGCCGGCAGGAGCATACTCTGCATGATGCATGATCTCACGGACTTTCATTGCACACCCCTCAGAGAGCACATGCTTCCCGTTGCTATAAATTGTGCGCATAAGGTGTATAAGGGGCATATACCGACAGCACTCAGGACATGCCTTGGGCAAGCAGAACAGTTATAGCAGGCGACCGGCTTTGCCCCATAAGTCCGCTTTTTATCTTACTATTGGGGGCAGACTATTGACTTTTGAGGCAAAAAAATAGTTTTAGAAAGTTTTATAAGCATTTGTAATATGGGTACAACAATATGAAAGAAAGATACTCCCTTAATAAATTGACCAAAGAAGAAAAGATTGAGTTACTTAGAATTTTAAATTATGATAGTGATGGTCTGTTTGTATTAGATGGAGCCGGAGAAATTGTGATTGATAGATATATAGACCAACCAGTTAAAATTGATAATATGCTTATTCTTGAAGGCAGCACTTTGATTATTGATAATAACCCTCTTAGCATTGCAGCTTATTTAGAGGAGTATCCTAATGCAGGACTTTAATGGACTCCCTAAAGAAGTTAGACAGACCACACAAGATTTAGCAAGAGGCATGACTGATGCATTTATCGACCGCTCATCAAATAAAATTAAAGAATTAGCAAACCGGTTTCTAAATCACGAACTCTTGTTTATTGAAGATGATGAGACAATCGAATTAGTCAAACAACAAATAAAAACTCAAGAGTGGATTCTTATAAAAAAATATGTGAGTAATCAAGACCATAAACTTCTCATACAAATGGGATTAGCTCTCCGTAAATTGGATTTGAAAGAGGATACTCAAAGAATATCAAATCTCAGGGAAAAGATTCATGGAAAATACAAAAGAATAGGTCTGCACATAGCTCAGTTTGTTCAGTGCAAACTAATGATGAGTTATATATCTAAAATTATTGATGATTGTAAAACAGAAGAAGGACTAATCACAAGAATCAAAGATTTGTTAGATAATTTAGAGAACAGGGTTACTTTTGTTCAAGGCGGGCAAACTGTTGATTATGTAATTGAACAAATAAAAGCAAGATTAAACTCACATAATCCTGAAGATTATCTAATATTTAGCAGGGACTCTGTTCTTAATAATGGTTATCAGATTAAAAAATATTTTGAGATTAACAAAGACCAAACCCAATACGATGTAGAATTTTCAACATCCAAAAAAACCTTGATAACTACACTAACAAGAAGAGGACAACCACCACCTTAAGTAATAGTGGAATCTAAAAATGTTTAAATGGGGGGAGTTTTGGTTGCCTTTGAGGCAGAAAACACTTATGGGGCAACCTTGACTTATGGGCTACTTATGAGGCAAAGCCCAGGCGACCACAAGAGATATAAGGATAAACACCGCAGAAACCCCCATGCCAAGGAGAACGGACAAGCATGCCATGAAGCGCATCGCCCGCGAACGGATTGCGCACCTCTTCTCGCAGGCAGACGGGATCTTTGCCGCTGACCGGCAGCTCGCCAACCGCTATGTGCAGCTCGCGCGGAAGCTTGCCATGAAGGCGCGCGTCCGCATTCCCCGTGAGCTCAAGCGAAAATTCTGCAGGCACTGCGACACCTATCTCCGTCCGGGGGCAAACACGCGCATCCGGATCGCCAAAAGCCGCGTCATCATCCTCTGCCTTGCGTGCAAGAGATTCACCCGCATCCCCGTCCGCTGAGGCAAGGCAGGCCAGCAGCTACGCGATGGGGTGGAAGAACCTCTCGACATTCTCGCGGTAATTCCGCGTCACGCTGAGCTCCCAGCCGGCCGGCAGGCATTGGTAGTACTGCGGAAGCACAAAGCGCTCGTCCAGGAAAACGACAACGCCGCGGTCCTGCTCGCTGCGGATGACGCGGCCGGCGGCCTGCAGGCACTTCATCATCGCGGGAAACACATAGCCGTAGTCCCACCCTTTCCCGAAGCGCTCCTGGCAATAGGCGATCAGCGCGCGGGTCTTCACATCCGGCCTCGCGAGCGGCAGCCCGACAACGACCACTGCCTTCAGCAGATCTCCGGGCAGGTCGATCCCCTCGGAAAAGCTTGCTCCGGCAACCGCAAACAGCGCAGCACCCTTCTCTTTTGACGAGCGGAACACCTCGAGCAGCTTTGCCTTCTCCTCGGCGTGTAGGACAGGCTTCTCGAGCAGCAGCAGCTTCGGGCTCTGTGCGGCGACACGCTCCGCGACTGCGTCCCTCACTTCATAGCTTGGGAAGAAAAACAGGCTGTTGCCGGGAATCAGCCCGAGAAGCTCCGCACAGTGCAGGGCAATCCGGTCAAACATCGCGCTGCCGCGCGTCCGGAAGCGGGTGCTTGTATCCGGCACGACAAGCGCGAGCCGGTTTGCCGCCGGGAACGGGCTTTGGTAAAGCCGCTCGACGCTGCGCGGGATTCCGAGCACGTCGCGGAACATGGCGGTTGGCGTCAGCGTGCCGCTCATCACCACGCTTCCAGCGGCATTCTCGAACACGGGTGCGGCAAGCACCGCCGGGTCAAGGCAGTCATGGCGCAGCGCAAGCATCCCGTCTGCGGAGCCGCGCCGCTCGACAAACCGGACAAACGCCGCGCCGTCAGACTGCCATGCCTGCAGGAACTCCGCGATGCTCCCGAGAAAACTCCTCTTTTGCGCTGCCCGCACGTCAGCTGCAGCCTCTTCGAGCAATGAGACAAACGCCCCATAGTCAGCAGCCGCCGTGACCTCCTCGGTGAACGCTTCGCGGGAAAGCGGCTGCTCGGGAAAGCGCTCGTGCAGCGCGCCAAGAGCCTTGCTGAGCTGCTCAATCAGCGGCTTCAGCCCGGAAAACCTGAACTTCTCCGCCTCGCGGAGCGCAGCGTTCAGCGCCATGGTCGAAAGCCTGCTGCTCTGCAGCTCGCGCAGCCGCTGCGGCAGGTTGTGCCCTTCATCGACAATGAGGATGCTCTTGGCAAGCTGCTTGCCGGCGCGTGAAAAAAAGCTCTGCTGGACCGCAGGATGAAAGAGGGTGTTGTAGTCAGCGATGATGACATGCGCCTGCTGGGCGAGCTCAAGGCTGAAATAATACGGGCAGAGCTCCTCTTTCGCGCAGAGCGCCTGGACATCATGCACCTGCATCGCGCCCTGCCTGCGGCTTGCATGCAGCACGCGGTGCGCGGCAGCGCTGAGCTGCGGCGCAGTTTTCTGGTAGAGCTTGGCATAGAACTGGCATGCGTTGCTTTCCTTCAGCATCGTGCAGTATTCGGCAAACTCCTGGCCTGACAGCTGGCGCACGCCTTCCTGGAGGCACATCCACTTCTTGCCGATGAGATCGGCGACGACCAGCTCGCGCTGATGCTTCTGGCTCATGAGGCGCAGCGTCTCGATCGCGATGTGATGCTGCGTATGGCGGTTGGTCAGGAAAAAAACCGTCAGCCCGTGCTCAAGGGCAAACGGAACGGCGGCTGCAAGAGTCGCTGCGGTCTTTCCCAGGCCCGTGGGGGCATGCACAAGAAGGTTTTTCCGCTCGCGCAGTGCGGCAGCGACATCCTGCATGAGCGCTCCCTGCTCAGGCCGCACCTGCACATGGGGGAAGAGGAGCTCCATCGCGGCAGGCAGCACCGCGCTCTACTTAAATATTGTGCCAATCGAGTGGTGAATAGTGATACCGAAAAGTATATAAAAGACTATAGCTATTGCACAAGCCATTCGGGGTGGCGTATGCAACAGAACAAGATTTTCGACGTGTTTTTCCGCGAAAAGCCGGCGATGATGCTGGTCGAGCTGAAAAACCATGATACGGAAATTTACGCATCCGTCCTTGCCAAGCAGATTGACTGCACCTACAGCCATGTGGTGAAGATCCTGCAGGAGATGGAGAAAGCAGGTTTGGTCGCATTCAAGAAGCAGGGCAGGCTGAAGCTGCTCGAACTGACGAAGAAAGGCCGCGACATCGCGACGAATATCGAGGACATACGGAATAAGCTGTGAAACTTTTTGTGATTGCGTAGCTTTTTCTTTTGGTGGAGAATCACGATAAAAATGTTTAAATAGGGGGCGCCATTGCGCAGCCATTGGGTGAGGCATCATCGACACACGCAAGGCAGTCCCATCATCAATAAAAAAAATCAGCGACACGGTGTGGGAAATCCCGGCGTCGTACAAGCAGGGCATGCGCGCCCCCGCGCGGATCATCGCAACGGAGCAGCTGCTCAACGCGATGGATCCCGGCGTCTTCGACCAGGTCACGAATGTCGCGACGCTGCCGGGAATCCAGAATTACGCGCTCTGCATGCCCGACGGCCACTGGGGATACGGCTTTCCCATCGGCGGCGTTGCGGCGTTTGATGCAGAAGCAGGCGTTATTTCGCCAGGGGGGGTTGGTTTTGACATAAACTGCCTTGTAAAAAATTCAAAGATACTTACAGAATATGGGTGCACAAAAAATATCCAGGACTTTGAATCATGCTTTACTGATGTCGCCATAAGTCACCCCCAATACATACTTAAAGCAAAGCAGTGTACACAATCAGTAGTTTCATTTGACATCGATCGCAAGTTGTTTTCTTCCAAAGAAATACAAATCTTTATGAAGAAAAAACATTGCGAATCGATTGTCCAAATCAAAACGAGATTGGGTTATACACTCGAAGTTACAGAAGATCATCCAATTCTTACTGATAGGGGTATGCTGAAGGCTAATAAGCTTGTCAAAGGCGACAAAGTTGCAGTTTATCCTTTCGAAGGTGTCGATTACGAAGAACCGGAAGACGTTGTTATAATAAAAGACAAAGACATATTCACAAAACAAGAATTGAATGAACTAGAAAAAAGATATCTTTTCCCTCTTACCATAAAAAATTCAAAAATCCCAATACTCACAAGGCTCTTTGGTTATCTGCTCGGCGACGGCAATATATACCTGTCCAAAGGAAAAGGATACATCTGTGCTTATGGTCAAGAAGACGATTTGATATACATACAGAGTGATTTTCAAAAGCTTGGTTTCTCAGCCAGAATCTACAGTAGAGAAAGAGACCACAGCATACCAACAAAATATGGGAAAGTTGAGTTTACAGCAAGAAACTATGAACTTCACGTATCCTCAAAAGCCTTGGCTAAACTTTTCTTTGCTCTTGGCTATCCAGTAGGAATCAAAACTGCTGTTCCATTTTTGGTTCCAGCTTGGATAATGGATGGTCCACTTTGGATCAAAAGATTGTTCTTATCAGGATTATTTGGCGCAGAACTTTCAAAGCCAAGAACACACACAAAAACAGGCTTCAATTGTCCTACGCTCCAAATGAATAAGAATAGTGTGCTGCTTGAGAATGGTCGCAGGTTTTTTATTCAAATAATGTCTATGCTCGAAGCATTTGGCATAAAAACCCATAAGTTAACCGACTTCGAAGACTTCAAAAACAAACAAGGAAAAACGCACACGATAAGGCTCCTGATATCTGCCGATGAAGATAATTTGTTAAAGCTATGGTCAAAAGTCGGGTTCTCCTACAACAAAAAACGCGAAAATCTTGCGAACATAGGAGTCCTTTACATCAAAGAGAAAAAAGTGCTTACACTGAAGCGCATACAAGTAGCACGGCGTGTACAGGAATTAAAGCATCAAGGGCTAAAGATGTATGAAGTGGTTGCATTGCTTCAATCAGAAATGATTAACAAACGATTTATTCAACGCCACTATGCAGAAAACAAAGTATCGCGAATAACACCCAATTTTATCTCATTCAACGATTTCGTAGAACAAAAGAACAATGAGCTTAGAGAATACGGCTGTTCCTTTGATGCTATTGGGTCAATAACAAAAAAGCAGTACGACGATTATGTATACGATTTTAACGTCCCGGAAACGCATAATTTCATTGCTGATAACATCATTGTCTCAAACTGCGGCATGCGTCTCGTCCTTACCAATCTCACCTTCAGCGACGTCCAGCCCGTGCTCAAAAAGCTCGTCGACCGCCTCTATGAGCGAGTCCCTGCAGGCGTCGGCTCAACGGGTTTTGTCAAATTGACGCCGGGGAAGTTCAAGGAAGCCATCGAGCTCGGCGCGAAATGGTGCGTCGAGCAGGGCTACGGCTGGGAAGAGGATCCCGGGCGGACAGAAGAATCCGGCTGCATGGAAGGAGCGGACAGCAGCAAGGTCTCTGACAAGGCGATCTCGCGCGGCCTGAACCAGATCGGCACGCTGGGCAGCGGCAACCATTATCTCGAGATCCAGCGTGTTCTGAAAGAGAATATCCGCGACGAGGAGATTGCGAAAGCGTGGGGCATCTTCCCTGACCAGATAGTGGTGATGTTCCACTGTGGAAGCAGGGGCTTCGGCCACCAGGTTGCAACAGACCACCTGACGACATTCCTCAAGGTGATGGAGCCGAAGTATGGAATCAAGATTCTTGACCGCGAGCTGGCATGTGCGCCGTTCCATTCACCCGAAGGCCAGGCCTATTTCACCGCGATGAAGTGCGGCATCAACATGTCATTGGCAAACCGGCAGGTGATCCTGCACCGCATCCGCGAGGTGTTTTCCGAAATCTTCAAGCGCTCGCCGGAGGAGCTGGAGATGCGCCAGGTCTATGACGTCGCGCACAACACGGCGAAGCTGGAGGAGTACACGATCGACGGCAAGCGGAAGAAGCTGATTGTGCACCGCAAGGGCGCGACGCGGTCGTTTGGCCCGGAGCGGGAGGAAGTCCCTGCAGTCTACCGGAAGCACGGCCAGCCGGTCATCATCGGCGGCAGCATGGAAACAGGCTCATATCTTCTTGCAGGCACAAAGAAAGCCGAGGAAGAAACCTTCGGCAGCACGGCGCACGGCAGCGGCAGGACAATGTCGCGCAACGAAGCCAAGCGCACCTGGCGCGGCGAGACGCTGCAGAAGGAGATGGAGAAGCGCGGCATCTACGTGCGGACGACCTCATTCAGCGGATTGGCGGAGGAAGCCGGCCCTGCGTACAAGGATATCGACGAAGTGATTGAGGCGACGCATCTTGCGGGCATTTCGAAGAAGGTTGTGCGGTTTGTCCCTATTGGGAACGTGAAAGGCTAGGCGGGAGGCGAGTAATGAAGAAAACCCCCATCTCTATCATAACCGGCTACTTCTTAACCGCAACATTTATATATTACTATAAGTAATAGTGCTATTACAATAAGTAATAATTATGAACAGCGAGATAAAGATACTAAAACTGTTATTAAGCAGAAAAGAAGAACGGCCTACCATAAAAAAGATAGCTGAAAGCCTGAACATCAATTACCGGATAGCGTATGAGAAGATAATGGGGCTCGAAAAAGAGGGCCTAATCAAAATCACAAAAGCTGGCAACTCCAAAACCTGTGAATTTACCTACAAATTCGATAACAAAGTATTTGAAGCCGAATACGAGAGAAGAAATGATCTTTTCAAAAATAAAGATTTCCTCATTTTACAGAGAAGGTTAGCCGAACTTCAATTTCCGTTTATTGCTTTACTCTTTGGTTCTCGGGCGAGCGGAACTGCAAATAAGCATTCGGATATTGACCTATTAACAATAGGCGGCGATGAGAAAGAGATAAAAGTGACGCTCTCACTACTGCCCGAGAAAATTCATTTAACTGCCGTAACCTACAAAGATTTTATACACATGGCAAAAAGCAGGGAGTTTACCGTTGTGAGCGAAGCAATTAAAAATAATATTATACTGATTGGGATAGAAGAATACTACCGATTGCTCAAAAATGCTGGATACGCATAGGGTAAAAGAAGCGGAAAGCAATGTAAAACGTTACTTAGAAGAAGGGCTCCTTAAAAAAGTGGTCATGGACAAGCAGGTTATGAATATACTTTTACTCAATGCAAAAGAAAGCTTGAGGGTTGCTGAAGAAGTGCATCAAAAGAATCTGTCTGAATTATGGGTTATTGTTTGCTCCTATTACGCAATGTATTACCACGCGAATGTTGCCCTCTTGAAGCTGGGCTATAAGGTCGGGGAAAAGATTGTTCATAAAGTAACCTCCGATGCAATCATTGTTTATGTAAGAGGAAAGCTGAAGGAGTCCTTGATTGAAGAATACGAAGAAACAAAAGAGGAAGCATTGAATCTCGCAGGAATGAAGGCAGACGCTTTGATAGAGTCTTTTGAGTTTGAAAGAAACAAAAGAAGCTTAATCCAATACAAAACAATAAATAGTGAGAAGCAATCAAAAGCGAAAACCTCCCTGCAAAGAGCAAAAGAGTTTGCAAGAGAAATGGAAAAACTGATTGTTGATGTAACATGACCAAAACCCCCATCTCTATCATCACCGGCAACCTCGGCGCCGGCAAGACCACCCTGCTGCGCAAGATCATCGAAAAGCTCGACCGCAGGTTCGCGATCATCATGAATGAGTTCGGCGAGATCGGCATTGACACGCAGCTCGTGCAGGGGAGGAATGTGAATGTCGCTGAGCTCGCGGGCGGCTGCGTCTGCTGCTCGCTGACGGGTGAATTTGAGGAAGCGGTGAAGGAAGTCATCGGGAAGTACCAGCCTGAGCTTATCATTGTCGAGACGACGGGTGTCGCTGAGCCGGATGCGCTCGTCGTTGAGGTGAGCGAGAGCATGCCCTTGGTGAAGCTCGATTCCGTGATCACGGTCGCTGATGCGGATGCGATGGTGCGCTTCCCTCAGATGGGAAGGACCAGCCGCGTCCAGCTCGAGATGGCGGATATCATCCTGCTCAACAAGATGGATCTCGTGAATGAGGCGCAGCGCGTCGCGCTCAAGACGCAGATTCGCGCCATCAGCAGGAAAGCGCCCCTGATCGAAACGACGCAGTGCGCGGTGGACATCAGCCTGCTGTTCGGGATCGAAGCGGAGCATCATGGAGCCAGCGCCCACCCCGGCCACCAGACTGCATTCGAGTCGTTCACCTACACCTTCAGGAAGCCTGTCAGCCGCGAACGGCTTGAACAGCTCCTGCTGCAGCTGCCCGCGGCCATCTACCGCTGCAAGGGATTCGTTGCGTTCGAGGAGGATGAGACGTTCCTCCTCAACTATGTCGCAGGCCGGTGGGAGTTCGAGCCGATGCCTGCGCAGCAGCTCACGCTGGTGTTCATCGGGGAGAACGCGTCCGCAGCGAGGCAGAAGATTGTCGCGACGCTGGAGCGGCTTCAGCATGGTGCATAAGCCGCGCATCTCCCAGCTGCTGCGAAACGCGGGACTCGCCAACACCAGGGCAGATGCGCTTGGGCTGCTCACGGCGGGCAAGGTGCTCGTGAACGGCGCGCCGGTGTTCAGCCCTGATTTCCAGGCGAACCCGAAGAAGGAGCGCATTGAAGTCGATGGGACGCGGCTGTCCCTTGGGCTCCCAAAGAAATACTACATCATCAACAAGCCCGCAGGCTGCCTCACGTCGAAAAAGCGCAGCAACGGAAGGAAGCATGTGATGGAGCTGCTTCCGGTTGACAGGAACCTCAGGAACAGCCTTTTCCCCGTCGGCAGGCTTGATTACCGCACCACCGGGCTGCTGCTCATCACCAATGATGGCGCGCTTGCGCACCGGATCCTCCGTCCGAAGGGCGCGATCGAAAAGGAGTATCGCGTGCTGGCCAAAGGGGCGCTGACGGCGGAGGCGATCAAGGCACTTGAGCAGGGCGTGGTGATTGAGGTGGACGGCAAGCCGTACCGGACGCTGCCGGCAAAGCTCACCGTCACGGAACGGACCGCGCAGACGAGCTGCCTGCACATCACCATCACCGAAGGCAAGAAGCGCCAGGTGCGGCTGATGCTCGCGGCGCTCGGGCATCCTGTCCTGCAGCTGCAGCGCGTGCGGATTGGAAACGTGAAACTTGGCACTCTGGCCGAGGGCTGCTGCCGTGAGCTGACAAAAGAGGAAGCTGCCGGTTTCGTTGAGGGAGGGAGAGCCGCGCAGGAAGTGCGCAGGCGTATGCACTCGGTTGCCGCGGCGTTCCCGAAAAAGCCTGCACAAAGGGCGGCAGCACCCGGAACATGATCATCACCAAGCTTGGCCATTCCTGCCTGATCGTTGAAGAAAACGGAACGCGCATCCTCATCGACCCGGGAACCTACACCTTCAAAGTCAGTGGCCAGGCACTCGACCGCATCAAAAACATCAACGCCATTTTCATCACCCATGGGCACCCGGATCATTGCGATCTTGAACTGCTTCCCACCATTCTTGAGCAGAATAATAACCCACTAATCCACACCAATGGTGCGACCAAAGCCCTCCTGAAGGAGCGGGCAATTCATGCAACCCCCATCTCCAACAATGAGAGTATCACCATTGGAGCAATCACCGTTCAAGCCATTGACTGCCCGCATGGTACGTTACCAGAACCGATCCCCACGCCAGAATGCACCGGTTTCCTCTTCAACAATAAGCTGTTCCATCCCGGCGACTGCCACGCTCCGGTGCAGCCGGTAAAAGCTGAAGTGCTTGCTCTGCCCGTCATCGCACCGTGGGGGACCACAACGGCAGCTGCTGCATTCGCAAAACATTCCAATCCAAAAATCGTCATCCCGATCCACGACGCCATCGTGCGCTACCCGGAACTGATCCATGGGATGCTCACGAAGGTTTTTGCAGGAACCGGCATCACGTTCAGGCCGCTCGGTCCGGGGGACCAGCTCGAGTTGCCGTAAGCCACAAGTTAGTCAGAATAACAACTGCTTGAGATAGTGAATGCCAAACTCAACTGCTCCCGTTCGGCAGGTGTTGGGAGACTGGGCTGACTGTTTGTGGGGCAATTCCGGCGCCATTGACATCACTCGGCAATCTCCCCGTACCCAATCAGGCGGAAACGCGTCCCGACCCTGCGCGAGAGCGTCACGCGCGCCCCTTCCGCAGCGCACACGGGCTTCTTCAGCACGCACTTGACGTGGTCCTTCTTCAGCTCCACGACGGTGCCCACGGTCGCAGCCGCATTGACATTGAGCATGAGCAGCTCACCCTTCTGGAGGGGCCTGACCTCTGCTTCCTCTTCCAGGCCGACAACACGCGTGAGCAGGCGCGTCTTGAGAAAGAACTCATACCAGACCGGCGGGAGCTTTCCCGGCCTGCCCACCACGGAGCCCGCAAGGCTGTCCGCTTTCACGACGGCAGGATCGAGCAGCGTCATGACCCCAATCGAACCGCCGGGGCCGAGCTGCTCAAAGCCCGCATTCCCTGACTTGAGCCCTGCGATGGACGTGCTGAGGGGCTTCCAGGCATTCTTGTTTTTCTCCTCAACCTCGCGCCCAGGCCGCAGCTCGATCGCATCCCCGACACGCAGGATGCCTTGTTTCAATGTCCCGCCGAGCACCCCGCCGGCAAGCTGCTCAATCAGGGTTCCCGGCTTGTTCACATCAAAGGAGCGCGCGACAAACATCAGCGGATCAGCGTCGGGGTCGCGCTGCGGCGTCGGGATGACCTCCTGGATGGCCTTGATCAGCACGTCACTGTTCGCGCCGCTCCGTGCGGAAATCGGAATGATGGGGGCGTTCTCATAGGGTGTGCCTTTGAGAAATGCAGTAATCTGCTGGTAGTTCTGCAGCGCTTCCTCCTCGCTCACCAGATCGATCTTGTTCTGGACGATGATCACCCGGTCAATGCCCGCGATCTGAAGTGCCATGAGGTGCTCGCGCGTCTGCGGCTGCGGGCATGCTTCCGCGGCAGAAACAAGCAGCAGGGCGCCGTCCATGATGGTTGAGCCGGCAAGCATGGTCGCCATGAGCGATTCGTGGCCGGGGGCGTCGACGAGCGATATCTTGCGCAGCACGCGCGTTGCGGCAGCGCACTTCGCGCACGCCGGCTTTGTCGTGAAGATCGTGCACGTCCCGCAGTGCCGGATTTCCGTGTCCGCGTACCCGAGGCGGATCGTGATGCCCCGCTTGATCTCTTCGCTGTGCGTGTCGGTCCACTTGCCGCTCAGGCGCTCGGTGAGCGTCGTCTTGCCGTGGTCGACATGCCCCACAAGGCCGATGTTGACCTCGGGTTGGGCCGGCACCTCACCGGCAGGAGCCGCTGGGACATTCTCAGAAGCTTCTGTTTTTGTTTCTTCGGTTTTTGCTCCTTTCTTTGTTTTTGCCTTGGTTGCCACGCGATGCGCAAGCAGGCATTTGTTTATAAAGGTTGTTGGTTCCGGCTGTTTGGTTGCTTTTCCCGACGGATGAATCGGATCCGCGATCATGACCCGTGGCGTTGAGCGGGAAAGAACCGTCAGGAAATCCGCTTGATCTCGATGCTGATCGCCCGCTCGTTCACCCGGATCGGGCGCGGGCACAGCGTCCACTCGAGCCCTTTGCTTTTGCAGTACGCAATGAGTTTCTCCTTTTCTCCTTCATTGCCATACCGCACGGCCACATTCAGCCCCCACCGCTCGCGATGCACGATGTCGAACTGCTGCAGATCCGCGAGCGCCTGCTGCCTGGCTGACGCGAGCCGCTCAAGCCGTGCAGGGATTGCCGCGACCTTCTCATGCAGCGTTGCGATGCTCTCCTCGGGCACCTTCAGCATGCGGAAAAGCCAGTCAGCATGCGCAAGGGACTGCCTCTCGCGGGCGCTCACAAAACCGCCATAGCCTGCGTTCACGGCTTTCCACTTCCCGAACGAGCAGACGAGCAGGTCAGCGGACGCCCCATCAGCATGCGCTGTCCCGATGGAGCCGGAAACGTCCATAAGAACGCTGCAGCCGGCGCGCCTGCACAGCCCGTAAATCTCACGCGCAGGCTGATGGGCAATGTAGCCGCCGGGATTGCTGTAGAGGAAAACGCTGTCGGCGGCAGCCTTGGCGTCAAGATCCGCGAGGTCAATCAGCCCTGCGTCCGTCGTTATCTCAGCACACTCCATCCCCAGCAGCTTGGGGAACCGCGGATAGCTGAGCCAGCCGCCCTGGTCAGGGATGAGCACGCGTTTCTTGTTTGCGCAGACGAGCGCAGCAAAAATTGCCGCATCGCCGCTTGGCACCAACCGGACAGACCGGTGGGAGGTGAGCCGGCACAGCTCGCTGATGATCGCAGAACGGGTGTTCATCGCGCGGTCTGCATGAATCGCTCAATCCGGTCGTACGCCTCGTGCAGGATATCAGGCTGCGGCAGGAAGGCGACGCGGAAGTGCATGGTGCCCTTCTGCTGGCCGAAGCCGGAGCCGTGCACCACGACCACGCCTTCGCGCTCCATGAGCTCAAGGACCCACTGCTTGTCGTCCGCATGTTTCGTTGAAGTGATACAGGGAAACGCGTAGAAGGCAGCGCGCGGCATGACACAGGAAACCCCCGTGATGGCGTTGAGCCGCTCGAAGGTGATTGTTGCGCGCTCCTGCATCTTCGCGACCGTCTGCGCGAGATGCTCCTGCGGCCCTTCGAGCGCCGCCTTGATGGCGAACTGGGGCGGCGTGGGGCTGCAGAGCCTTGCGTCGAGAAGGTTGTTGATCGTGCTCGCGCAGGCGCTTGAGGGCTCGATGTTGCTCTCGATGATCCAGCCGGCGCGCCAGCCCGGCGCGAGGTAGTTCTTGGACAGGCCGTTGAACGTGAAGACCGGGACATCGGTCGTCAGGCTCGCAGCGGGGACATGCGCCGCGCCATCATAGAGGAGCTGGTCGTAAATCTCGTCGGAGATGATCGGGATGCCGCGCTCACCCGCAATATCAACGACCTGCTGGACGGTTTTCCTGCCCGCGACACCTCCGGTGGGGTTGTTGGGGTTGATGAGCAGGATGGCGCGCGTCTTTTCCGTGACGCTCCTGCGCAGCTCGTCGGCATCGGGCTGCCAGCCGTCGTCCTCACGGAGCGGATAGGGAGCGATGGAAGCGCCGATTTTCGTTGCGACGGCATGGTACAGCGGATAATTGGGGACAGGAGCGAGGATGTTCTCGCCGGGGTTCAGCAGCGTCTGCAGCACGATGTCGACTCCTTCGCTGACACCCGTGGTGACGGCCACATTCTCGCTGCTCACCTGTGCGATGCCTTTCTTCCTCGCGCTGCGTGCGATGGCTTCCCGCGCCTCGTCGACGCCGGAGGAGAATGCATAGTAGTTCTTGTTGCCGTACAGCGCAGCGCTGCACGCATCGAGCATGTGCCTCGGCGCAGGAAAATCATACTTTCCCGGGTCGCCGATGTTGAGGTAGATCAGCTTCCTGCCCTGCCTCTCGAGCTCTTGTGCGCGGCGCGCGACATTCCTCACGGCATAGGTGACCTTCGCTGCGTTGCGTGACACCGGAATGTCCATAATCTATAAAAGGGCGTGCGGTATTTATATGGGTTATGGTCGCTGGACGGGCAGGAGGGGGCCCGATGCAGGGTTGTTGCGGAATGGGATGCTGCCTGCTGGTGGGGAGCGACGCCCAGCAGAATGATTATATCTGGCTGAATACGCCCGGAACGATTCCCAACCCGTGCGGGGGCAATGACTGGGCTGCCTGCACGAAGGATGCGCAATGTTCTTCGGGCAGGTGCGATGATGGGAAGTGCAGCCCCTGCAATTCGAGAGAATGCACGCATGCGAACAACCAGGTCTGCGTGGGGAATAATCAGGTCTATGCGACTAACCAGCTATTCTGCCAGCCCCAGCCCGGAGATGGTGATCTCTTCATTCAGTGTATAGCAGCCAATCACACCGGATGCGAACAGCGGGGGTTCTATTATTGCACCAACCAAGGCGGTCAGGGATGGGCGTGGCGGGTGTGCGATGTGAAAGGCTGCGTGAACAATCAATGCTTGACAGAAGTGCCGCAGATTTGCGTGGATACGGGGGTGGTGAGGGTTGAAATATAGGATGATGGATAAGAGTAAAGCTAAAAAAGGAATCGTAACCCTATTCTCAAACTTCTTAAAAACCTATAGAAATGGGTTAATCTACGGGTTGTTGGTCGGGGTAGCCTTTATTCCATTAACACTTTTGCTGGGGTGGGTTGTTCGGGGTCAGAGTAAGGCACTCTTATCAATAGTAACCCTCCCTTTTTATCCTGCTGCACTGATTGGATCATCCTTTTGTAGGGTGGGAAATGTTTGTAATGTTGGTCTTCCGGTTTTAGTTTTGACCCCATTGATCTATGCTGTCATAGGATTAGTAATCCAGATTTTGGTACAAGCCCTAAAGAGAAAAATATGAAAACACAACCCAGAAAATATCTCATAAACTTTCTGGTATTTTTACTCTTAGTATCACTAATAGACACAGTAAACGCCTTAAAGCAGAGTGTCCCCTTAATCAACGCTGATGATGTTTGGGATAATGGATTTGAAGGTGATGGTGTGGGTGTTTGTGTACTCGATTCTGGAGTTGATAGAAATAATCCACTTCTTTCTGGAAAAGTCATTGTAGAAAAGTGCTTTTGTGATATTGGTGGTGGTTGTTGTCCCAACGGTCAAACAACACAAGAAGGTACAGGAGCTGCGGCTGATAGTTTTGGTCATGGGACAGCGGTAGCTGGGGTTGTGGTCTCTCAGCATAGCAAACGAAGAGGAGTCGCTCCTCGTGCGGCTATAGTTGCTGTGCGGGTTTCAGACGACGATGGAAACGTAGACTGGGCTGGGGTTAGGCAAGCTGTAGATTGGTGTAACAATGAAAGACTCACATATAATATTAAAGTTATTTCTATGAGTCTTGGACAAAGCCTTTATGACAATATAGATTCTTGTAATAGTGCTACTCCTATACTCAGCCAGTCAATAACGAATGCGGCAAGTAATAGAATTTTTGTTACTGCTGGTGCTAGTAATGATGGTAATATTACACATATAGGAAATCCTGCTTGTACCACTAATACCATCTCTGTTGGTGGTGTTTATGATACAAATATCCCCTATCCTTCTGTTGTGCTCGGATCATATTTCCCACCAAGCTTTACCTGCGCTGAGGTGTCTTTAAAAGATAAGATAACTTGTTATTCAAATAGGGGTAAGCTGTTGGATTTGCTAGCTCCAAGCAGCTTCATAAGAACAGTAACGTTTTCTCCTTTGTCTCCCCATGGAGATTCCGGGACATCTTTCGCTACTCCACACGTTGCTGGCGCAGCAGCCTTAATCTACCAGCTTAGTGATGAAAACAACCTTAACCTAGACCCAGATGAAATCAAAAACGTCCTTCAAGCCACGGGCAAAGAAATAAAAGACAAGACATTCTTTGGCAAGGTAATCGGAAGATACAAAAGAATTGACGTTGCTGCTGCATTTGCCAGCCTTGACAGGTCATATTCTTTGCAAACTTTAAGCTGCGGCGACGCTAACTTATATATCTCTAATACGGGAAGCTCACGTGATTATGTTGAGCACTTTACTTCATACAATCTCGCTCCCGGCCAATCTGTCAACCTAACATTCAATGTTGTTTCTTCCATGCTTACAAAGGATAATTACAACGGTGAAGTACAGGTATTCTCAAATGCGCAGGGCAATTCCACTATTGCAATCCCATTTAGTATCTCTAAGTTTGCAAGCCAAGGTTTGGATGAAGCGAATGAAGGCACTTTGCTGGCATTATCCAGAAGACAGCCCGGCGCGCAGGGCATCTACCAAAGCAAGTTATTTATTGATCCGAATGAGACGGACAATCTGGAGATATTGTTTAATCTGCTGACGGATGCTGGGATAAGCTTTACCATAACACGACCTGACGGCTCTAATATTACTGGAAGCTCAATAGCTTCAAATCCGAACAGCACAATATTCGAGAATCCACAAAATGGGACATGGATTATCACTTTGAATACAACGGCAACAGATGATGTTGACTTCTCCATAGAAACCACCCCCTTCCCTTCCGACAACCCCGCCACCGGCATCAACTTCTCCGATGTAAGGATAGGCTATATTGATACCTGTTCAGTACCGAACACAGCTGGCTTGCGCATCGCGATGCGGGCAACAGAAAATAACACAGCCCCCATCAACGCCACCAACGCAACCGACATGGCCTCAAATGCGTTCTTGACAGCGTTGGTAACCCCAAATGATAAGTTAACAGTCAACCTGCCACCCAATGAAGTGATTATTGATGATACATTTGCGCAGACGCAGCTTGCTGATGTTCTTTTAACTGCGGACGTCGCATTGAAGAAAGAGAATGCAGCGGAGTTTGAGCAGGTGCTTGAGCAGGCGTGCAATAACTGGACGGCTACCATTAACCAGACGACCTACTACCCCAAGATCAAGAATGCTTTCCACTGCCCTTCGTTCAGCGCGCGGAGGACCATCGTGATAAGCAACGCAACGCTCAACGGGACGGAATGCGACGCCTATGTGAGCGGTGTCCAGCTGAAGATTCTCGAAACGGTTGACGGTGTGTGGGCTGATTATTCTTCCTATGGCCTGACGCAGAATGAGACGGATGATGCCAACAGTAAGCTGCCGGCGTGGAAGAGCACGCTCCAGAACCTGTTCGACACGGCTGACGTTCCTGTGCTGAACACGAAAGCCAATACCAACGCGACCTACGCTGATCTGAGGCGTGTGAGTGCTTCCATCGCCATGGCTCACTGGTATAAGCAGCTGCCGCGGGAGAACCTGCTGCTTGCGGACCTCATTGACAGTGAAAATATCACTGCGGTTGGCGTCAACCGCACCTTCAATGAGTCCTATTGGGTCGCGCAGAGCTACCAGAAGCTCTTCACGACTGATTTGAACCTCACGAACGGGAACTTTACGTTTGACTTCTATGGCGGAGTAGCGTTTGACAATGTGACTACCACCACTATTGGGAATATCAGCTCAGAGACACAGATAGCAATCGACAATTCTCTAACCAAAAAATCTCAAAACATAAGCGCATTGTATTACTATTCTTCCATGCTCCTGAGTGATAAGCCTGATCTCAAACCGCTCTCGGTTTACTTCAACACCAGCCAACCGCTCATCAATCAGCAGGTCGATATCACTGCAGTCGTCAAAAACAAGGGCGGCCAAGCCGCTTCGAATTTCACCGTCAGGTTTTATTCCGAATACTTTTATCCCACCGGTGATTTCGTGCTCGTCAACATAGGAGAGCGCAATATCACCGGTCTCGCCGCAGGACAAACGACAACCGTTTCATTATTAGGGAACTTCTCTTTTACAGGCGATCATGACGTCTTCGCTGAAGTAGATTCTGGAAATACTGTCCTCGAAAGTAATGAGCTCAATAATCTGCGTTCGTCAACAATAACCGTTGCGACGCCCTCCCCCACCGCCGCCATCACCTCGCCCTCAGACAACACCGGATTTTATGCGTATGAAACTATAACCTTTGAAGGCTCAGCGAACGACCCGCAGGACGGCGCTCTGAACGGAACGTCTTTGACATGGAAATCTAATCTGGATGGGAGTTTGGGAACGGGCACAAGCATCTCAGCCGCTTTATCGACGGGCTATCACACAATAACACTTACTGCAACCGACAGCGACGGAAACGTTAATAACGCGACGATACAAATTCCGATAACTGCGTCTGCGCCGCCGGAAGCTTTCATAACAAGCCCAGTCGCTTCCCAGAAATTCATCTTCGGAAAAGTGATAAACTTTGAAGGGTATGGGAAGGATAAGGAAGACGGGGTAAAGATATTAAATGAAGGTGAGGGATTATGAGTAAAAAAATAAAAGGACTTAAAGTATATATTATAACAACGATCATTTTTGCTGTTCTAGGGGCAGCGATTGCGATACCCACTGCCGAATTATCAGCAAACTTAGAATTAAAACATTGTGAACCGGCCATACTTGATGAGAGATTCCAAAATGATGTAAATGGTGTTCCATTATGCGAAAAATTATCTGAAGAAAGAGTAGCTGGAATGAATCAATTTTGTAAAGATGGAAAACTCTACTCTCTTCAGAAAAAAGAATCGTGCATAAACAAAGTAATCTTTTTTCCATTCTTTCCTTGGGTAGAAAATATGCATTCGGATGCAGGTTTGGCTATAATCCCACTGGTTATAATTTATGGTGGTTTTGTAGGATTTTTAATTGGTTTGTTGATATCTTTTATAATTTATAAGATTAAACGAAATGGTTAACACACAAGCAAAAATAAATATTGGGGTAATGTTACATTTAGTAGTTATTTCTTTGATTTTTGTTACGATAAATGTTAGTGCGACCGATTGGTACAAAGGTAGCTTGCATCAACACACTGGGTTTAGTACAGAAACGGGGTACGATGGAGTAGAGGGCCAAGGGGGCGACGATTGTTCAGAATTGCTAGAAGGACTTCCACAAACAATAGAATATGGCAAAAACGTTTCAAACCTTACCCAATCCGCCCTCAGCAAAGGCCTTTCCTGGCTCTCCTTCACAGACCATTCATACTGCTTGGACGAAAATGAGTTCAATGTTGTGAAAAACGACTGCAACACAGAAGATTCAGCTAGATCTAATTTCGCCTGCTTGTCGGGAACGGAACTGAGCGTTCGGGAGCACTCTCCTGAAATTGAGCCAATCATTTCTACCTCATGCGCAAATGTTTTATTTGGTGAAGCGCATCTTGGCGCCAACGGGATCAACAGCTATGTCGGGCAGTATCCTTTCGGGTTTCACTGCCCAATATCGCCAAAAGCGCAGACTGGGATTAACGATGCAAACAATATTTTAGTTAATTTAACTGAAAAAGAAGGTGAGGATTTATGAAAAAAACAACCATATGGAAATTTATTTTAATTGGGTTAATGCCAATTTTGTTCATAAATTTTTTTAGGATAATTATCCAATTAGGACCCAACCAATTTAAAGGAGTTTCATTCTCCAACCTAGTTTATGGGTTGATTATAATATTCGGGATGATATTGTATGGTTTGATATTGGCATTTATCACATCAATCCCAAGTCTTGTAGTTGTTGGGCTATGTTCTTTTGTGATTTACTTTCTAAATAGAAACAAAATGGGAAAAGGAATTGTTTATATACTCACAATTGTCAGTTTTGCAATTATGGGATTATTTCTTTCATATAGTTTGTTTGGCATAACTGATAAGATGGATGCATTTATATATCCAAATTTTATGTTAAAGTCAATAAACAGTGCCCATCCAGATGATTTTATTAGTGGTGCATTCTTACTTTCGAATTATGGTGTAGTTGTAGGATTTGTTGTGGGGTTATTTGTTTCGATTATTTATTATTTCAGAAAAAAACTTATTGGTAAAAAATATGAGAAATAAAAATAAGTCAATAATAAGAGTATTGCTTCTTACAGCAATATTTGTACTCAGCTTAGATGTTGTACTTGCCGATTGGTATAAAGGATCAACACACCAACATACGGGTTTTAGTACTGCTAAAGGCTATGACCATAACCTAGTTACACTTAATGATATGTGCCCCCCCACTGTAGAAGGAAACCCATTTGATTTCCCGACTGAGGGTAATATTGTATCGGAGCTTAAACAAAACGCAACCGCTTTGAATCTTTCCTGGTTGGCTTTCACAGATCACAGCTACTGTTTAGACCAGGACGAATTCCAGACTGTTAAAACAGACTATTCTAACGCGCAACAAGCAGGAACATTTGCCTGCTTGAACGGGGAAGAATTAAGTGTAAGTGAGGAAGTGCTCGATTTCGAATCACACGTAACATTAGGGGGTACATGCCGCAACATTCTCTATGGCGAAGCACACATACAAGCTGTCGGCATTGATAGCTATATCGCACAAACGCCTTTTGGCGTGCACTGCCCACTTGCGCCAAAAGCGCAGAAGGCTATAAAAGACATCAAATCAAAAAATGGCTTGGCGATTATAGCACATCCAGATTCTGTGATCGGTTTTGAATTTTTGGATTTTGAGGGCATAAACAAAGTTAGAGATGAGGATGGGATAGAGATATGGAACGGAGAGTGGGGGGTGCCGGAATGACGCAGCAACCTGACGCGCCGCTGCGCCGCAAGCGAGCTTCGCAAAAGGGGCCGGGCGGCCGGAGCGCCGATCTGCGGGACTCACCGCTCTACGAGCCGCGCGAGGATTCCTGGCTGCTGCAGAAGCATGTCAGGCGCCTCGCGCGCGGAACCGTGCTGGATATGGGAACCGGCTCCGGCATCCAGGCGCTCACGGCTGCGGCGAAGCGGAGCGTGAAGCGCGTCTGGGCGGCTGACTGCAACCCGCGCGCCGTCGCGCACTGCCGGAAGCTGCGGCACCCGAAAATCCGCTGCGTCCTCTCTGACCTCTTCTCCGCCTTCCGCGCGCCGCGTGCGTTCGACACCATTATCCTCAATCCGCCCTATCTGCCGGCTGACGCAAGCGAAACAGCGGACGAGGCACGCATCCTGAGCGGCGGAAAGCACGGCTGGGAGCTGCTCGGGCGTTTCTTTGCCGGAGCCGGGCCGTTCCTCAGGCCCGACGGCAGGATCCTCATCGTCTTCTCATCGCTGACAGGCAGGGAGAAGGTCGATTCCCTCATCCGGCGGCACGGCTTCGTTTTCCGGGAGCTTGAGCAGCAGCCGTTCTTCTTCGAGCGGCTCTCCTGCTATGCGGTGCGCTGGAACCCTGCGCTGCGGCGCGTGATGAAGCGCGGCGTGCGCAACGTGGCGTACTTCACCCACGGCAAGCGCGGCCTGATTTTCACCGGCACGTATCATGGAACGGGCGCCGCAATAAAGATCAAGCGGCCGGAAAGCGCCGCAGAGAACCGGATCGCCAACGAGGCGCGGTGGCTGAAGAAGTTTAACGCGCATGGCATCGGCCCGAAGCTTTTCTTCGCCGGCAGCGGCTTCGTGGTGTACCGGTTCGTGGACGGCGGATTCCTGCTGCCGTGGATCGGGCGCAGCGGGAAAACAGCAGTCCGGCGGGTGCTGCGCGCGCTTCTTGGGCAGTGCTTCGTTCTTGACGCGCTCAGCGTCAGCAAGGAGGAGATGCACCATCCGACAAAGCATATCATCATGGCAAAAAGGAACGAGCCCGTCCTGCTCGACTTTGAGCGGACGCACCGCACGGCAAAACCGCAGAACGTCACGCAGTTTGTCCAGTACCTCTGCAGGCTGCAGCCGCTGCTCGCACGGAAAGGGTTCACCTTCACGCCGCAGGCGCTGCGCGAAGCCGCAAGGCGGTATAAATGGCAGCCGGGCAGGAAAAGGCTGGAAACCCTCAGCGCGCTCCTCACATGAGCACCGCATTCCAGGAAAAGGTCTACGCGCTCTGCAGGAAAGTCCCGCGCGGACGCGTCACGACGTACAAGGCCATCGGCGATGCGCTCGGCGGCAGGGGGCAGGTCTACCGTGCGGTCGGTGCCGCGCTGAACAGGAACCCATATGCTCCAGCGGTTCCGTGCCATCGGGTGGTGGCGGGCGACGGGAGCATCGGCGGATTTGCGCACGGCGTGAAGAAGAAGATTGCCTTGCTGCGGAAGGAAAGGGTGCAGGTGAAGAAGGGGAAGATTGTGGGTTTTGGGCAGCGATTGTTTCTGTTTCGTGCCACGCGCGCTGCACAAAAAAGCGGAATATTTAAATATATCTTGTGATATCAAATAATATCAAGAGCTGCATGGAGTTCAAAATGAAAAGATGTACCGAATGTAAAGGGACGATGAAGGAATTACGAGCCAAAACCCCGGAAGGATTTGAGTACACTTATTTTAAGTGTGATAAATGTGGAGAGGAAATTCTTGATATGAGCCAGCTACACACGGTTGCGGAAAAATACAGGACGATGAAAAGGTTTCATGCAAAGATTTCTAAGTGGGGCATGAGCTTAGGGCTGAGGATACCCAAGGAGTTAGTTGAGAGGTATCACCTGAAAGATGAAAAAGAAGTCGCAATAATTCCTGAAGAGAAAGGCATGCGAATCATCCCTGCCTGAGATTGCTGGGCTCTGGCTATTGTAGTGAATGGAGCAGCTGTAGCGAACCCGGAAACGTTGGCGAGCGGCTGCAAGGGGCGAACCGTGAAAGGGTGTCCTGCGAGCTGAGCCGAATAAGAAGCGGAGTGGGTTTTGGGCAGCGATTGTTTCTGTTTCATGCCACGCGCGGCAAAGAGCCTATATGATACCACAATATAGTAATAAAAAATAGAAAGATTTAAATGGAAGAGGGAAAAGCCTGAGGCGGATGGCAGTCCCTCACCTGTATGTCGTCGATGTGGGAACATTCTATATCGAGAGAGGAAGCGTACACTTGAACGACCACCTTCTTCGTGCTCCATTTTCTCGACATATGGGCATAGGGAGAGCAAATGATGGGGAGGAATATTTACTCACGGGAGGTATACTATTTGTGCAACAAAGCTTTCCGTATTTTAATGGGAACCGTATCATCATCCCACATATTGATGCAACCGCCGGCATAAGCAGGGACCATGGACGGCTTGCATATTCAAGGGATAGTGGTATCTACATACACGGGAGTGAGAGCGGTAGGCTCACATCGCTGGTTGATAGAGAAGGAACAATACTCCGTCAAGTAAAAAACCCTGGTGAAACAATTGATATTCCCTTTTGCGGAGGGGAAAAACCTGAGGAGCCTGAGGGAAAAATCCTCCTTCTCGGTGGAAAGGAAGGGGAAAAAACTTTAGAAAAGATGTTTGCAATGTATTCTTACTACCTCAACATCCACCCATTTCAATCGTAAGGCATAAGAAACCACAAGGCGACGCTTATTTCTTCTTCCCGCTGCTCTTGTTCTTCTTATCGACTTCCTTGGCGAGCTTGAGCTCATTGATCAGCTCCTTGTAGCGGTTGCGGATCGTGACTTCGGTGACGCCGGCGACATCGGCAACCTCGCGCTGCGTGCGCTTCTCGCCGTGGATCAGGCTGGACACGTACAATGCCGCAGCCGCGATGCCCGTCGGCCCGCGCCCGCTGGTCAGCTCCCACCTGCGTGCATGCTCAAGAATCTCGACCGCGCGGCTCTGCGTCTTGGCCGTCAGGTTCAGCTCTGACGCGAAGCGGGGGATGTAATCGGCAGGATTGCTCGGCAGGATGTTGATCGCCAGCTCGCGCGTCACGAAGCGGTACGTCCTTCCGATCTCCTTCTTCTCGATGCCGGAGGCCTCGCTCATCTCATCGAGCGTGCGCGGCACCTCATGCCTGCGGCAGGCGGCGTACAGCGCACCGGCGACCACCGATTCCATGCTGCGCCCGCGCACCAGCCCGCGCTGCACCGCAAGTGTGTAGATGCGCGCCGCCTCCTCCTCCACGGACTTGGGCAGCTTCAGGAACGAGCTGACGCGCTTCAGCTCTGCGAGCGCGACTTTCAGGTTTCTTTCAATCGCAGTCGAAATGCGGTACTGCCACTTGCGCAGGCGGAAAAACTTGTTCTTGTCCTTTTTCGATCCGAGCTTGTAGATGTCAGAGCGCTGCCCGACTTCTGTTCCCAGCCCGCGGTCAAACTGCGTGTAGGTGGTCGGCGCTCCTGCCCGGCGGTGCTTCTCGCCTTCCTCGCTGTCGAATTCGCGCCATTCCTGGTCGAAGTCGATCATCTTCTCTTCAAGAACAAGCCCGCAGTCCCGGCAGACGATCTCCCCGCGTTCCACGTTGCGGAACAGGTTCTCGCCGCCGCACTCCTGGCACTGTTTTATCGCTTTGCGAAGGATTGGCATGGTATGCACCCTCATCCGGGCCCCCGGCACCCGGATCATTACCACTGGAATTGTTATGTCCCAGTGTACAATTAATTTTATATACTTCTGGCGTCACTTATATATAAACCTTTCGGTGTTTTTTGGAGAAAACGAAAAGGTTAAATACCATTCCTGCATAGGTTATAGGTAATGGCCCTCACCAACGAGCTGCTCGACCTGCTTGCCTGCCCAGCGTGCCGGAGCCGCCTCGAGCCCGAAAAAGGCCAGAAAAGCCTGAACTGCACCGGATGCAAGGAAACGTACCCGATCCGGGAAGGAATCCCCTTCATGATGAAGTGACAGCTTCTCAACAACGATCACTTCAGAAAAACGACACCCTTCAGTTTCTCAAAGTGCCTGTCCCCGCTCACGATGGTGCCGTTGAATTCCTTCTGTTTCACCAGCAGCACCGCATCGATAAGGCCAAAATCAGGCTGTGTTTTCCGCTGCTCATGGCGCTCCTGCGCAGCATCGATCCAGTCATGCTCCGTGACGGCAACGATGCGGGAATTGGCCCGAATGATCCTGAAGAGCTGTTCGAAAGGCCGGTTCTCCCTGAGCGACCAGCCCTTGATCTCTGCAAGACAACATTCCGCCGTTAAAAATTCGTTGCCCTCAGCAGCAAACAACACCCGCACCTTCTCGCCTTTCCCTGAGCCCATGAAATATTCGACCCAGGCGTAGCTGTCAAGGAGGTAAAGCGTCACCACATCTCCCCATGTCCTTCTTTCTCTTCCTCAAAAGGCGAGGCGCCCCGGCAAACGCCAAATCCGTCAATGCGTTTCTTTCTCACAATATCGACATTAATCTTATCCCCTTCCTTAAGCCCAAGCTCCTTCAGCCGCTCTGCGGGGAGGATCACACCCACAGAATTTCCCCATCCTTTAAGTTCGACTTCAATCATATTTAAACATAAAGTATAACTAATTTATATAGCTTTTGATGGAAACTAGTTTATCCGTTTTGGTAATGCCGACGCTCTTTCGTTAACGTCACCAGCATCCCCGGATCAAACCCCGCCGGCCGGTTCCCGAATTTGCAGGGATGAAAAAAATGCAGCCGCATCGCTCACGCCACCAGCGTCATCTCTACCGGCAGATCAATCTCCACTTCTTTCAGGCTCTTCGTCCGTTTCCTGAAGCCCATGACCGCGATGCCGGTCACCGCGCCCGTTTTCTCGTCAATGCGCTCAAAGATGCCTTCGCCAAGGTTCTTGAAGTAGCCGTGAGCGTAAGGGCCGATATGGAGCTCGAGGAAATCTCCTCCTTCATCGTAATAGATCTGAAGTTTCCCTTTCATCTTGTTTTTTCATCGTATCTTATCAGTATAATATGCGGTAATGACAAAGCCAGTGCCGTTTAAATATTTTACTGAAACAAACAGGTACTTTCTCCTTTCTTTGAAATACTTGAAGTAGAAATGCACCGCGGAATCGTACTCGAACGGGATGAGTGTATCCGGTTTCAGCAGCGTTTCTGTTATCTGTTCTACCTGGTTCGTCATCTCGGGGTGTGCAAGGATATGTCGCAGGCGCTCCCGTGAGAGGGAGATAAGCCTTCCCGACTTGTCCCTCACTTCAAGCACTTTCACCATTTTTTACATCTGCGCATTTATTTTCGATCACGTGCCATTTGGAAAACAGGTGCAGAAGCGCCCGCAAGAGGCCCACATTTCACCCGCCCAGCATCCCCGGATCAAACCCCGCCGGCAGCTTCCCGCCGAGCTGCTTCATCAGCTTGCCCATGTTCCGGCCTTTGAGCATCCTGCCCATCTTCTTCGCCTGCTGGTACTGCTTCAGCAAGTCGCGCACCTCGCTCGTGCTGAGCCCTGAGCCGTGCGCGATCCGCTCGACGCGCGGCGCGCTGATGATGTCCGGCTCCTCAAGCTCTTCCTTCGTCATCGAGTCCATGGCGAAGCGCCACTTCTTCAGCTTCCCTTCCTGCACGTCGAGCAGCTCCTTCGGCATCTTGAGCTGGCCGAAGCCGGGGACCATCTCCACCAGCTTGCGCAGCGAGCCCATCTTTCCCATGGCTTCCATCTGCTCGTACAGATCGAGCAGGTTGAACTCTCCCTTCAGGAAGCGCCTGCCCAGGTCCTCGGCCTTCTCCTCCGGGACCGCCTCTCTCGCCTTCTCGAGCAGCGTCTCGATATCGCCCATTCCGAGCAGGCGGGACACAAAGCGCTTCGGAGCGAAAACTTCGAACTCGTCGAGCTTCTCCCCGACGCCGATGAAAAGGACCGGCGCCTGCGTCACTGCACAGGCTGACAGCGCCCCGCCGCCTTTCGCCGTCCCGTCAAGGCGCGTGATGATCACGCCGGTGACCTGAACGGCGTCGTGGAATGCCTTCGCCTGGGCCTGCGCCGCCTGGCCGAGATCGGCGGACATGACCAGCAGGCGTTCGTCTGCGCGAACCGCAGCATTCAGCCTGTTCAGCTCGCCTATCAGCTCGCTGCTCAGCGCATCCCTGCCTGCCGTATCGATGATGACCAGATCGTAGGCCGCAAGCTTCTCCTCAAACGTGCGGTAGATGCCCGCCGCGTCCTTCCCGCCTTTCAGGCCATAAAAGTCAGCGCCCACCTGCCTGCTGAGCTGCTCGAGCTGCTCGTAGGCCGCTGCGCGCCAGGTGTCCGTCTGCAGCAGCGCAACCTTGTAGCCGCGCTTCTTGTAGAATTTCGCCAGTTTGCCTGCAGTGGTCGTCTTGCCGTTGCCGAACAGGCCGACGAGCATCAGCTTGGCCGGCTTCTTTGCGAGGGCGAGCTCGCGCGGCTCCCTGCCGAGGAAGTTCGCAAGCTCCTCGTAGACGATGTTGATCAGGTGCTCCTTCTTCGTGAGGCCGGCAGGCGTCTCTCCCTTCAGGGCGCGCTCCTTGATGCCATTGGTCAGGTCGAACACGAGCTGGACATTCACGTCGGCCTGGAGAAGCGCCCGCTGGATCTCCTTCACGAGCTCCTTCACGAGCGACTCGTCCACGAACAGCGCGTTCGCTATCTTCTGCAATGTGCCTTTCAGCGATTCGCCGAGCTTTTCGAGGACCATAAGGAGCTTGGAACCCGTCAGCTTTTTAAATGTTCTCCGGAGCGGACGGCACGAGTTTCGTGAGAATCAGCCGTGAGAAAAGCACAAGGTGTCCGCCTTGCGGCTCTTGGAGCCTTTACTTTGGAAAATTTTAAAAGCGAATGATGTGGTACAGAAACCATGCAGGTTACGGTTGGAACGACGGATGCAGTCACTCTTCATGAAGTGCAGTTTGAGGCGTACGGACTGTTGAGCTACCAGGGCGCCCATGAAACGCTCAAAAAAGCGCTTGATTCTGCCCGGGAGCACTTTGATCTTCCTAAAGCGTTCGCTATTGATATCTATGATGGTGGGTTCTTCAAGAGGAATCCTGATCTGTCAGCCGTTCTTGAAGGGGCGAGCCTCGCGCGAGCGAAGCGGCTGGAGGATGCTCCACTAGACACAAACCTTACCGGCAACAGCGATACGGGGTTCCAGTATGTGCTCATCGCATGGATGCCCCACAGAAAGGGCAAAACACCTGTTGAAACAGGAAGAGCTGCAGCGGCGGCGTTGGAAAGGATTTTGGAGGAAGCTTCTCCGGCACTTCACGGAGTCCCATGCCGCTACGCCGTGAAACCGTTTGAAGTAGTCTATTCAAGCGGATTTGTCTTCTCAGCCGATGCGTGAACACCATTCTTTATAAGCAGATAGGCCCTTCCTTCTCTCATGCCCCACCTCTCCGAGCGCGAGCTTGAGCTGCCGGACGCGGTCATCGGCCAGCTGCTTGACATCGCCGCGGAACGGCATGACATCATCTCTCTCGGCCCCGGCGAGCCTGATTTTGCGCTGCCGAAACCTCTCATTGATTACACGAAGAAGATCGCCCACAAGGTCAACCATTACGCTCCCCCAGGCGGCTTCCGCGCGCTCCGCGAGGCGATCTGCAGGAAACTCAGGAAAGACAACCGCATCCAGGCAGTGCCGGACAACATCATCGTCACCAACGGCAGCCAGGAAGCGCTGCTCATCGCGTGCATGGCGACACTCGACGTGTCCGAGCAGATCCTCATCCCCAGCCCGAGCTTCATGTCCTATCTGCCGGCCGCCGAGCTGGTCGACGCTTCCCCGGTCTTTGTCGAGCTGAAGGAGGACGAAGGGTTTGCCGTCAACCCCGACAGCGTGAAGAAAGCGATCGAGCCCAAGAAGACGAAGGTGCTCGTGATCAACTCCCCGGCAAACCCGACCGGGACCGTGCTGCGCCGGAACGTGCTCGAAGAGCTTGCGGGCCTCGCGGTCGAGCATGACCTTATGATTTTCTCCGACGAGGCGTACGAGAAGATCACCTACGACGATGCGAAGCACCTCTCCATCGGCAGCTTCAGCGGCATGCAGGATCGTGTGGTCTCATTTTACACATTCTCCAAGAGCTATGCCATGTGCGGCTTCCGCCTCGGCTACGCAGTTGGCCCGAAAGAGCTGATTTCCGCGATGACGCGCATCCACGTTGACACGACCATCTGCGCTCCCACCCTGTCGCAGCTCCTCGGCATCAAAGCGCTCTCGCTGAACCAACAGAGGTACATCGGGCCGATGGTGCGCGAATATGACCGTCGCAGGCGCCTGATTGTCGCGCGCCTGAACCAGATGGGCTTATCGACCCCAACGCCGCGCGGCGCCTTTTACACATTTTCCAACATCAGGCATCTCGCACGCGACAGCCGTGCTTTTGCGCGAGAGCTGCTGCAGAAAGCCAAGGTCGCCGTCGTCCCGGGAAGCGAGTTCGGCAGGTTCGGCGAAGGCTACATCCGCTGCAGCTACGCGACGGACTACAAAAAGATCGGGCAGGCGGCGGACAGGATGGAAAAGTTAGTGAAGAAGCTCAGCACGAAATCCGCAGCGTCCCGCCGCTCACGCAGCTGATCCTGCTGTTCTCCACCTTGTAGGAGTCGATGCGGGGATCGTCCACCTTCGCCTTGCAGCAGATGTTGTTCGCCGCATTGGCCACGAGCTGCGCATAGCTGGTCTGCAGCTCGGTGTTCTGCTCGTTCTGCTGCTGAAGCTCCTCCTGCAGCTGCCCGGCGGCTTTCTGCCCTTCACCGAGCGCGCTCTGGCAGCTCGACAGCTCCGCGGTTATCCGCTCGGCATCGGCGAGCAGCTTCTGGTTGAACTCCTTGCAATAGCTCAGGTCCGTGTTCGCCTCAAGCGCATCCTGCTCAAGCTCGCTGACACGCGCGCCGTACTCCGCAAGCGAAAGGTCGAGGCTCTTCGCCTCCCGGTACACACTGTAGCCGATGACGCCCGGCCGTATGATGAAGATCGCGAGCAGCGCAACCGCAAGAACAGCAGCAACAATGAGTGCAATGGTCTTCTTCCTGTCCTGCCTCTTTTCCCACATAGGCTGTATGATTCCGCGTGATTTTTTAAACCTTTCTGCGGGCAAAAACCAAAGCTTTATAAACCACCCCCTGCTGGAGGCGGAAAAACACCGTAAGGGGCTAAGCTTCTTATGGGTGGTTTGTGAGGAGGAAACAACTATGGAAGGCGGAAGAGGACGTGGCGGCTTCTCAAGGGGCCCCCGTGAAATGCATAAGGCAACCTGCGCTGACTGTGGCGCCGAATGTGAAGTGCCATTCAAGCCGGCGGAAGGCAGGCCTGTCTACTGCAGGGACTGCTACCGGAACAAGAAAGGCTTCTAACGCGCGCGGAGCGCACAGGCATGTTTTGAGCGGCTGCGTTCTTTTTTATTTTTGATAATGTTTATAAGAGATGCCCCTCTCCTGCTGCCATGCTCTTCCAGCGCCTCGTGGAGGTCTTTGAGCAGCTCGGGCAGACCAGCTCCGGCAACAGGCTGCGGGAGCTCCTCTCCGCATTCTTCAGGCGCGTGCCGCCGCAGGAGATCGGGAAAGCGTGCTACCTCACCCTGGGCAGCATCGCGTCCGCCTACGAAGGCGTTGTTTTTGGCATGGCGGAAAAGATGGTGCTCAGGAGCATCGCTGCCGCTTCCGCCATATCTGAGGAAACCGCCCAGGAGGCATTCAGAAAGCTCGGCGATGCGGGCATGGTCGCCGCAGCGCATCTCAGGGGCAAGGGCGGAAAGCTCACGATCCAGGAGGTTTTCCAGCGCCTGCACGCGATCGCAGCCGCGCATGGCGAGCGAAGCCAGGAGCGCAAGATCAGCGAGCTCGCGGCACTGATGCGGCGCGCCTCCCCCATTGAAGCGAAATATCTCGCACGGATCGTCCTTGGAACGCTCCGCCTTGGCGTCGCTGACATGACAGTGCTCGACAGCCTTTCCATCGCGTTCACCGGCGGCAAGAAAAGCAAGGCGCAGCTCGAGCACGCCTATAACATCTGCCCTGATGTTGGCATCCTCGCAACGGCGCTCGCAGCCAACGGAATGCGCAGCATCGGCAGCATCGGCGTGCGCGTAGGCCGGCCGGTCAAGATGATGCTCGCGCAGCGCGCAGCGTCCATCAGGGAAATCATGGAGCGCATGCCCGCCGGCGTTGCCGCAGAGGAGAAGTACGACGGCGAGCGGGTGCAGATCCACAAGAAGGGCAGCCGTGTGACGCTGTTCTCCCGCCGCATGGACACCGTCACCGGACAGTTCCCTGAGCTTGCTGCGGCAGCCGGACAGCTGAAAAGTGAGTTCATCATCGAAGGGGAGATCGTCCCTCTCGGCCCAAAAGGCGGGCTGCTTCCCTTCCAGACGCTCATGCAGCGGCGCAGGAAGCATGACATCGCCGCCTATCAGAAGAAGATCCCGGTCGCCGTTTTCCTTTTCGATGTCCTTTACGTGAATGGGAGGAGCCTCCTGCGCACACCCTACAATGAGCGGCAGGAAGCGCTGCGCAGGCTTGTGGGGAAGGAAACGCGGGTGCTGCGCTTCGCCAGGAAAACGCTCTCGGATGACCGTGACGAGATCGAGAGCTTCTTCAACGAATGCGTCGAGCGCGGAACCGAGGGGATCATCGCGAAAGATCCCCATGGTGCGTATCAGGCGGGCAGGCGCGGCTATCTCTGGATCAAGTGGAAGCGCGAGTACGCGAAAGAGCTGCGCGACACC
>CAYYLB010000006.1:33756-35927 GCA_964472345.1 uncultured Methanosarcinales archaeon
CCTGGTTCGAGCCCGCGCTCGTGGTCGAGGTGCTCGGCGCTGAGCTGACACGGAGCCCGCTGCATACCTGCGCTGAAAAGGGCGGCACGGGGCTTGCGCTGCGCTTCCCGCGCCTGCTGCGCTTCCGCAATGACAAGAAGCCCGAGCAGGCGACGACGAGCAGGGAGATATGGGGGATGTATGGGAAACAATAAGTGGGCTGGCACGCTGACGGCGGCGCAGTTTGCCGGGATTCTGCTCACCGCACTCATCATCAGCGCGTGCGCTCCGGTTCCCCCGCTGCCTGAAGAAAATGCTCCACCCCCAGAAAGCTCCTGCCAGGCTGATGCGGACTGCGTCCCTGCAAGCTGCTGCCACGCACGGGAGGCGGTGAGCAAGGCGTTTGCTCCGGACTGCAGCGGGAGCTTCTGCACGCAGGTCTGTGAGCCGGGGACGCTCGACTGCAATCAAGGGGAGATAAAGTGCGTTGAAGGGCGGTGCGCCGCGCTCATTTCCTGAAGAATTAACGGGGAGCGATGCGTCAGAAAACAAACGGCACCAGCCGCCGGGTGCGCTTCATGTAGCCACGATATTCGGCCCCGAACTGCGCACCAAGGAACGCCTCTTCTTTCCTGATGCGCGCTGCGAGCGCAGGCACGAGCAGCGCAAGCGCCAGCAAAAAGCCGATCAGGCTCTGCAGCGCGAGAGCGGCGCCAAACCACAGCAGGAGGATGCCGGTGTAGAGCGGATGCCGGATAGACCGGTAGATGCCATGCGTGACGAGGCGGTGCTCCTTTTTCACCGTGAGCTCATAGGTGAAGAAGCGGCCGAGCGTCCTGCGCGCGACGATGCGGATGATGACACCAAGCACAAAGAGCACGAGGCCGGCTGCCGCGAGCGCACCGAACGGCGGCTGGACATGCAGGTGATCGGTGATCATGGCCCGCAGGGAAATGACCATGCCGAGGAAGATGAGCAGGAGGGAGCGATCTTCGAGCAACTGGGGCCTCACTTCGCGCTCGAGGAAGAACAGCGCCCAGAGAGCCGCGGTGATGGCGATGACAAGGAGGAGGGTCATGCGCTTCGGGGGCGGATGGGGGGTTTAAATGTTTTTTGTTTTTTGGCAGTTTTACTTCTTCTTAAACAATTTATATCCTATAAAACCAAACAAAGCTACAATGATAATGGCAAATAGGTAGAAAAACCATTTATTTTGCTCGCTAAGTCGGTTATCAACAGAGTCGCAAGCATCACCAATTCCATCTTTGTCTATATCGAGTTGATTAGCGTTGCGCTCATTTGGACAATTGTCTTCTGTGTTAACAATTCCATCATTATCAAAATCCTCACAAGCGTCTCCTATGCCATTATAATTTATGTCTTTCTGATTACTGTTTTTAGTGGAAATACAATTATCATTTTCATTGATGACACCATCCTCATCAAAATCTCTGTTATAGCCCGGGTTGAGTTTTTCTTTAGATAATGTAGCAACAAGTATTTTTCCTGCATCGTGCCGTTTGGAAGTAACCAAACTTCCCCCAAAATCACCATAATATAATTTATAAGTACGATCACATTCATCATTAACGAAGAAATAAATGGTGTTCTTGTTATTGCTGTCAAAAAATTCTATTTCCGCCACTTTTAGTATAGTATCAAAAAGGATTTGAATTCTAAGATTATCTGTGGAAATTTTTTGGTCAAAAAGATAGGTGTAACTAAAATTGTCTTTAATGGTTCTTGGTTCAAGCTTCACATTGTTTTTAGAGAACTCAACATTATTTAATTCAGAATCTCTTAAAGTTATTACAACCTTATCAAATGTTTGAGTTGTAGGATTTTTCAACTGTAGATCTAACTTGGATTGGGGTTTGCTTATCACATAATAAGTTTCCGAATTTTTATCCAAAGTGGTTTTTAATGCCTCTAAATCATCAATATTGCTATCTTTTACAAACCAGTTTCTCTTCTCCGAGCTAGAGCCGACTTCAATGTAATACTCACTGTCAATGTAAATGTTTTGTAAGTTTTTTGATTTAGATAATAAATCATTACTTGGCTCAAATTTCACATACCCTAAGAAATTATCGCAGCCTACCATAATGTCGTGTTAGTATTTGAATTTTGACAAATCAACATTCTATCTCAATACCGTAAACGCACTAATTAGAAGTACGAACGTAATTAGA
>CAYYLB010000007.1:0-32374 GCA_964472345.1 uncultured Methanosarcinales archaeon
CATAAACACCTTGTGCGTCTTCACCACGATCCCCTTCTCGTTTTTCCGCACGTCCTCGTGGCTCATCTGCGCAGGCCCGAGCGCGACCAGCTCGCCTTTCAGCGTCATGATGGCTGCCAGCTGGCCTGGCGCGAGCGTTGTCAGCCTGCTGATCCCCGGAACCGCGACGGCGCGCCCGTGGCAGATGCTCTCGACCGCGGAATCAAGCACCCACACCTTCGGGAGGTGCTCCACGACGCGCTCCGCCGGCTTCACGCAGTGACGGATGAACTTCTCGCTGCCCTCTTCCTTCCAGAGCACGAGCGCATCCTGCAGGTCGTGCAGCGTGACGCTCTCCGCTTCGCGGAACGTCGTCACGCGCGTCCTGCGCAGGGCAGCCATGTGCGCGCCGATGCCGAGCGATCTGCCGAGGTCATGGCAAATTTTCCTGATGTATGTCCCCGCTTCGCACGAAACGCGGAACAGCACGTCCTGCCCATTGGATTCGAGGAGGTCAAACGCATACACTTCGCGCTCCCGCAGCTGCCGCTTCACCGCGCTCTTCAGCGGAGGGAGCTGGGTGATCTTGCCGGTGAATGCCGTGACCGCTGCGCGCAGCCGCTCCTCCGGCACTGGCTTGTGCAGGTGCATGACACCGACATACTCTTTCCCGCCTTTGAGCATCACGTGCGACAGCCGCGTGGCGCGCTCCGTGACGATGGGAAGGACGCCCGTCACCTGCGGATCAAGGGAGCCGGAGTGCCCTGCTGAGGCGACTCCGAGAATCCGCTGCACATAATCGCTCACCTGATGGCTTGTCGGTCCCGGAGGCTTGTCAAGGTTGATGACACCGAAGGAGATCAGCTCCCCGACCGGCCGCTCCCGGGGGATGCACCCGAAACGCGCATCTGAGACAGCTTCCCGTTTGACAAAAATCTCCTGCGGGTCACCCATAGGCAGCGCGCGGCGCCGTGTATTTAAAAAACTGTGCGTCCGCCGGTGCAAGGAGAAGCTCCTCTGGTGTGATTCGTGAGAGTTATTTACTATTCCCTTCTCCCCTAGAGCTTTCTTCTCCTGATCCTCAGGCTGTTGCCCACGACGCTGACGCTCGAGAACGCCATGGCCCCGCCCGCGATGATGGGATTGAGCAGGCCGAATGCTGCAAGGGGGATGCCTATTATGTTGTAAATGAACGCCCAGAAGAGATTCTGCCTGATGGTGCGGAGGGTGAGCCTTGAGAGCCTCAGCGCTTCGACCACCTTGAGCGGATGGCCCTTGACCAGCACGATGTCGCCGGTTTCAATCGCGATGTCGGTGCCGGTGCCGATGGCGATGCCGAGGTCAGCTTGCGCAAGGGCAGGCGCGTCGTTGATGCCGTCGCCGACGAATGCGACGTGCAGGCCTTTCCGCTGCAATGCCTTGAGCTTGGCCGCTTTCTCTCCGGGAAGCACCTCGGCAAGAACCTCGGTGATGCCAAGCTGCTGCGCAATCGCATGGGCAGTCTTCCTGTTGTCGCCGGTAATCATCACCGTCCGGATGCCCGCATCCTGCAGCTGGGAAACGGCCTGCCCGGCATCTTCCTTCAGCGTGTCGGCAATGGCGATCAGGCCGAGGAGTGTCCTGTTTTTCACGCACGCGACCACCGTCTTCGCCTGCCGCTCGAGCTCACCGAGCTTCGCTTTTGCCGCTTTCAGCGCGACGCCTTTTTCCTGCACAAGGCGGGGGCTTCCGATGACGATGCGGTCCTTGCCGAGCGTTGCCGTGACGCCCCGCCCGGCGAGGTTCTCGAAGCCTCCCGCTTCCCGCAGGCGGAGCTTTTTCTGCTTCGCTGCGTTGACAACCGCCTGCGCTAACGGGTGCTCGGAGAGCGCTTCGATGCTTGCTGCGAGCGCGAGCAGCCTGAGGTGATCGGTCCCGGGCGCCAGCGGGATGACGTCGGTGACGCGCGGCTTGCCCTCCGTGAGCGTGCCGGTCTTGTCGAAGATCACCACATCGATCTTTTTCGCTTTCTCAAGGGCTTCGCCGTTCTTGATCAGGATGCCGTGCTTGGCCCCCAGGCCGGTGCCGACCATGATGGCTGTCGGCGTCGCAAGGCCAAGGGCGCAGGGGCAGGCGATGACGAGGACTGCAACCGCGGGGATGAGGCTCTGCGCGACGCTGCCGGTGAAGGAATACCAGACGCCGGCGGTGAGCAGCGCGATGAGCAGGACAACAGGCACGAAGATGCCGGAGACGCGGTCCGCGAGCTTCTGGATCGGCGCCTTCTTCGTCTGCGCCTCTGCGACCATCTTCACGATCTGCGCGAGCACGGTGTCCTGGCCGACCTTGGTCGCCCGCATGGTGAGCGCGCCGCTGATGTTGATCGTTGCGCCGAAAACGTCATCGCCCGGTTTTTTCGCGGCAGGCATGCTTTCTCCGGTGAGCATGGACTCATCGATGCTTGAGGCCCCCTTGGCCACTTTCCCGTCCACCGGAATCTTCTCGCCGGGCTTGACCAGCAGGATATTTCCAACCGCTACCTGCTCGATCGGGATGTCGCGCTGTTTTCCCTTGATAAGCAGATGAGCGGTTTTCGCCCCGAGCTGGAGCAGCTTCTCAATCGCCTCGCTTGCCTGGCCGCGGCTGCGCGCCTCAAAGTAGCGCCCGAGCAGGATCAGCGCTGCGATGACTGCGCCCGTCTCAAAGTAGAGGTCCGGCTTGCTGGTTGCGAGCGCCCAGAAGCTGTAGCAAAGGGCAGCGAGCGTGCCGAGAGAAATCAGCGTGTCCATGTTTGCGGCGCGCATGCGGAGCTGGCGGAGCATGCCGGCGTGGAATTCCCATCCGATGACCAGGATCACGATGGTGCTGAGAAGCGCCTGGAGCCATATGCTTACATTGGTGCCGAGAAGCGTGCCAGGCAGCTCGACGGAGAGCATGGCAAGCAGCAGCGCGGGAGCAGCGAGCACGAGGGCGATGGCCGCTTTCCTTTTTGCCGTGCGAAGCTCCTTTCGCGATTCCTCGTGGTGGTTGTGCGCGAGCTGCTGCGTCAGCACCTTGTAGCCGTTCTTGATGATGGCGTCGTGCAGCTGGGCTTCCGTCGCTTGCGCCTCGTCAAACTCGACGGTGGCGCTGTGGGTGGCGAAGTTCACTGCCGCGCTTTTGACTCCTGCGATCTTCTTCAGGCTGCGCTCATTGCGGATTGAGCAGGACGCGCAGTGCATGCCGACGATCTGGAAGGTGAGGGTTTTCATTGGTTGGGGTTCTCCTGCGTGTGGGTCATTCTTTGGTTGGTGCGAAATCCTTTCCGCGCTGCCGCGGAGCCCCGCAGTCCGCTCCTCAGCTTCGCGCTCCTTCGTCGCGCTTCATGACAGAAATCCGCGATTTCTGGCATCTCAGAAATGTGCGCATTTCCGAGAGGTTGCCTCGTTCCTTCTGCGAAGCTCCTCGGCGGGGCAAGCAACGCGGCAGCGCCGGCTTTCGCACCAACCCTGATGATGCGGCTTGTTATATAAAACGTCGCAAGCGGCAGGAGCGCGAGCTGCAGGACGGGAAGCAGGCCGACGTTCAGCAGAGGGATGAGTGGCATTGAGGTTGTGTAGCTCCAGCGGCCGGTGCGAAGGGCGTGCAGCTCGATGAGGACGGCGATGAGCGCTCCGGCTGCGCCGATGAGGGCTGCTGTCGGAAGGCTCCACTGGCGCATCCAGCGGGTGCCATTATTCACGAGCGCTGCCGCGCCAAAGAGCAGCAGGGTGATGATGACGTCGCCAGCGACCGCACGGAGGCAGGCGAGGAAATGCTGGAGGAAGCTGCCATAGCCCGCGTACAGCGGCGCCTGTGCGTTCTCCCAAATGAGGTTCAGGAAGAAGGCAAGCGCTGCGATGAAGACGATAGCCAGCAGGACCGGATGCCGTGTTGCGTGCTTCTGCTCCGTCCCCATCATTTCCCTTCCACTTTATAGTCGCCGAGGCTCTCGATCTCCTTTTTGAGGCGCTTCATGTCGATCTCCTTGTTGTGCTCAATGACTGTCTTTCCTGTCTTGAAGTCGGCCGTGCAGGCCGTGACGCCGGGGAGCTCCCTGCAGACATCTTCGATGAGAGCCTTGCAGGAGGCGCAGTGGGTGCCTTTGACCGTTATCGTCGTTTTCATCAGCTCAACCTCCGGCTGTCGCGTACTCTATCACCATCTCATCACCATCGTGCATGGCATAGCTGCCGAATTCCGTGCTCTCCATGCCGTTGACGTACATCTTCAGCTTCCCTTTGTCCGTGCAGGAATCAAAGATGCACTCTGGCGTGAACGTCTTGCCCCAGACCTCGAAGAAGTACCCCAGCGTCAGCGTTTCCGGCTTGCTCAGGGGGTTGAGGTTTTCGATGTGGAGCGTGCCATCGCTCTCGTGCGTGTGCGTGGGAGACATACTCATCCCGCTGAGGTGCGTGTCCACGATGCGCCCCGTTCCTGCGCCGATATTGTTGGGGATCAGCACCTCCCTGCCGTCAATCCGTATCGTGAGCCTTGGGTGCCAGTGGACGCTTCCGCGGGGGACAAGCACTTCCCTTCCATCGAGCATCACCCGGGCATCATTCTTGCCTGAGAACAGGTAGAGGGCTGCCACGGCGACTGCGGCGGTGCAGATTCCTCCCGCAAGCATTCTTCCCCATAGTTTCCTCTTCATGGCCATCACACCACCACAAACTCGCCCATTTTGCTTCCCATGCTGCAGGTGAATGGCACGACGCCGGCTTTTGTGGGTGTGAAGCGGAGCGTGCTCCTGCCGAGCGGGATGGCGTGGGCCACATTGTATTTGGGAATGATCAGCGTGCCCATGCAGCCGCCCAGCTGGATTTTCGCGTCAATCTCAAGCTCGACGGGAATGCCCTTCTTCACAGTGAAGCTGTTGGGAAAGAAGCCGCGCTCGCGGGAAACTTCCATCTGCAGCCGCTGCACCTCTCTGCTCCCGGCCCGCGGCTCCGTATCGTCCGGAGCTGCCGCCGCCGCAAGCTGCACGCCTGCGCTCTTCTTGCCTGGTACAACAATAAACCTGCCCGGCCCGGCCATGCCCATACTGCAGCTGAATGTGATGGTGCCAACATCCTTGGGGGTGAAGCGGATTGTCTTTATGGCGTCGCGCGGCAGGTAGTCCGTGATGCCCAACGATGGAACGGAGATCACCTGGGCGCACCCCACTGCGCCGCGCCCATCAATGCGCCACTCAACGGGAATGCCCTGAGTGATCGTGAACTCCGCAGGCTCATAGTCAAGGCTGCGCACGCTCATCTCAACAATCTGAATGCCATTAGTAACCGCTGCGCTGCCTCCTGCACCCGTGCCGCTCCCCGTGAGCGTGCTGCCCAGCGCAACGCTCGCTCCCGCCAGCGTGAGGCCGTTGCCGATGTTGAAGACGCCGAGCAGCACGACAATGACTGCCGCTGCGCGGAGGAAGTCGCGCTGCCATGCGCCCCTGAGCGCGCTGGAGAGGGCGCCGATGGACAGGAGGCCGGGCAGCGTTCCCAGTGCAAAGGTGAGCATGGTCAGCGCCCCGGTCAGCGCGCTGCCGGTGCTGAGCACGTAGAGCTGCAACGCCTGGGTGAAGCCGCAGGGGAAGAAGAATGTTACTGATCCAAAGAGGAAGGGGGTGAGCGGGTGCTGGTTGCCATGGGAGTCATAGACCTTGTGGGCGAGCGCCTTGGGCATCTTCAGGCTGAGCCGGTTGAGGAATGGGAAGACCCTGAGCATCTGCAATCCAATGATGACCATGGCAAGGCTGGCGATGATTGTGGTAATGCCGGTCAGGCGCGGTGACAATGTCAGCACTGAGCCGAGCGCTCCGACCGCTGCGCCAAGCAGGGTGTAGGAAGCAATCCGGCCGATGTTGAAAAAGAGGTGCGGCCTGAAGCGCTGGAGCCCGGTGAGGTCCGGGTAGCGCTCCTGGTATTTCGCGCTGAGCGCGAGCAGCAGGCCGCCGGTGACGGCCATGCAGGTTGAAACCGCCGCAACCAGACCGATGAGGAAGACGATGCCGTAGCTCATCCCCTCGGAGATGCCGAAGCTGGGGATGATGTCCAGCCGCCGGAGGATGATGAAGAGCGCAACGATGATGAAGAAGACCTTGCCGATCTCAAAAAGCTCCCTTTTCCGGCTGATGGGCGTGCCGGCGTTTCCGGTTTTCACTGCAGGGTGCGGCTCATCTGCCTCCTGCTGCCTATGTCCCGTCTCTTCAAGCGTGGTGACCGTGTAGCCCTGCTCATTCAGCGCATCGTTCAGCTCCTGTGCGCTGGGCTCCGTGGTGCAGGTGAGTTGCGCTTCTCCCCGTGCGTGGCTGACGTGCACCCCGCTGATGCCCGGCAGCTTGCGGAGCTTCCGCTCGATGAGCACCTCGCAGCTTGCGCAGGTCATGCCGGCTATTTTCACTTTCAGCGTCTTCTGCGGCTGCTTTTGCTGATGAGCCTCCTGCGGCTGGGCCGTGCCTGATTGAGCCATATCGGAAGGTAGGAGAGCGAAACGGCTTATATAAGTAACGTGAAACTGGTTTCGGTACCGCAGGAAGCTGTTCCGGGTGACGGTGATGGCGGTTGCCGCACGTGCGGCACGTCTGTCAAAGGCCTCAGCAGCCTGCGAACGCGGAGCGCCGCTGGGTTGGAGGAGCCCAGTCGCCGGACCTCCAAAAATACAATTTCTGTACGAATAGTGCGACTAAAATTCAAAGAGGATTAATTATGGTCGTACCATATTTAAACAAACTAATGATGGGGCTCAGTAGAAAACTCGCCTCTCGGCAGCCCGTAGGGCGCCACCCCAGCCTCGCCAGCGCCACGCATCTCCTCGGCACGAAGCCTCGAAGCGACCGCCTCGGAGATGCTGATGCAGGCGCTGACGGCGAGTTTTCTACTGGACTAATGATGGGTGAATCTTTCAGATTGGCGCCCGCCCGCCAGCGATCAGCCCGGCAGGAACGGAAAGAAAAGCCTCACGAAGAGCCTGTTCCCTTCAAGCGTGAGGATCGCGATGGCGAGGCCGACAACGACCATGATGATTGCAGCGAGCTTCTTCACGAGCGGCGCCGCGGCGGTGAGAAACGGGACGAGCGACTGCTTTATGGTAGCGGCCAGCATGGTCAGGATCACCATCAGCGCCCCCATCGTCAGCGAGAAGACGGCGAATGCAAGCAGCGCACCAAGAAAGCTGGCGTTCGCGAGCGCATAGAGCACCAGCGCGAGCATGATGGGGCCGGTGCAGCCGATCGCAGCTCCATTGTACAGGATGCCGTAGAGCAGCACGCTGCGTGAAAAGCGCTTTCCTGCGGTGATGCGATGGATCCAGCCAAGCCCGGCGCCCTTGCCGAAAAGTGTCAGGATACCGAGCACGGCGATCAGCAGTCCTGCAGCTACCCGGATGCCGAGGATGATGGCAGCGTCTTCGCGCGGGTCTTTTGCGAATGGAGCGGCGGCGCCGAGGGCAGCAATGAGAAGCCCGATCACCATGTTCACGAGTATGATCCCTGCCGCGCCGGCAAGGCCAAGAGCAGCTGCACGGAGCAGCGTTTCGCCGCGGCTGAGCTTTTTTGCTTCTCCGGCGGTGAGGAGATGCGCCACATACGCCGGGAGCACCGTGAAGGCGCAGGGGCTCAGGAAAGCTGCGATGCCGAGCACCACGCTGAGGAGGACCAGCGGCAGGATCTCAAAGCGCGCAGGCATGATGATGTTTTCAACGGCGCCGAGGAAGACGAAGCGGTAGCCGAGCCAGCCCAGCAGTATGAGAGCGCCGAGCACAAGGATGAAGATAGCGGGTGGAAAGACCGCCGTGCGTCCGCTTTTTTGCATCCCGTCCTCATTCATCTCAATACCACCATATTCGTCATCCCCCTCCGCTTGCGCTCGAGGATGCCGAGCGATTCGAGGCGGTCAAGGATGCGGGTTACCTTGACCTTGGAGAGGCCCAGCTCGCGGACAAGGTCGCTCTGGAAGGCTGAGCCTTTCCGCTCCGTGATGAACTGGCAGACACGCGCTTCCTCGGCGTCGAGCTGGGAGAGGTCAATATCCTTCGGCCGCGGGCTGCCCCGCACTTCCCCCTTGCGCTCTCCCATCCGCTTGCCGGCAACAGCCAGATACAGGCCAAGGGCCAGCGCGACTGCCGACACCGCACCGGCGATGAGATAGAGTGCGAAGCTCCGCTCTTCGTAGATGCATTCGCCGTTGATGAAGCAGGTGCCCTTGCCGAGCGCTGCCTGCTGAAGGTGCTGATCCTCCTGGAGCTTGAAGAGATAGGTGAGGAGGCTGAAGATGAGCGCGACCGCAACAAGGAAAATGCCGAGGTGGCGGAGGTTCATGGTGCGGGTGCGGCTCGGCTGCTTTTTCTCATTTTGTCCTTTCCTTAGGCGACTATGCTGCTGTGTGCTGCCTTACTTCTTTTTTTTGGAGAGCTCCCTCACCAGCTTCGCGACCCAGAGCCAGACGAGCACCACCAGCCCGAGCAGCAGGAGCCAAAGCAGGACGCCGCCAAGCCCTAAGCTCCACGAGCCCATCATCCCCGAACCCATCGTCCCGTACCCCATCATGTTCGCCAGTACCATAGTTCACCTCTCCTCCACAAGGATGGAATGTGATTGCTCCACGCCGGGCGCAGGCCGCCCTTCTTCACCGATTGCCATCTTCCCCCGCTGCCGGTGCCTCGCCCGGAAACGATGTGTACTCAATCACGATCCGGTCATCGTCGCGCAAGACATGGTTCCCGAATGCGGTGCTCTCCTTGCCGTTGACGCTCATGGTGAGTTTCCCCCTGTCGGTGCAATAGTCGAGGACGCAGCTGCTGCTGAATGTCCTGCCCCAGATGCCGAAAAATTCCCCTAGTGTGAAGTCGCGCGGCGTCGGCCCCTCAATGTGGAGCTCGCCGGAAGCGTCGTGCGTGTGGAGCGGCCGCATCACGCTGCGGGAGATGCCGATGCTTGCTGGAACGGGCTGCACCTCTCCGTCGATGATGATGCGCAGGTTGGCATGGATGTGCAGTTGGAGGTTCTTGTGGCCGCCGATGTTGATTTCCTTCGCGGGCACAGTCTGGTAGTCCTGTTGCGCTTTGAGAACGCCCCACACAAGCAGCAGAATGGCGGCAAGGGCGGCGATGGCGATTGCGCCCCACACGATGCGCTTCTTCTGCTGCCTGCTGATGAGCGGCTTCGTGAACGGCTGAGGATGCTTCGCGGCATTGTGCATGGCGAGCGCGTCTGCTGTCTCAAATGGCTTGCTGCAGGCAGTGCAGGTGTGGTGGTCCATTGCGTCCTTTTCTTTTTTCGTCGAAAGAGTCCTCGCTATATATAGTTTGTGTCCGGTAAAACTACTCTAGCTGGTATGGCGCTCGGGAAAAACGTCCAAGAAATCGGCGTTATTGAAAAGTTCTCGTTCGCCACGCTCGAATGGATAGTCTTTCAGACTGGCATCGAGCTGGAGCCTGGCGGGCGTCCCGCTTACGCCGGCACGGAGAACGTGCAGCGTCCTCCTGGGTGTCGTGCCGAGCCCGACACGCACACTGGCCACCTTGGCGAACTTTTCAATAACGCCAAAGAAATCGAAACGTTTTTGAACCGCCGCAGCCAGCAGCGCTCCATGCTCAAGGCCGACTTCCACACCCATGTCAAGGAAGACCCCCGCGACGAAATAGGCTACACGGCAAAGCAGCTCATCGCGCACGCGGCAAAGCTGCACTACGATGTGCTCGCCATCACCTGCCATGACTATGTGCTCTTCTCAAGCGAGCTTGCAGCATTTGCGCGGCAGCGCGGCATCCTGCTGATTCCCGGCGCGGAACGGACCATCGAGGGCAGGCATGTGCTGCTCTACAACGTGACGAACGACGACCTGCGATTCCTCAGGACATTCAACGACCTGCGCATGCTCCGGCGGCGCAAGCAGGTCATCACCATAGCGCCCCACCCGTTCTTCCTGTTCGGCCAGTGCCTCGGTCCGCTGCTCGAGAAGCACATCAATCTGTTCGATGCGATCGAGTACTCCCATTACCACACGCATCTCGTGAATCGCAACCGCCGCGCAGAGAAGCTCGCGCGCAGATATCATAAGCCGCTCGTCGGGACATCCGACTGCCACCACCTCTGGCAGTTCAGCAGGACGCACTCGCTCATCAACAGCGCAAAAACGAAGGATGCGGTCCTCGCAGCCATAAAAGCCGGCAGCGTCCGGCATGTCTCTCCGCCGCTGCCGCTGGGCGCCTTCGCTGCGATTGCCGCGTGGATCGGCCTCACGCTGCTCAGGCGGAAGCTTGGGCTGATGCCGGTGAGGAGCCATGCGGTGCTTCCGTGATGCTCTCAGCGCTGGCACGTGTCCCGCTTCATGAACAGGTTCAGCGTCCAGTCATACGCCGTGCGGAGCTTGTTGGCCGTGCCGATGATCTTGAACAGGTAGACCGTGCGCATGAGCCACCACGCAAGGAAGCCGCGCACCGGGATGCCTTTCACGACGCCGATGCCTTTCTTCCGCCCGAGGCTGAGCAGAATACCCTGAATCTGGTAGCGGAACGGCCTCAGCGGCCTGTTGAGAATGCTGCGCTCGATGCTCTTCGCGATGTGCTTCCCTTCCTCGCTCGCGATCTGGGCGAGCATGGGCAGCCGCTCACCTCCGCGCCGCACGGACGCGCAGTCGCCGGCGGCGAAGACCTCGGGGTAGGAGGGAAGCTGCAGGAACTCGTTCACCGCGAAAAAGCCGCGCTCATCGGCAGCATTGGGTCGTGTCGCAACAGGATTCGGCTGCACACCCGCAGTCCAGATGATGACATCGGCAGCGATGCGCTTTCCGCCATCCAGGATCACCGCCCGCTGCCCGACACGCGCAACCTCCGCACGCAGCAGCAGCTCGATGCCCTGCCGCCGGAGCGCGCGCTCAACGTATGGCCTGAACTGCGGGAACTGCGGCAGGATGCTCCCGTCGCGGTGCAGCAGCACGATGCGCACGCGGATCGAAGGATGCGCAATGCGCGCGGCGGCCTGGCGGGCGAATTCCGCAAGCTCGCAGGCAAGCTCAATCCCCGTCGCGCCCGCGCCGATGAGCGCAACCGTCACGTCGCGCTGCGTGAGGCAGAGCGCATGCTCAACCGTGCCGATCACCTGCCTCTTGATCTCGACCGCATCCTGCAGGCTCTTCAGCGTCAGCGCATGCTCCGCCGCTCCGGGGACGCCGAAGAAGCTGCTCCGCGAGCCGGTGGCAAGCACAAGGAAGTCGTAGCGGATGGACTCATGCCGCGTCACCACGCGCCTCGTGCGCAGCTCAGCACGCAGCGCGACATCCTGCACGAAGCGGAAGTTCCTGGCCCGCAGGACGGCACGGATCGGCTCGATCAGGTTATGGCCGCACAGGCCGCCGCCCGCGACCTCGTGGAGCATAGGGACAAACAGAAAGTAGTTGCTCGGATTGATGAGCGTGACGGTGACACCCGACGAATGAGGGAACCGCTTCAGCAGCCGCCGCGCCGCGTAGATGCCCGCAAACCCGCCGCCGATGATGACTATGGTTTTCATTGGATTGCAGATGCTCAAGACGATTGCTTTTGCGCCAGAAACACATCCTGATAGTAATCACACCACTTCCTTACCGGACACGCGCCGCAGCGCGGATTCCTCGGCAAACAGATGGTCTGCCCGTGCGTGACAAAAAGCTCGTTGATCTCAAGCCAGTGCCTTTTCGGAACGGTCCGGAGCAGCGCCTGCTCGGTCTCCTCCGGGGTTTTCGTTTTCACGAGGCCGATGCGGTTGGAAATGCGGTGCACGTGCACGTCCACGGGAATCGCAGGCTTGCGAAAGGCATAGCACAAAACGCAGTTCGCCGTCTTCCTGCCGACGCCCGGCAAGGCGAGCAGCTTGTCCATCTCTGCAGGAACGCGGCCGTGATACCGCTCGTTGATGAGCGCGCTCAGCTTTTTGATGTTCCTCGCCTTCGTGCGGTAGAAGCCGATCCCGTAGAGGAGCTTCTCGAGCTTTCTGACCGGGAGGGTGATGAAATCGTCAGGCGTCCTGTAGTTCCTGAAGAGTTCGCGGGCGATGGGGAGCGTCGTGCTGTCCTTCGTCCGCGCGCTCATCACCGTTGACACGAGGATCTGGAATGGTGTGTATTGTGTGCGGAACTCCTCGAGCATCGTAACCCCCCGGCGCCTGCGGAGCGCTGCGAGAATCCGTGAGATGGGCTTGGCCATGCGGCCGTGGATGCCCGGCAGGTTCATAAGCGTTGTGCTTTAGTTTTGTTTATCATTGAAAGAAAATCCCGATTCCGCAAAATAATAGCAAATCTCCTTCATGATTGAACATTTGGGAGATTTGCCAGTATAGTAAATCGCAGCGAAAAAGTTCAGATACCATTGCGATTTACTATAAGCCTGACTCACAAAGATAAAGATGAACTGTAAAGTTAGCGACACCTATAGTAAATGACAAAAGCTTTTATACAAATAGTTGTCATTTACTAATAAGCCAATGACCGATTTGTATGATTATTTCTGTCATTGGCTATATTTGGGCGCAAAAAGGTCAATCGGGCACCGACACCTTTAAAAACTTCAGGTTCCTAACCCTTTTCATGAAGATCATCAAACACTACAAAAATAGAAGTATTAAAGATATAGCGGAAACTCTTGGAATATCTTCAAGCGCCGCAACCCAGTTTGTAGACGGTCTCGTGCGAAGTGGCTATATGACATGGCAATACCCTCATATTCTCCTTGGGGGGGGTTAAATGGTGGAGCAACCGGATGCTAATCAACAGCAGGAAATCAAAACTCAGGCAGGCAAACTTCTCGCTTTAATAGCTGGGTATTCTGGATTCAGGACCATAGATATCGGCATCAGAACAGGACTCATCGACCAGCTAGCCAAGCACCCGAACGGCATATCAACCAAGCAACTGGCAGCAGCAGCTCGTCTAGACCCATTTTACGTAGAGGTCTGGTGCCGTTCTGCATACGGGGCGGAGGTGCTAGATTTTGATCAGAATGGAGTCTATAGATTATCATCTCAGATGCAAATGCTTCTTTTGGACGCGGATTCGCCTTTTTATACCGGTGGAGTTTTTACAGTCCTGTCCCAGCCGGAGGTGTTTGAGCAATTCCATAAAAATTTTGCATCAGGTGAGCGCACGTGGTGGGACAAATGCAGTCAGGAATTCATCAAAGGTGTGGGCAATACAGGAAAGGCCTTTAACAATAGATTGATTCCAGGCGGTCTTAACAAGGTTCCAGGACTAGCAGAAAGGCTTAGCGTCGGGGCGAATGTCCTTGAACTTGCATGCGGTACAGGCAATGCCATGGCAAAGTTCATGAAAAACTATCTACATACAACATTGAGCGGACTTGATGGCGATGAGTTTTCCCTGAAGCTTGCAGCGGAACACCTTAAAGGGGTAGGCCTTGATAGCAAGGTAAGTCTGATTCACAGCACGTTAGAGGATTTCAATTCGGAAAATGAGTTTGATTTGATTACGATCAATATATCCATGCATGAGTGTAGGGATATCGAAAAGGTTACGTCGAATGTCTACAAAGCTCTAAAACCGGGAGGCTATTTCGTTATCTCTGATTTCCCATTCCCCGAAACGCCAGAAGGCTTGCGGAGCACTCCTGGGAGAATTATGGGGGGTATCCAGTTCTTTGAAGCTCTTATCGGGGACCAACTTCTTCCAACGCGAACATTTACAGATCTGCTTGGCAGGCACAATTTCAAAAATGTGGGCTCTTTTGATTTAACGCCTGTGCATGTGATTATTCACGGGCAGAAGTAGTACACTAGAAGATGCTCTCGAGTCGCCGCGGCCACGTTGTAAACTTGCGCGCTTGGCACCACCAGTCCGAGACTGGTTGTATTCGTTTTTAGGTGACGTTTACTTTACAGCTCAGATAAAGATAAGATTTAAGAAGCGGGAAGATCCCGCAGCGCATCGTCTTTCATCGTCAAGGTGAGGGGGTGTAACCATGAAATACCAATGCACCATGTGCGGGAGCGTTGAGGAAGCCATGCCCGGCGAGCAGCCGTCGTGCTGCGGCAAGCCCTGCAAGCCGATGGATGCGCCGAAGAAAAAGAAGTAACTCTTTCACTTTTTCTTTCTTTATTTTTCTTTACGCCGCTGCCAATGATACAGGAACTGCTGCGCATAGACTGCGTTAGTTTCAATTTTTTCTTCACTTAAAATCGCTTCTTCCCCCATCCATAAATTTATCATTAATGCTTCTGTTAATCAAAAACTTTATAACAATATCAAATAACAGTTAACTTTAATGAACAAAATAATCAATCCAGCAAATTTGATTACCTTTGTAAGATTACTTCTCGGTATTCCTATCATTTATTTTCTATTAAATAATAAAACAATAATTTCAATTATTCTTTATCTTATTGTTTTAACTCTTGATTTCTTTGATGGTTTTGTGGCAAGAAAATTAAAATGCGAAACTGTATTCGGCAAGAATTTTGACTTTATCGCTGATGGATTGGTTGGTGGAGCTATTGTTATTGTACTCTTACTCCAAAATAAGATTCCATTGACTTACGTCTATTTATTCATTCCTCCATTGATCATGCTAGGTGTTACTGTTTTATGGGGTTTAAAATTATCAAAAAATACATTTGTCCCATCAAAATGGAGAAAATTAAATGGAGCAACACTTTTTCTAACAGTATCACTCTTTATGATAAATAAACAACCAACAATAATTCTTGCCTACATCATTTTAATTTATATCTATATCTCCAGAGTTAAACATCTAATTGAAATCGTCAAAGTATCAAAAAGTTAATTGTTATTTTTCTAAGTACACTCCAGCATTAATGTTTATTGCCAGTGAAGAAAAAACTCTTCGTCACTACGTTCCTTGTCCTCCCCACTCCGCTCGGAGACTTAATTAACGATAATTTTAGTCCTCGCTCGTAGGTCGGAGAAACTAAAAGGAATTTTATGGTTCCGCAATTTTGAGCCTCTCCTCTAAAGGGCAAAACCCCCTCAAAATTGCTCACCCAAATTCGATTTTTCCAGCCCTGATTTCAGCTCTATCGGATTTTCCAGCTCTGTTCGCTTCACTCACGATGGAAAATCCTCACGAGGAAATCGAGGGAAAAATCGAACCTCGTGAAATTCCATACATTACTGGTACTGCGCGAATTCTTCCTCGTCAACCTTTGCGAGTTCCAGAACGCCTTTGAGTGTCCCTATCTTCAACTCGTGATGATTCGGGACAACGGTGCCGATGGTTCCTTCCGGTGTTTCTTTCTTGAGGATGATATGGCTGCCCTTCTGCCTGGCTACGGAGAACCCGAATCTGTTACAGAGAATCTTAACGCACTCTCTGCCAGAAATATTCTTAAGCTTCGACACGCTCAGAAACCTCGAACGTCGTGAGGATGGGATGCGGCTTCTCCTTGAGGGGAAACTCTTCCAAGTACAGCTCTGTTGCTTCTTTGAGGTTTGCGAGCGCTTCTTCAATCGTTTTGCCCTGGCTTACGGTGCCAACCTCGGGGCATTTCGCTACATGCATATCTTCTTCTTTTTGGACGATTGCGGTGAATGCTTTCATACGTTGTTCAAAGGGCCGGAAGTATTTAAAGATTATGTGCCTTTTATTTCTCGTGTCTTATCCAGTGATACAGGAACTGCTGCGCATAGCCTGCATAGGGTGCGAAATGCCGCTGCGCAAATGCCGTCAGCTCGCGATGCGTCGCCTTCGGCTTCCTGAGGTAGTGCTCCCGCAGCGCGCGCTCCGTCCAGGTGTCGATGGGGAAGGCGTTGAGCTTCTCAAGGGAGAAGAGCAGGATGCAGTCTGCCACCTTCGGGCCGATGCCGGGCAGCTCCATCAGCGCAGCCTTTGCGTCTTCGTATGCCAGCCGCATGAGCTTGCGGAAAAACGCTTTCGTCACGGTGGTGTTGACTGCATGGATGTACTCCGCACGGAAGCCGGTGCCGCACTTCTTCAGCCTGGCGAGCGAATCGATCTCGCCGATCCTGGGGAAGAGGAAGAAGCCGCCCTTCTCGCGGCCGAACGTCTTCGCGATCATGCCAATATCACGTTTGATCCGCGGAATATTCGTTGCGCTTGAGCAGAGGAATGAAACCGTGCACTCCCACGGTTCCTGGCGGAGGAGGCGGAGGCCGTGGTACTGCTGCAGCGCCATTTGGAGCGTCGTGTCGCTGCGCAGACGGCTGATGATGCTGGTGTAAGGGTCGCCGAGCCGGAAGAAGCGGGCAAGCCGGCCTTGGGTGATGCCGTCGAAATGCAGCTGCCTGCCGTCCGTGCGCACAAAAAACGCGTCTCTGCCGTGCAGGATCCGGTAGCCATCGCCTTCCTGACGGTAGCGGAAAAGCTGGCCGCTGTCAAGGGTATGCTGCAGATTGACGGGGGTAGTGAGGCGCATGCTTCGGTCACGGATGATGATCGGCGGAACGCAGCGGGGTTTCCGCAACAACCGTCAAATCCCACCGACACCTTTATAAATTCGCTGGGCTGCGGGCGCGCCATGGCGGACTTCAAGCTGACCATCAGCAACCCAAAGACCGGAAAATCCTGCAAGCGTGACGTGACGGGAAAGGAAGCCGACAACCTGCTCGGAAAGGACATCGGCGAATCGGTTTCCGGCGACCTGATAGGCTTTCCCGGGTACGAATTTTCCATCACGGGCGGAAGCGACCTTGCAGGCTTCCCCATGCGGCGCGGCATCCAGGGCTTCGCGCGCAAACGCATCACCATGTATGAGGGCGTCGGCTTTTCAGGCCTGAGCCGCAAGGGCAGGCGGCAGCAGGGGCTGCGCCGCAAGCGCACCGTCGTGGGCAAAAAGGTCAGCCCCAAGATTACGCAAGTCAACCTCAAGATCACGAAGGAAGGCTCCACCGACCTGTTCGCGGAGAAGAGGGAAGAGGCTCCACCTGCTGAGGCGGCAAAAGAGGCAGCGACGCAGAAACAAGAAACGCCGGCTGGGGCGCAGGCGTGAATATCAACTATTTTTCCGAGCTTGGCCAGAGCTGGAAGCTGCTGCGGAAGAATCCGGTGCTGTTCCTTCCTCTGCTCATCGGCGCTGCCGTCATAACATTTCTCTTCAGCCTGGCTGCCATCATTCTCATGGTTGCTTTTTTAGTGTCCCTCTCTGATTTTGTTTCTGTGATAGGCGGCGATTCATCCGGCATCGGCCGCTTCATGGCATTGCCCGGTTTCGTCGCAACACTCGTTGCGCTTTTTGTTCTTCTGGTGCCCCTCCTTTTATTCATCAATGTCTTCGTCCGCGCGATGGAGCTCGGCATGCGCAAGGAAGCCTGCCTCACGGGCAAGACATCTGCCGCAACGATGATGGCTTCCGGCAGAAAGTATTTCTGGCCGCTCCTGAAATTCCAGCTGTTTTCGTTCTTCATCCTCATCCTGCTGCCGGCTGCGCTGCTTGCCATTCCTGCAATCGCAGGCTTGCTGCTGGAGCTTCGCATTTTTGCGATTGTCTACGGGGTGATCATATCCTTTGTTTTCCTCGCCTATCTCCTCTTCGTTCTCTTTGGCTTGTATTTTGCACCGGTGATGATCACTCTTGGCGAGCGGCAGGCGATTCCGCTGGTGAGGCGCAGCTTTTCCTATTCGATGAAGAACCCGGCGCACGTGCTTGGGACGTTCGGCGTCACGGCGCTCGTTTCTTTTGGGATGGTGATCCTCTTCCTTCTGCTGCTTCCGTTATTTATCATGCTGGCGCTCATCCCATTAGGTTCCATCATCTCCGGCATCCTGCGGTGGGCCATCCAAGTCGTTCTGAGCGTCTTCCTGAGCCTGTACATCTTCAAGTCCTATTTCGCCGCCAACCCGGCCCATGGAAAGGGAAAGCGGTAAGGCATTTTGAAGCTGAGGCATTCCTGGCCGATGGTGGGCTGGGGCTTAGGCTCCTGCCTGTATCCCAAAACATATTTATAAGACAGCATTCTCACTCAACCGATGTTCCTCCTCACCCACGCCCACGTCGCGCTGAGCCTTTTCTCCCACCGCAAGCTGCAGCCGCGCGAGCGCGACCTGCTCATCGTGGGCAGCCTGCTCCCTGATGTCAGCGACCTTGGCATCGCAAGCGAGCGGCGAACCCACACCGAAGGGCGCGAGTTCCTGCGCTACGCGGGAAAGCAGCACCGCTACCTCGGCATGGGAGTCCTCCTGCACGGCGAGCGCCCGCACGGGCTGGATTATTACACCCACCGCGGCTTCTACGATGCACGAACAAAGCGCCACCAGCTCACCGGCAAGGCAGGCTACCTTGCGCAGAACCATGCCGCGATCCTGCCCCTCATCAAGGCCTACCGCAGGAGCATCGGCCCACTGCAGCAGGAGGAAGCCGCCCATCTCGTCATGGAGTTCTGCGTCGATCACCTGATTGCGGCAGAGCACCCGCAGCTCATCACCAGCGTCGGCAGCGCGCTGTCCAACGGGGAGGTCATGCCTGCGGTCATCCTCTTCGCGAACTACTTCAACGTGAGCCAAAAGCATTTGCGGCGCATGCAGCGCATCGTCCGCTCGCGGCAGCTGCGCGCATTCCTCGCACGCTTCACCACCATCGAAGGCACGGCGCACAACTTCCAGGGCTTCCTCTTCCTCAGGAAGCTGCGCGAGAGCAATGACAGCCACCACTTTCTCCGCCAGCTCTCCCGCGTCACGCGCTCGTCGCTCGGCTTCCTCACCACCAAGCTCCGCGACCGCTCGCTGGTACAGCTCTTCGAGCGCTGCACCGAGGTGATGCGCACGGACTATAGGCGGTTTCTGGCGGCAAGCGCGCAGAAGATGCGGCGGATGCTCGCAGAGGAAAGGTTCGGGCGGTGAAGCCAAAAATGAAACGCAAGACAGTGATTTCCGCAGCATTTCTCATCATGCTCATAGCCCTCATCGCACTTAACGCAGAATACCTCACGAGCAGGGCACGAAGCGCAATCATCGGCTCAGCGGTCGAAGACTTCCCAGGCACTGCTCCGGAAAACACCTATCCGCTTATCCTGCTGCACGGTTTCAACCCAACGTACAGCCCGCGCATCTCGGAATTTTCCATGAAAGAGATGCAGGAAGATTTAGCCCGAGACTTGAACTATGTTGACAAAGGCCTCTTAACCTCAACAACGACCTGTGCTGAACTTCGCTACGCAAACAACCCTATCGTTATCCGTGCCAGCTACTTCGGCAATTTGGAGCTGCTGGAAATATATGAGTATGCCCAAAATGTTGCCGGCATCATCGCAAGAATACAGCACTGCACCGGAGCTGAGCAGGTTGATATTGTTGCCCATTCAATGAGCGGCATCGTCGTCCGGCATTATATCAAGAACATCGAGCGAACATCAATAAGGAGATTCATCATGCTTGCCACGCCGAATCACGGCGGTTTGTACCGTTTCGGGGATATTGCCGATTATCTCGTTAAAGATGGAGAATCACGGCTTAATCTTGACTTCATTGAGCTCTCAGAAAACCATGAGTTCATGCAGGCGCTCAATGAAGACGAAACGCTTGGAGCAGTTACCTATTACACCATTGCAGGTGACATTGACGGGCAAGGCGATGGAATGGTGTTCACCAGCTCAGTGGGCTTACAGGGAGAAGCCGATCACCTCGTTGTCCCCTGCGGCCATATCCTCATCAAGCACCCTTCATTCTGCCCCGAGGCGTATGAGTTTGTGAAGGCGGTGCTGGAGTGATTTCTTTAGGCATCAACAAACTCTTCTTTTTGTAATACACAGAGCACGACGAAGAAAGCGGGCGGGAAACGGCCAAGCTCGCAGGCGCAGGCTTTTTCTGCGGAGCCAAATGAAACACAATCTTTTTATAGATGACGGCCCCCAGGCAGCCGCATGAATCAGGTAAAGATGGGGGTGGTGCTCATCGCCCTGAGCGTCATGCTCGGCGTTGTCTTCTTCCTCGTCCTCTCACAGCTTAAGGATGAGCAGATGGAGCTCGGCTGCATCCCGCAGAGGGAGCGCTGCCTTGAGATCGAGTCGAACCTTTCCGTCACGCACGTCGGGGTAGGAATCATCGCCGCGACACTTGCCCTTGGGCTGTACCTCATGCTCTTCTCCGGAGGCGAGCAGGCCATCCTCAGGCGGCTTGAAGAGGAAAAAAACAAGAAGCTTTCTGAAGAAAAGTTTGCCATCCTCCTGCGCGCCTTTGATGGGAACGAGCAGGCAGTGCTGAAGGCGCTCCGCGAGCAGCCCGGCATCGAGCAGAACACGCTCCGCCTCAAAACGGGCCTGTCGAAGGCAAAGATAAGCCAGATCCTGACAGGCCTTGAAAAGAAAAGGCTGATCCGACGCGAAGCAAAGAACAGAACATTCTCCGTTTGGCTTTCTGAAGATTTTTAGGCTTGCATGAACGGTAAAAGCAGCGATACGTCTCGATAAGGAGAAAAGAAAGCTGAAATAAGCCATCGTGACAGGGCGAACATATTTAATATAGCTCTGTGTGACACCCAAAAAAGAGTATTTGTTTAGCACCTTCGAAATTCACGCTCATGCCATCGATGGGGCTGCGTCCCCGGATGGGGCAACCCCCCGCGACGCCCTCGATTTTTGGCATCAAAAGAATTTCGACCTTAGGGTGCTAAACAAATACAAAAAAGACAAAAGGAAGCGAGGGTGAAACCGATGGAAGAACACAAGCAGGCTCACCATGAGCAAGCTCATCACGAGCCGCAGAAAAAGTCAGACATCAAGAACTATATCATTGTCGCGCTCGCCACGGCATTGATCGTGATCGGCGCGGTCTGGATCCGCGACTCATTCACAAATGCAGGCACGCAAAAAGCAGCACCACTCGCACCTGCCGGGCTTGGCAATGCGCCAGCAGCCGCAACCGGCGTCAGCACCGAGGGCAGCTACTTCAAGGGCAAGGAAAACGCCCCTGTCACGATCATCGAATTCAGCGACTTCCAGTGCCCGTTCTGCGGCCGCTTCTTCCAGCAGACGCTTCCGGACATCGAGCGCAGCTATATCGCAACCGGCAAGGCCAAGCTTGTCTATAAGGATTTCCCGCTGGACAGCATCCATCCGCACGCGACCCCGGCAGCAATGGCAGCACGCTGCGCCGGCGAGCAGGGGAAGTTCTGGGAGTTCCACGACCTGATCTTCAACAACCAGCAGAGCCTGGGCGAGTCAAGCTACACTCAGTGGGCTTCCCAGCTGGGACTGGATGCCGCAAAGTTCAACGAATGCTCCAGCAGCCGCAAATACCTCAGCGCAGTCCGCCAGGATCTCGTGGAAGGGCAGCGCGCAGGCGTTCAGGGCACCCCGGCGTTCCTGATCAACGGGCAGCTGCTGAGCGGGGCGCAGCCGTTTGCAGCCTTCCAGCAGGCCATTGAAAATGCGCTGGCTCAAGGCTAGGCCCGGCGAGGTGCGCAGTGCGCTGCGCGAGGTCTTCGCCAGGAAAAGCGCCGTGCTCATCGCTGCGGCGGGGGCCATAGTCTTCGGCGGCATCTCTGTTTTTATCCCCATCGGCGTTACCCCGGGCAATTCGCTCGGCTTCTTCCTGCAGATAACCTCCTGGTGGGCGCTGCTGCTGCTTCTGGCTCTTGCAGCACTGATGGGGATCCTCACCGCGATGCAGATCCACATCTGGCGGGCGACGCGCACCGCAAGAATCAATGAAGCCGGCACGGGAATCACCGCGGCCTTCTCAAGCTTTGTCGCGGGAGTCTTTTCGAGCGCGACCTGCGCCGCGTGCGTCAGCGCGCTCTTTTCATTTCTTGTCCCGCCCGCAGGCATCTTCTTCCTCCTGAAGTACCGCTGGTGGATAACGGCTGCCGGCCTCGCGCTTGTCATGCTCTCCATCATGCTCACCTCGCGCAGGATCGCAAGGAACTGCGGCAGCTGCAGGATAGGGTGATGCCGTGCTGTTTGTCGACAAATGGAACTTCCTTGGATTTTTTCCGCAGAGTGGGCGGAACTTTTCATCATGCCAAAACCCAGAAACCTTTAAATAGAAGTATCATTTGCAAATGCTCAAAAGATAGTGCCATTTTATAATGGTAACCAAAGGGGGCTGGTTGAGGATGAAGAGAAACAGGATCACGGCAATACTTCTTGGCATGCTCGCGCTCGGCGCGCTCGTCGCCGCCGGCTGCGTCCCGGCGCCGCAGGCGGACCAGCGCGAGATTGACATCATCAAGGAGCTGCAGGAAATCGAGAAGCAGCTTGAGGTCTCGGAAAATGCAGCGAACGAGAGCGCAAACGACACCAAGCTCCTCGACGAGAGCATCACTGAGCAGCCCACCGAGCAGCAAAAGCCAGTCTCCCCTCCATCTGAGCAACCAACGGCAGAGCCGCCGAAAGCTGAAGAGCCGAAAGTGGACACAAGCAAGCTCCAGCGCATCGAAGTGCAGGAAACCGAAGTGGTCAAGCTCAACGTGGAGACAGAAGATCCCGACAAGGACACTATTACCCGTGCATTTTCGCCGCCCCTTGGTGCTGACGGAACGTGGAAGACTGACTATGGCGATGCGGGCGAGTATGTGATTACCGTCACTGCAAGCGACGGCAAGCAGACGGCCGAGCAGAAGGTCGTGCTGGTCGTCAAGAAAAAGAATGTCGCTCCCACCATCACCGAGCTGCCCACCACGCTGAAGCTCAAGGAAGGGGAAACGGCCATCCTGAAGCCAAAGGTGACTGATCTCAACAAGGATCCCGTCACCGTGAGCTACTCAGCGCCGCTCAAAGACGATGGCAGCTGGGCAACCGACCACAAAAGCGCGGGTGAATACGAAATCCTCATCACGGCAAGCGACGGGGAAGCGGAAACCAAGGCCAAGCTCACCCTGACGGTGCTCGATGTCAACCTCCCGCCGGAGATCTCGGGGGTCGAGGACAAGATAACTATAAAAGAAGGTGAAACCGTCACGATCAAACCGCAGGTGAGGGATGCCGATGGCGACAAGGCCGCCGTCAGCATCTCCGATCCGGTCGGCGATGACGGCGTCTGGCAGACGACCTACACCGACCACGGAACCTACCGCATCGCCATCACCGCAAGCGACGGCAAAGGCACGTCAAGCAAGGACGTCCAGCTCGTCGTGGAAGATGTCAACGTCCCGCCAAGGATCACCTCCATCCGCAAGGGCTAATGATAATGAGAATGGAGCGCCATGAACACCCAGCTTGCAACCAGGGGATTCATCCTCCTGCTGCTCACCGTACTCGCCGCAGCGTCGCCGCAGGCAGCCACCATCGTCTATAATGAGACCGAGCTCGTCAGGCTGCTGCCCGAAGCGGTTGATCCGGACAGCCCGAACGCAGGCAACATCACCTTCGTATTCTCCCAGCCGCTGAACCAGAGCGGCGAGTGGCAGACTGATGCGGATGACGCGGGCACCTATAACATAACGATCTCAGCATTCGACGGCAAGACCTCCAGCGAGGAGCAGATCACCCTCATCATCCAAAATGTCAACCAGCCGCCAGTCATAACGATTGAGGATATTGAAATCGCCGAAACAGACCTGCTTGTCGTGAGGCCGGAGGTGAGCGACCCGGACAACGACTCCGTCATCACCACATTCTCCTCTCCATTGGATGCCAACGGCACCTGGCAGACCGGCTTTGATGACGCAGGCAATTACAGCATCACCATCACGTCGAGCGACGGAAAGCTCGAGACGGCGCGGGTTGTCCAGGTGACCGTCAACAACCGGAACCGCGCGCCCACCATCGGGAGCACCGAGCCGGCGCAGCCAGCAGTCAAGATGCAGGAAGGCACACAGCAGGCATTCACCGTGCTCGCCAGCGACCTGGACGCCGACCCGCTCGACTATGTGTGGTATATTGACCGGGAGCAAAAGGCCAAGGGCGCGGAGTTCGTCTACGCCGCGGGCTACGAAAGCGCCGGCACGCACACGCTCCGTGTCGAGGTGATTGACCGCGAGGCAACCGCATGGCACGAATGGAATGTGGAGGTCGAGAATGTAAACCGCGGCCCAACGCTTGAAGGCCTCAGTGACGTGACGGTGCACGAGGATGAAACCCTCACGCTGCCGCTGCCCGAGAAGGATGCCGACGGCGACAGGCTCACCTTCACGATCAGTGAGCCCATCGGAAGCGACGGGATCTGGAAGCCGGGCTTTGGCGATGCCAAGACCTATGAGATCAAAGTGAGCGCGAGCGACGGCTCCCTCAGCGCAGAAAAGACCATCATTGTCACGGTCATCGATGTTGACCGCGCGCCGGAATTCGAGCAGCTCGCCGACGTGAGCATCAATGAAACGGAAGAGCTGCGGATCGAGTTCAGCGCTTCCGATCCCGACGGGGACAAGGTCCGCTTCGCTGCCGACGGCCTGCCGCAAGCACAGTTCAAGGACAACATCCTCACCTGGACGCCGGGCTATGAGTTCATCGCGCTGCCAAAGAACGTCCTGGGCACGACGCTGAGCGCCATGCGCCTCGACCGTGTTTTTTACCCGGACGAAAAGACCATGCCGCTCACGCTGCTTGCCTGCGGAAAAGAGAGGTGCAGCAACCAGACCATCCAGATCACCGTGAGAAACGTCAACCGCAAGCCGGTGCTTGAGATTGCTGACCGCGTCGGGCTCAGCGAAGGGCAGCGCCTCGTTCTCAAGCCCGTGGCGACTGATGCGGATGGCGACCATGTGAGGCTGTCCTACACGAAGCCCGTGGGCCGGTGGGGCCGCTGGAAAACGTCGTTTGACGACGCCGGCAGCACCACGATCACCGTCACCGCGAGCGACGGCAGGGAACGCGTCGAGAAGACCGTCAAGGTAGACGTTCAGGACGTTGATCGGGCGCCGCGCTTCAGCCGCATCGCCGACAGGACCATCAAGGAGAACCAGAGCGTCGCGTTCGCTGTGCAGGCGACCGACCCCGACGGCGACAACGTGACGCTCGTCGCGGAAGGCCTGCCGCCGGGCGCGACGTTCGAGGGCGGCCTCCTGAGCTGGACGCCGGCTTTTGATACCGTCAACCGCAGCGCCGGCGGAGCGCGGGAATTCCTCCTCACGTTTGCAGCGACCGGCAGGCCCGGTGTCACCACGAAGAAAGCGGTCTCCGTCACGGTCAAGGACGCCAACCGCAAGCCGGTGATCGCGCTCGCTGCGCCGGGCAAGAACATCAGCGCAGTGCCGCACGAAAAGCTGACGTTCAGCGCACGCGCCTTCGACCCCGACGGAGCGAATGTCACCTACCGCTGGAAGTTCAGCGCGCTGGAAGGTGTCAAGGGGCCGCAGGCGATCGCACGCACGTTCACCACGCCGGGCCCGAAAGAGGTCAAGCTGATCGTCAGCGACGGCAAGGCAACGACAACCCATAAATGGCTCATCACCGTCGGCAGGCCGCAGCCCATCGCCCCGATTCCCCAGGCTCCCCCGCAGGCGACATTTCTGACGTTTGAGGTGGAAGGGTAAAATGGAGTTGCCAGAGGCGAAGTCTTTCCGTTTCGCACCAACCCCCCAGCAAGACTGAATATTTATAATCCCATTCTCTCCCCGCCACCTTATGGAAGGAAGAACAGCGGCCAGCCACCCCGCAATCGAGCTTGCCTTCCAAACCATCGGGCTCGGAAAGCAGGCGATTGTCTTCGTCGACACCAAGCAGGGCGCGGAAAAGGCAGCCGAAGACATTGCGAGGAGAGTCAGGCAGGGCAGCCAGCAGGAGCTTGCCATCCGGCTGCTCAACGCGACTTCCACCCCCACCAGGCAGTGCAAACGCCTCGCAGCCTGCGCCAGGCAAGGGATCGCCTTCCACCACAGTGGCCTTCTTCCGAAGCAGCGCCACCTGATCGAACAGGCCTTCCGCGACGGGCTCATCACCATCATCTGCGCCACGACGACCATGGCCTACGGCATCGATACTCCCGCGTTCCGTGTCATCATGCGAAGCCTCAAGCGCTTCAGCGGAAGCTGGGGCGCTGACTGGATCCCGACGCTCGAGTACCACCAGATGGCAGGCCGCGCAGGGCGCCCAAAGTTCCATGACACGCACGGCGAGGCGATTGCCATCGCAAAGACCGAAGCCGAGCAGCTCGAGATCGAGGAGCGCTACATCTTCGGCAAGCCCGAGCCCATGGAAAGCAAGCTTGCCGTCGAGCCCGTGCTGCGGACCTATATCCTGAGCCTCATCGCCACGGGCTTTGTTCGCACCGGGCAGCAGATCAGCGGCTTCTTCGCGCGCACCTTCTGGGCGCACCAGTACAAGGACCAGGAAAAGCTCGGGAAGATCCTCGAAAGGATGCTCGCGCTCCTCGGGCAGTGGGGCTTCATCCAGACGCCGCACGGCGGCTTTGTGAGCGCGGCAGACCTCGGCAAGGAAACGCCATTCGCCGCAACGCTGCTCGGCAGGCGTGTCGCAGAGCTGTACATCGACCCGTATACCGCCAACCAGCTCATCAATGGGCTGCAGAACACGAGAAAGAATGCCCCAACACCGTTTGCGCTCCTCCAGCTCATCAGCAGCGCGCTCGAGATGCGGCCGCTGCTGCGCCTTGGAGCAAAGGACCATGATGCGGTCCAGGCCGCGCTGCTCGAGCACTACAACGAGCTGCTCACGGCGGAGCCCAGCACCTATGATCCTGCGTATGATGATTTCCTCAACAGCGTCAAGACGGCACGCTTCTTCGAGGAATGGATTGACGAAAAGGGTGAAGATGAGCTGCTCGAAGCCTACCGCATCCGCCCTGGCGAGATCCACATCAAGCGCGGGCGTGCGGAATGGCTGCTCTACGCCATGGAGGAGCTCGCTCCCCTGCTCAGGCTGCATGACATCATCAAGGAGCTCCGCAGGCTCCGCATCCGCGTCAGGGAGGGCGTCCGCGAAGAGCTCCTGCCCCTGCTGCGCTTCGAAGGCGTCGGCCGCGTCCGCGCAAGAAGACTCCATCGCGCCGGCCTGAAGGACATCAGCGACCTGAAGAAGGCAGACGCCGCGCTGCTCGCCCGCATCATAGGGAAGAAGACCGCCGAAAGCGTCAAGAAGCAGCTCGGGCAGGAAGTGACGCAGGTGCCGTCCGGCAGGCGCAAGGGGCAGCTCGGGCTGGGGAAGTTTGAGTGATCTCCCAAGCGAGTGGTATGGAAAAATGCCAAGGTACGTCGTGTGCGTGCCGCGGCTCTTGGCATCCCACGAGACGAGGATCTCAGCGCTCCGCAAATGGGTTGACCACCGTTATCCCCTGAATGTTCCTGAAATCCTTGATATTCTCCGTGAGGATGTGGGAAATGCCGTGTTCAGCCATAGTGGCGGCGAGCAGCGCATCCCAATAGGGTGTGCCTTTTCCCGTGCTCATCTCGCATGCCCGAAGCACGCTCGTTTCGGTTGGCTTCAGTTTGAGAAAGCCATGGAACGCGATGATTTTTCCCACAATGTTGGTCGCTGCCTCCTTTGAGATTGGTCTGGGTATCTTGCTCGTTACGGTTACAAAGAATTCTGAAAGGTTTTGAAGAGATACCGCATACGTTCTCCCGCCAAGCCAGCAGGGATCAAGGAGAGTGATTGCTTTCTTGTGCTTTATTCTTTCGGAGGCGTCGAATGCGTAGACCAGAATGTTCGAGTCGAGCAGAAAGAGCTCATCGGTCATAGAGCTCCTCCCTTGATCGGAGCGGGAGCTTGCCCATCCGGAATCCTTTTTGCATCAACGCCACCATCTCCTGTGCGATCTCCTTTTGCCTCTTCTCTTCCATCCACTTCTGCAGCGCTTCCGTCACTGCTGCGCCAAGCGCGCCCTTGCCGGTACCTTTCTCTTCTTTGACGGTTTCCCGGAATACGCTTTCGACGTCGTCGCTGACATTGATGGTGATGGTCCCCATAGGGTATATTTATATGATACTTATATTTAAATCTTTCTACTATGTAAAAGAACTATTGCCTGCGCGCCAGCGGTCGGTAACGGGAGAGAAGGGAAGCCCCCTGTTCAGTAGCGGCGCTGAATGGGGCAGCATGCAGTGAGCAAGGCAATGAACGATCCGCGAGGTCAGATGAGTCCAAGGCTCGTTGACGGAACAGTGCCAGCTCAGCATGGGAAAAGATTAAATACACCGCCGCCACGCAAAAGCGCGTGAAAACCCCCTCCTACGTCGGCGAGGCAGCCGCGGTCATCGCCGTCCTCAGCTTCATCTCCTGGGCTGCCGCCCTGACGCCCGCATGGCTCCGCTGGCTCTGGATCCCCTTTGGCGTTCTGTTGATCATTGACTGGATGCTCGGCGGAATCGCCGATGATGGGATCTGCAAGAAGTGTTTTGGGTGATTACGAAACTGAAACCTTCGCCAGCTTCTTCTCCTCTTCCTTTTTCATGATATTCTTCGCGCACCGGTGTGCAAGATGCAATGGCTCGGGGAGCTTGTGCGGCGGCCTGATGCAGTCGCGCACGATCTTCAGTGCCGTGCCGACGCCCACCAGATGCCCCGGCGAAATGTACAGCGGCGTTGCGTGCTCCTTGGTCTTCACCTCAAAGCCGCGCAGCTCGCTTTCGACATAGATTTTCCCCTGCTCCACCGCACCCGTCACGAGGCTCTTCGCGATCCCGATCGTCGGCTTCCCCAGAACGATGCCGAAATGGGACGCTAACCCCAATCGCCGCGGATGCGCAATCCCGTGCCCGTCGACGAGGATCACATCAGGGCTCTGCTGCAGCTGGTGGTACGCTTCCACCATCGCAGGCATCTCGCGGTACGCCAGGAATCCCGGCTTGTACGGCACCAGCGCCTGCTTCCGCGCGGTCTGCGTCTCCCGCACTTCCATCGTCTTGGAATCACACACCACAATGCAGGAGATCACTTCCGTCCCGACATACGCCTGGTCGATCCCCGCGACGGTTTCCACTTTCCTGAAGCCATCCTGCAAGATGACCTGTGCGCTTAATTTCTGCTGCTCCCGTTTCAGCTTCTCAAAGTCTATCATGTGCAAGAAGGACAGGCCAGAAGCATAAAAAGCTTGCGGAGCTGCGGCGCAGAAGCTTTTTAAATGAGCCCCTGTTTAAGCGCCGCACGCCCGGGTAGTATAGCTTGGACAGCCCAGCGCAACGGCGGCGGGAAACCAAAGAGTATACGGCCCTGCGGTTCACGCAAGCAGCAAGGCTGTGACCGGGGTTCAAATCGCTGATGACAGGAGCGCGTCAGCGTGACCATCCCCGCCCGGGCGTTTTTATGCTCATGCTATAAAATATCACCGAAGAAGAAAAGAAGATTATTGGGGAGGGTTTGAAATGAAATTTTCTGGGAAAATAAACAATAGGTGGTTTGTTTTTGTTTCTTTATTTTTTGCACTTGCATCTGCAATTATCCTGATTATTGTAAAAAAACAGCCCTGGGAGTATTTAACCGCATTTTTTACCGGAGCGTTTTTCGGCAATCTCCCAAAAGAGGCAAAAAAGTGGATTGTGGTCATAAGTTCCCTGACTTTTATAGGTGCTATAATTTTTGACCCTTCTATTAAGCCATTGCTAGATAAACTGTTGGGAGTAAAAACGGTTGGCTCACTTGGAGGATCACTTTTGATTAATTCATTTTTGTTTCTGTTATTCTGGATTGGGTATTCACTCAGTGAAAAAATAAAGGAAAAGCTGGCCGTGGCCTAGTAATTCTCCAGCGTCACTTCCTCGACCTGCACATCCCACGTCGGCTCCAAGTCTTCGATGTTCAGGCGCGCCTGGAAGCACTGGGCTGTTCTTGCAGAAAAATCAACAACGACGCTGCCCGGCTTGAACGTTTTTGGCGTTTTCGTCTTTTCAGCAAAGCGGTGAATCCTGGCGATCTCGCTTCTGCTTCATCGGTCGCGGACGAGGTCTTTAACTACATACTGAGGCACTTTCAGCACTTTGAACTGCTCACCCTCTTTTATATACAAGTCCAACTCCATGGTTACAAGAAAGAAAAGAGTATTTTTATACTTTGTGGTTCTTTAGCGCAGCCATTGTTTCTTGAGTTTCTGGAAAGAATCGTTTTCAATCGCTTCTCTTATTGAGGCCATGAGATTGCTGAAAAAGGCGAGATTATGATAGGTTGCGAGCGTGTACGCGAGCAATTCGTTCGCCTTGAAGAGGTGGTGGATGTATGCGCGGGAGCAGTTCGTGCAGACGTAACAGCGGCAATCCTTGTCGAGCGGCCTGGCGTCGGCCTTGAAGCGTGCGTTCTTGATGCGGTAGCGCCACCTGCTGTTTCTTCTGCATTCCGAGCTGAAGATGTAGCCGACTCTTGCGAGGCGTGTTGGCAGCACGCAGTCAAACAGGTCAACCCCCTGCTCAACCGCTGCAAAAATATTGTCGACCGCGCCGATGCCGAGCAGGTGCACCGGCTTGCTGTCCGGCAGAGCGTCCATCGTCCAGCGCAGGACGCGCGCGGTCTCCTTCTTCGGCTCGCCAAAGATGCTGCCGATGCCGTAGCCGGGAAAATCGAGTGAGGAGATGAAGCGGGCGCTTTCCTGACGCAAATCTTTGAATTTGCCGCCCTGGACAATGCCGAACAGCGCCTGGTCTTTGCGTTTCTTTGCAGCGATGCAGCGCTCTGCCCAGGCGTGCGTGCGCTCGAGTGAGGATGCGGCCGCGTCAAAGGCTGATTCGAAGGGGATGCATTCATCGAGCGCAAAGATGATGTCTGCGCCGAGCTGCTCCTGGAGCCTGATGGATCTTTCCGGCGTGAACTCATGCACCGAGCGGTCGATGTGGGAGCGGAACGTAATGCGTTCATCGGTGACTTTGACGAGGCTTTTGCCTTCTTTCGTTTTGCCAAGGCTAAAAATCTGGAAGCCGCCGCTGTCAGTCATTATTGGACGCGACCAAGACATAAATTTATGCAGGCCGCCGTGGTTCGCAATCAGCTTCGCCCCCGGCCGCAGGTAAAGATGGTAGGTGTTCATCATCAGCATCGGGACGCCGAGCTCTTCCAACTGCCTTGCGGTGAGCGCCTTGACCGTTGCCTGCGTGCCGACGGGGACAAATGCAGGCGTCGTGACAGCGCCGTGGGGGATTTTGATTATTGACGTGCGTGCTTTTGATGCGGGGTCACGGGCGGTGATTTTGAATGGGAGTGAACGCATGGCATTTTTTCATCGAGAAGGGTTTATAATGATTGCTTTTCAAGTTCGGGTGATGACCGTGGAAGACTGGATGCCCTCTTCAACAGCCTTCAAGAAATTGAACAATAACTCCTCCTTGAACGCCGGCACCATCACCTGCATCCCGACGGGAATGCCCTGCAGCGTGCCGACGGGAACGACGCCGGCGGCGATGCCCGCGAGATTGGCTGGAATCGTGAAGGCATCCATCGCATACGCCTGCTCGGGCGTTATCTTGCTGCCGAGCGCGTGAGGCAGGTCCGGCGTTGTCGGCGCGATGATGACATCGGCTGTCTTGAAAGCGCTGTCAAAGTCTTTTGAGATTAGCTTTTTCGTCGCAAGTGCCTTGCGGTAGTACTGGCCCGCGTGCTCCGCCCTGCTGATTTCACGGCCGCCCAAGATGCGCCGCAGGACTTCCTCGCCAGTCGCTTCCTCGATTTTCTTTCCGTAGCGCCGGCCGTCAAAGCGCCGCGTGGCAGAGAAGAATTCGGTGTAGACAATAGGGTAATAGGTCTGCACGCCAAGGTCGGTGTACTTTAACGAAACATTTTTTATTGCCGCGCTGAGCTTCTTTGCGATGGCTTTTGCCGCATGCTCGATCAGGGCGTACAGCTCTTTGTTGGTGCAGAGCTTCCTGAAATCGCCGCTGAGGCCGATTCGGAGTGATTTTAATGGCATGGTTTTTGTGTAATCGGGAACCGGCTTCTCATACGTCGTCGGGTCTGCGTCAGAATGGCCGGCGATGACTTCGAGCAGCAGCGCAGCCCCGAACACATCCGGAGCCAGCGATCCGATCTGGTCGAGCGACATGGACAGGTCGACGAGCCCATAGCGCGAGACGCGCCCGTAGCTCGGCTTGATGCCGACGATGCCGCAATGAGAAGCAGGGTTGCGAATGGAGCCGCCGGTGTCCGATCCAAGCGCAAGGTCGCAGAGGCCAGCGGCAACCGCAACCGCAGAGCCCGAGGATGATCCGCCCGGTACGACGGCAGGCGCTTTCGGGTTCCTTATCGGGCCGAATGCGCTCGTCTCGCCGCTAATTCCGCACGCGAACTCGTCGCAATTCGCGATGCCGATGATGATGCCGTCCTCTGCCTTGATGCGCTGGATCACATCCGCATCGAACGTGCCATGGTAGCTCTCGAGCGTCTTCGAGGCGCAGCTGATGGGCATCCCGAGCACGTTGATATTGGCTTTCACGGCGATGGCAAGCCCGGCAAGCTTCCCCGCGTTCTTTGTCTTGAGCTTCCTGTCCACCTCGTGCGCAGCGGCAAGCGCTTCCTTCTCCGCAACGTACAGGAAGGCGTTCAGCTCTTTGTTTTTCTTCTGAACCTGCTCAAGGAAGTGCCTGATATTCTGCTCAGCAGTGAGCTTCCCGGAACGCAGCTGCGCGAGCTTCAGCTCAGTGGGG
>CAYYLB010000008.1:0-29065 GCA_964472345.1 uncultured Methanosarcinales archaeon
TTGGGGTTTATCCAAGCTTATAAATGGTTGGCGAAATAATTTCCGGACACGACATAGTTTCAATCGTCATATCAATCTATTAAATTACTAAACGGGGGGGGAGCCGTCGCGTCCCTTCGGGACAGATAGTCTGCTTTGCAGGGTATTATTTTGGTTGGAGTGTCCTAAAAGCAATTGTTTCTAGAATATCTGTTGAACCTAATAGAAAACCAACAAATCGTTCAAATCCTATACCAAATCCCCCTCTTAATGGTGCTTTTTCTTGTTCAAACAGTGAAAGATACGGCCCAAATGTTACATCTGGATTAATATTTTTTTCTTTGAGAAATTTTCCAATCTTAGAATCAAACAAGTATTGTTTTACTTTTTCTACATTTTCTTCCCTCAAAGCTCCACCAACTGATTCCCCCAGTTTTGGTAAAAGAAGATCTACACTCAATGCACGTTTTCCGTCATGTGTTCTTTTCATGTTAAAGAATTTTATATGAGCCGGAAAGTGTGTTACAAATGTTGGAGTATTGTTGAAATGTTTCAAAATTTCTCTTTCCTCTTTAATTCCTAAATCTGTGTCAAACTCGTATTTTTTACCATCTTTTGAAAGAATTTTTAATGCTTCATCATATGTGATTCTATTAAATTTTGCCTTTGTTACTCTTTTGAGGTATTCTAAATCCCCGCCCAAAAATTTAATATCCCTTGAAGCATCTTTCAGAATGGTGTTTGTGCTATTTTTTATTATTCTTTCTATAAGTTCAATCAATTCATTTAGTGCATTTTCTGGTTCTTTGTTTTCAAAGGGACCTTCAGGTTCAATCAATGTAAATTCTGAAAGCATTCTTCCCTTCTTTTCTGGGTCTTCGTAATCTTCAGCCCTAAAACTACTATTTACCGCAAAAATCTTTCTCTTTAATCTTATGACTAAAGATTCTAATTGAAGTTGTGCACTTTGAGAAAGATATGCTTGTTTGCCGTAAAAATTTAGGCTAAAAGAAGAATATGGGTCCTCGCACGAGCCAGCAATATTTACCATAGAAGAAACGGAAACCTCTGTATATCCCTCATTTTGCAAAGCATTGCGTATCGCTTGCAAAGATGCTGACCTTACATTAATTAATGCGTTAAACTTCTCTTTGCTAAACTGACCAAATCCTGTTTGGATAATATCATTGTCCATATTCCAAGTTTAATAGTTGAAGTTTATAAATTAGTTGGCTTTCAACGGCGGCAACCCGTAACGCTGCGGGTTGAGCGAAGCGAAGCCCGCAGTGGTTCACGAATTTATAATCTTTAAGATAGTCCGAAAAACATCGCTTAATCGCATACGTTCTCCAGGGCCTTCCCCACCCATGCCGCGCTGGTGAGAAAATGGCGCAAAACTGCGGCGCGCCATCGTCCTGACCGCTGGTCTCCCGGTCGTTTTGGTTCGGCATGAGTGGTCATCTGCCACTTAAAAGTGATTATCTTATCGGTGCCTGGGCTTCGCAACATTAAAAAACCTTCCCCGCTTTGTCCCAGGAAAAGAGGTGACGGATGACAGAGTACAGTACGCTCGTGCAGTTTTTCATCGCGATTGCGCTCGGCGGGTTAATCGGGCTTGAGCGTGAGCACGCACAGGTGCACAAGAAGCTGCGCGGCTACGGCGGCATCCGGACATTTCCGCTCATCGCGCTGCTCGGCGCGCTTGCCGCGTATTTTGCGGAGACGGTGTCGTTCTGGATCTTCGTTGCGGCGTTCGTGGCGCTCGCAGTGCTGATCACGATCTCGCATTATGCCTTTGCAACGCAGCATGGGCGCATTGGATTGACGACCGAGATGGCGGGGCTGGCGACGTTTTTCATCGGGGCGCTGAGCGCCCACGGCTTCATTCTCGTCGCGGTGACGCTCGGGGTGCTGATAACCCTCTTGTTGTATGAAAGGACAGGCCTGCACCTGCTCGTGTCGCGGATCCGGAAGGAGGAGCTGTATTCGACAATCAAGTTTGCGATCATCGCCTTCGTCATCCTGCCGGTTCTGCCGGACCGTGCGCTCGGGCCGTTCGGCTTCTTCAATCCCCGCACCATCTGGCTCATTGTCGTGCTCGTTTCCGCTATTTCCTTCGGCGGCTACATCCTCATCCGCCTGATCGGGGAGCGGGGCGCCGCCGTTGCCGGTTTTTTGGGCGGATTCGTGAGCAGCACGGCGACGATGCTGTCGCTGGCGCAGCAGAGCAGGAAATCGCCGGGGCTTGCGACGCCGCTGTTTGGGGCGGTCGCTGCAAACCTGGCGATGATGCTCAAGGTCCTTTTTCTCGTTTTCCTGCTTAACCGGGAGGTTTTTCTGCGCATGCTTGTTCCGGTGGGCGCGATGATCGGTGCAAGCGTGCTGCTGCTTGCGCTCCTGCTCGGGAGGGTGGTGCGGGGCAGGCACGCGATCACGCTTCGCTCGCCATTCACGCTGAAGCCGGCGCTCCAGTTCGCGCTGATCTTCGCTGCGGTGCTGCTGGTGGTGAAATCCGCAATCGTCTATATCGGGCAGCATGGCGCGTACATCGTCGCGTTCCTTTCCGGAATGTTCGACTCGGATTCAGTGGTGCTGAGTGTGCTCCAGCTTGCGCCGGAAGGGCTTGCGGTCGCGAGCACAGCGGCGGTTCTTGCGGTGATCGCCAACACGTTTGCGAAGAGCGGGTGGGCGTTTGTTTTCGGCGAGCGCGTCTTCGCGGAGCGAGTGAGCATTGCATTTGCCTCAATCGCGCTGCTCGGGGCTGCCGCACTGGTGTTTTTTTAACTCTAAGCAACCCGACTGGTACTAACACAGTAACTTCTATGGCCGCCTGTATGGCAAAGAACCTAAAAAAAAGTAAAAAAGGAAAGAATTATTTCCTGTTCGCGACCGCCCAGATCGACTTCAGGCTCACGATCACCGCTGCCGGCGCCACGAAGACGACGATGTTGCTCAGGATCTCGCTGATGGTGAAGCCGATGAGCGGAATCGCCCGCAAGTTCACCACGCCTGCCAGCGTCAGCGCAATGGCGGCAACGAGAAACGGAGTCGTCTCCTCCACGGTGATGTTGAGCAGCCCGACAACCACTCCGATCAGGAACAATGTGGTAATCAGCACGGTGGTGTCAAACTGGAAGAATGCCGTCACAACTGCGATGAACGCACCGGCGAGAAACGCCCAGTGGCCGATGTTGGCCAGCGAACTGCCCGCCCCACCTGTTTTTCGTACCATACCTATCACCTCTTGAGCCTGTGATTTCCTTGGGGTATTTAAAGGTTTTTAAGGCGCGGGGGGTTGTGCGATGCGAAGAGACATGCATCCTGCCGGCTCTTTGCCTGCTCCGTACCGTTGCGGCATGATCCAAAACCCTCAATAGAACTCAATCACTCCGGGCGTTTTCCTGGTTTCCGGGGACGCTGCCGGCGAAGCGGCTGTCGCCTGCTGCGGCTGATTGAACATATTCATCAGGCTGGCAGTGTCGGCCTGCGGCTGGACATCGGCCGACGGGGAATCAAAGATGTTCGCTGGCGCATTGGCCTTGAGCGGTTCGCTGGTGAGGTGGGAAAGGAGGGTGATGACACGCTTGATGTCCTCGGGGGAGTCCTCTTTGGTGTCGATGGTGATTTTCATAGGATGGGCTATCTTTCTTTTTTATTTAAAGGTTTGCCGGATGCTGCTTTTGGCATCGCGGGTGCCGCGCTCTCCGGCTTCATCTTCGCGTACTGGAACGCCATGCTGATGCGGCCGATGACGACGCCAATGAGGAAGATAGCAAGGTAAATGAAGTATTGTTGTGTGGTTGGCATACCCATTATTTGTTTTGGCTGCTTAATAAAGATTATCCTCGTTCGGAGTGCTCTTCAAAATACTTTCTTATGTATGGCTCAGTTTTCAGCTTCAGAATCTCTTCTCTTGTCGCCCACCGATAGGCGGTATGCTCGCCGCTGAGCCTCACATCGCCAACGGATCCTTCTGTTTTGTAGAGGATAAACCGGTGAGGGATCCCTCGGAGCACCATGTCGTAGGTTCCTGCAATGGCCGTCGCCGTGACATGCAGCCCTGTCTCCTCGAGGACTTCCCGCTCAACGCCCGCTCTCGGGTCTTCACCCTGCTCGAGCTTACCGCCGGGGAAATCCCAGTGGCTTGGGAAGAATGTTGCCTTTGGCGAGCGGCGAAGGATCAGGAACCGTTCGCCTTTCTTGATGATGGCTTTCTGGATGAGCTTCATTTTACCTGTATGGCTGTTGTAGGGTTTTTATCCGAAGCCGAATACTTTTTTTGCATTCTTCCAAATCTGCTCCTCCACCTCGCTCGCGCCGAGCTTCTTAATCTCCGCAATCTTCTTTATCGATTCCGTGATGAACGCGGGCTCGTTGCGCTTCTCCTTGTCCGCCGCAAGCCACGGCGCATCAGTCTCCGTAAAAAGCTGCTCGAGGGGGGCCATCCCGACGAGCATCTGGAAGTGGCTGGAGCGCATGAGCAGCGTCGGGACGGAAAAGGAATAGCCAAGCTCGATCGCTTTCTGGATCAGCTTCCTGTTTCCTTCGAAGGTGTGCAGGATGACCTGCTTGATGGTGCTTGACTGCAGCAGCTCAAGGCAGTCGGCCTCCGCCTTCCTTGTGTGGACGATGATGGGCCTGCCGAGCTTTTCGGTGTGGCCGATGATCTTCCGGAAGTTTGCCTTCTGCTGCTCATCATGCTCTTTCGTGAACTTACGGTCCATCCCGACCTCGCCGATCGCCGTTATTTCGTCCCGGTGCTTCTTGAAGAACGCGAATTCCGTGTCAATGTCGATCATGCCGGGATGGTGCGGCAGGCCGGTGGTGTCCGGCGTCAGGCCGAGCGCATCGAGCGGATAGATGCCTAAGGAGGCTTTCAGGATGGGATCTTTTTTCACGAACCTGAGCACGTCGCGGTTGGTCGGCGGGTTGACGCCGGAGACGATGAGGGCGCCGAAACCCACTGCTTTCGCGCGTGCGATCACCTGATCAATATCCTTCTTGAACAGCTCGTGCGTCAGGTGGCAGTGGGTGTCGATGAGAGGCATGTTACGTCTTCCGTCTGTATTCTTGTGCTAGGATGCTATACAGGAGGATGTTATGCCATTGTCTATACCGGAACTGGGCGTGCCGTAAAATTCCTTCACGCCGTAATCCTGCTTTTTCCAGAACGCGAGCCGACTTTTTATTTTCTTCAAACAGCTTTGCCCAGATACGATGGAGTTTAAGCTGGTGAAAGCCAAACTGCAGGACGAGTTTTGTTGCTTCTGCGGTTAAGCCTTTTCCCCAATAGTCCTTGCCTATCCAGTACCCAAGTTCCGCATCATTATTCTTCCGCTCAACGTTGTTCAGGCCGATGCCGCCAATGACCTCATCAGTTTCCCTGAGGGCAATGCCGAAATGATAGGCCTTTCCGGCTTTCCATTCACGATGGCTGCGGCGGATGAATGCTGCCGCGGCGTTCTTCGGGTAGGGGTGCGGAACGGTCGGCATCCATCGCGCAACGGCCTTGTGCCGTATCCCCTGGTAGATGGAAGGAGCGTCCGCCGGCTGCAGCTTCCGGATGCGGATGCGCAGGCTTTCGAGCATGGATTGCATAGCGGTGCAAGCAGGAGAGCGTTTAAAAGGGTTTTGGCCGCTCTTCCCGATCGCTAGGGAGCCCCATTGCATGGAACGATGACACTGCGCACGCGCGCCTGAAGATTCTTGTTTGCGGGGGCAACGTCGCCTCCTGTGATGAGGCTGTTGAATTCACGTTGGAGCGCGAGGAAAGCTTCATGTTCCGGTTCAAATTGATATGTTTTCCGTTCTACTGGGTCATAAACAAGATCAATTGAGCGCAAGCCGGTGGCGGTGCCTGTGAGAAAGGCAGCGGCCAGCCCCGCAAGCCCGTCGAGGGGGATGTCCTCTTCCTGAACCGTAAAGCCGAGATTTCTTGCCAGTTCAATGGCTGTTGCGCGGGTGATGCCGGGGAGGACATATTGTTGCAGTGGCGGCGTCACCAGCGTCGTGCGATCGGCAAAAGCAAAGAAGTTTGCACCCGTTGCCTCCTCGATATGGCGTGCGGTACTCATATCAGTAAGGAGCGCATCGTCAAACCTGACTACTCCATTTGCGGTTTGAAATGCGGTAGCTTGATTTTTCGCGAGTGATCCAAGGGCGTAGTTTGCGCCGCTTTTTATGCGTCGGATCGGATCAGCAACACCATCGGGGTGGACCACTAACCTGAGGCCATCGGGCAGGTAGTCGCCCCATTCCAATACTTGAATAGAGAGTATAATATCATGCTGGAGGGAGTACACCCCAAGCTTTCCATCAGGATGCGCTGCGCGGTAACAGAGGGGGCGAATGTATACCTCTCCTTTTTCTGGAGTGATTGTGCCTTCCTCGGCGTTTCGCCGGATCGCACTGAAGACGAGCTCCTTCAGCGTTTCCGTCGTAAAATCAGGAGGAATAAAAACATCATTTGCTGGATCATAAGGCTTCAATCGTGATTGGACGCTGGGCGGGATGCTGCCTGGCTCCAGGTTACTCGGTTTTTTGAGCCGTAACTCCTCCATCGAATGCAGGAATCGCTGGGCATTCCGCTCGAAGTTGATAACCGCAAGCTCGAGCACCCCCTCATTGAGAAGCGGCTGGTTGGGCTTTGCACGTATGCCTTCGAACACCGTCGTGCCATAATGGAGGGCATGGATAGTATGGGTGGGTGGAGCTTGTGGGCCTGATCCGAAGTGCTTGTAGACAATATATACCACATTTAACCCCCACGTGCCCGTGACGGGCATCCCTATAAAACCTTTTTGCTGCTCGAGCAGCCATTCAACAAACTATTTAAAGAAGCGCGCGCGACTCCGCCGGCATGGAACCCGTCAAGGACATGGGTATCGGCGGCTCAACGACGCTGCGGGAGCTTCTTGAGCAGTTCGGCGCCGGCGGCGGATTCGTGGCGAAGCACGTCGCGGAGGGCGCTGCGCTCTTCGGGCGGATGCTCAAGGACAGGCAGTGCGTGAAGTTCCTCTCTTTTCCCGCGGCGCTCATCGCGACGGGATGCAGGGGCGTCATCAAAGACCTGGTCAAAAAGAGGCTCGTCGATGTGATCATCACCACCTGCGGCACACTCGACCACGACATCGCGCGCTGCTTCAGGGACTACTACCACGGCAGCTTCGCGCTTGATGACGCGCAGCTGCACCGCAAGGGAATCAACCGGCTCGGAAACGTGCTGGTGCCGAACGGGAGCTACGGCATCGTCCTCGAGAAGAAGCTGCTGCCGATGCTTGCGGAGATCTATCAGGGGAAGAAGACGCTCTCGACGCGCGAGCTGTGCGGGGAGATCGGCAGGCGGCTGGACAACGAAGAGAGCATCCTGCACTGGGCAGCAAAGAACAGGATTCCCGTGTTCGTGCCGGGCATCACCGACGGCGCTGTCGGCAGCCAGGTATGGATGTTCCGGCAGAAGCATCCGGATTTCACGATTGATGTCTTCAGGGACGAGGAAGAGCTTGCGCGCATTGTCTTTGACGCGAAGAAGAGCGGTGCGCTGATGATCGGAGGCGGCATCTCAAAGCACCACGCCATCTGGTGGAACCAGTTCAGGGGCGGGCTTGATTATGCCATCGCCATCACGACCGCAGTCGAGTATGATGGAAGCCTGAGCGGTGCCCGCATCCGGGAAGCGATCTCCTGGGGCAAGGTGAAGGAGGACGCGACGCACGTGACGATTGAGGGCGACGCGACAGTGCTGCTGCCGCTGGTGGTCGCACCCTTTTTGGCCTGATGGCGCTCCGAAATCAGAAACCGAAGACTATATATACCAGGAGCTGCGCGTTTGCGCGAGGTGTGACGAATGACCATTGTTGGCGTGCATCTGACGAAGATTGCCGCGGAGAAGAAGCCCGCAGCAAACATCAGCAAGGTGGGGATCAACAACAACATTTCCATCGCTGACATTGCCGAGAAAGACTTCTCGCTGGGGCAGGCGAAGCAGCTGGGGCTGCGGTTTGTGTTTTCTTTCATCTGCGAGTACTCGCCGGAGCTTGGCTCCATCACCCTGGGGGGAGAGGTGCTGTTCCTCGAAAAGGAGGAGAAGGTAAAGCAGATCCTGAAGGAGTGGAAGGACGGCAAGAAGGTCGCGGGCGATGTGATGCAGGCGGTGCTCAACGCAGCATTGCACCTGTGCAACATTGAGGCGCTGAAGCTCAGCCAGGACATCAGCCTGCCGAGCCCCATTCCGCTGCCCAAGGTCGAGCGGAAGCCAGCGAAGCCCGCATCAACGGCGAAATAGCTTCTTAGCTACTTTTTAGTGGTTAAAAAACGAAACGTTTAAAAGGAAAAGCACCCCACCGAAGCCGCAGGAGGTACCCATGAGCGCACCGGAACTGAAACTCAAGGTCGCGGAAGCGGTGCAGGACGACGTCAACAAGGGCATTGTCCGCATCGACTCGAGCCTGCTGAAGCAGATTGGCGTTTCCCCCGGAGACATTGTCGAGATCGAAGGGAAGCGCAAGACGGTCGCCATTGCGGACCGCAGCTACCCGGGCGATCTCGGTCTGGCCATCATCCGCATTGACGGCATCGGCCGCAGGAATTCAAAGACGAGCATCGGCGAAGTTGCGAGCGTGCGCAGGGCCGAGGCGAAGGAAGCGAAGAAAGTGGCGATTGCGCCCGCGCGGAAAGGGGTGATCATCAAGGCAAGCCCCCAGCTGTTCAAGCAAGGGCTGCTCGGCCGCCCGGTGGTGAAAGGGGATATCGTTTCGCTTGGCGGCGTGCAGCGGCGCAGGACGGCGACCAGCGGCAACCCGTTCTTTGAGGAGATGTTCCACGTGCTTGATGAGAGCCTGATGGGCTTTGGGTTCAGCGACCTGAAGTTCATCGTCGTCTCGACAGCGCCGTTGAAGATGCCGGTGATCATCAGCGACTCCACCGAGGTCGAGTTCAACCCCGAAGCCGTTGAGGTGCGGGAAGAGGCCGCCCTTGAGGTGAGCTACGAGGACATCGGCGGGCTGCGGGAAGAGCTGAAGAAGATCCGGGAGATGGTCGAGCTTCCCCTGAAGCATCCCGAGGTCTTTGAGCGCCTGGGCATCGAGCCGCCCAAGGGCGTGCTGCTGCATGGCCATCCCGGCACCGGCAAGACGCTGCTGGCGAAGGCGGTTGCGAGCGAGACGAGCAGCAATTTTAGTTTGATCAATGGGCCGGAGATAATGTGTGTTGGTCCAGATACGCCGATTTTTACAAATCCAGAAGGTTGTGTAAAAGCGCGAGACATATTTGAAAAGGCAAAGGGAAAAGGAGGCATAAGAAAAGAGTGGGCATATGAGGTTGTAGAACTTCCGAAGCCAGTCAAAACGTATGCGTACCATCAGGGAAAAATCGTTAAGGGGAACATAACCCATGCAACAAAGCTGAAAGCTCCAGCGTATGACGTTGCACTAAGCGACGGGAATACTATCACAGTTTCAGCAAACCAGCCTTTTTTAGTTCATAGGCGGAGTCGATTGGTGTGGAAGCGGCTTGAGGAACTGAAGACAGGGGAATTTGTTGCGAAGGTGAATGAATTGCCTCGAAAGGATACTACTGAAGCCTGCTTTTCAAAGCCAGGAATCAAAAATAAAGACGATGTAATCTGTTGGTTACGCATTGTAGATGTTAAGAGTGTTGGAGAAAAAGAACTGTATGATTTTACTGTCGACAAAGACAGTTTTGTGACACAGAATTTGTTACTACTACACAATTCCAAATATTATGGACAGAGCGAGGAAAACCTTCGCAAAAAGTTCGAAGACGCCGAGAAGAACGCTCCGAGCATCATCTTCATCGACGAGATCGACGCAATTGCAAGCAAGCGCGAAGAGACGCGCGGAGAAGTGGAGCGCAGGGTTGTTGCCCAGCTCCTGAGCCTGATGGATGGCCTGCAGGCGCGGGGGAAGGTGATTGTGCTTGCCGCAACCAACCGGCCCAATGCGCTCGATCCCGCGCTGCGGCGTCCGGGCAGGTTTGACCGGGAGATCGAGATCGGGGTGCCGAGCCAGGCGGGCAGGCTGGACATCATCAAGATCCATACAAGGAACATGCCGCTGGCGAAGAGCGTTGATTTGAAGGCGATCGCAGCCATCACCCACGGGTTTGTCGGGGCTGATCTGTCAGCGCTGGCGAAGGAAGCGGCGATGGTCGTGCTGCGCCGCGTTTTGCCTGACCTGAAGCTCGATGAGGAGCAGCCGATTCCCAAGGACGTCCTCGAGAAGATGAACGTGACCATGAAGGACTTCAAGGAGGCGCTCAAGATCGTGCGGCCCAGCGCCATGCGGGAAGTGCTCGTCGAGGTGCCGGACATCGGCTGGGGGGACATCGGAAGCCTGGACGACGTGCGGCGCGAGCTCATCGAGGCGGTCGAGTGGCCGCTCAAGTACCCGAAGGCGTTCCAGCGCATGGGAATCCGGCCTCCGCGCGGCATCCTGCTCTATGGCGCCCCCGGCACGGGAAAGACGCTGCTGGCGAAAGCCGTTGCGCATGAGAGCGAATCGAACTTCATCCTCGTGAACGGCCCGAGCCTGCTGAGCAAGTGGGTCGGCGAGTCAGAGAAGGCGGTGCGGGAGATCTTCCGCAAGGCGCGGCAGACCGCGCCGACCATCATCTTCTTCGATGAGCTCGACAGCATCGCGCCGCGCCGCGGGATGAGCAGCGACAGCCATGTGACAGAGCGCGTGGTGAACCAGATTCTTACCGAGATGGACGGCCTCGAGGAGCTGCATGACGTCGTGGTGATTGCCGCGACGAACCGGCCGGACATCGTCGACACCGCGCTGCTGCGCCCCGGCAGGTTTGACCGGATTATCATGGTCCCCGTCCCCGATGCGAAGGCGCGGAAGCAGATATTTGCCGTGCATCTCAAGGGGATGCCGCTGGCAAGCGACATGAACATCGACGAGCTCGCCGAGAAGACCGCAGGCTACGTCGGCGCGGACATCGAGGCGGTCTGCAGGGAAGCGGCGATGCTCGCGCTGCGCGAGGACATGGAAGCGAAGGCTGTGGGCAGGAAGCATTTCACCGATGCGCTGGAGAAGGTGCGGGCGAGCGTGACCGATGAGATCGAGGAGATGTACAGCGAGATCCAGGACACGATTAAGCAGGCCCGCGCGAAAGAGATGGAAGAGGACAAGAAGCCGAGGTATGTTGGATAACGCATGAGCAGCGCCAGCCTTATGAAGTGGGCGACGAGGCCAAGCGCAGTGGTGCGCGAGGCGCCGATTTTTCTCTATTTCATGAGCCGGGGGCTGAGAGAGGCTGCTGTGATCCCGCTCGACAGGGAAAAATCAGAGTATTATGTCGATCAAACTTCTTATGGCGAGGTGCTGCAGCTTCTTCTCAAGGAGATGCGCCAGGATCCGGAACGGCACCTGCAGGGCTATAAGGAATGCCGCGGAACGCTCATCAGGAAGGCACGGGCTGTCGAGCGGAACCTCTCCGCTGGCGGGGAAACGCTCTGGACGTCCTATGATGAGTACTATCAGTTCAAGATGGGGGTATTCAGCCGCTACCTCATTGATTCTTTTGCCGTCGATGAAATTCTCCTTCCCCACCTACGCGCAACATTTCCGGGGTATGTCGACGCCATCACGCGCATTGGCACGCCCATCCAATACCAGCAGATGCTCCTCATGCTTGCGTCGCACGCTGCCGAAGATGTCCGGAAGAGGTATGGCTGGCTCAACGTCTACAACTACAAGGAGGATGACTATCCCCTCAACCACTTCACTGAGCTGAAGGATGAGGCAGGCGCCCATGCGCATCAGATGCTCAAGAACATTGAGAAGAATGAAAACGAGTTTCAGGAGTTCATCGCAACGGTCCATGATCCTGTGCTCAGGAGAGATTGCATCCTGGCACACACCTACGCCTTCATCAAGACGGATCGGGTGGACTGCTGGAAGGAAGCGATGTCCTATGTGCGTGGGCTTTTCAGGAAGCTTGCACAGAAAGGGGGATGGACGATTGAGGAAGCAATTAATCTCACGCAGCAGGAAATCAGGAGAATACTCTTGGAAGGAGTCTACCCCACGCTCGACGAGGTGAAGAGGCGCTCATCGAAACAGTGCATCTTTCACTTCACTCCCCATGGTATGGAGATTGTGTACGATCCTGGGAGGATACAGCAGCTGCGTGGGAGAGTGCAGCATGTCTTCTCTTCTTCCGTCAAGGGGGTTGCAGTATCGCAAGGGATTGCTCGAGGACGGGTAACGCTCGTCACCGACAAAAGCCACTTGCCCAACGTCACGCAAGGGGATGTGCTTGTTGCCATCTATACTACTCCGGAGTACCTTCCTGCGATAATGAGGGCAGCAGCGATTGTGACTGATGAGGGAGGGATGACATCGCACGCAGCAGTATTATCACGCGAAATGGGCAAGCCCTGCATCGTCGGAACGAACAACGCCACCCGTGTCCTGAAAGACGGCGATCTCGTCGAGGTGGACGCGGACAGCGGAACGGTGAGGAAGCTCCCATGAAGCCGGAAGAGGTCATCCGGAACGTGCGCTCCTTCCGCTGGAAGCCATGGCTGAACCGCCCCTTCGACTCTTTCATGCTATCCTTGTTTCAGGGGGGGATCGCGCCGCAGGCACGGGAGCGGACCGCGCTGCCAGCAGTTGAGTGTCCCGCGATAGTTTTTGATGGCTACGGGAACCAATGGTGCGAGAGCACGGAGATCTGGGACGCGATGGCCGCGCAGATCGCTGCGGCGATGAAAGGGAAGCCGATGGCTGAGGTGGCGGCAGCCTTCGACCATTTTTATCAGCGGGAAAAGGGGCAACTCCGGCAGCTGGCGCAGGAGGAAAGCGACGCCATGGGGCAGCTTCGGGAAGTGTACAGTATCTTATCAACCTCAACGGCGTACATCTGGCTCACGCATGGGCTCGAGCACTACTACACAAAACTGCTCGATGAGCGCCTTTCGAAGCATTCCATCGAAAACCGGGAAGATTTCGTCGCAGCCGCGGGCTTCCCCAAGAAGAAGGTAGCCCATGCAAGAATGGAAGACGCGATACGCAATGGCGGGGATGCGGAAAAAATTGCTGAAGAATTCGGCTGGCTGCGCATCCGCGACGGTTTTTCGGAGCCATTCACAGTCAAGGACATCCTTGAGATGAGGCGTAACAGCAAGCTGCCTCAGGAGCACGCGCCGGTGGAAATTCCGGAGCCATTGCGGGGCCTCTTTGCGGACATCCGGGAGCTGGTCTATTTTCGCACCCACCGCACCGATGTATTTTATGAGCTCCTCTTCCTCGCGCGGCCGGCGCTGCAAAGGGCTGCGCGCCGCTGCGGGATGGAGTTTGCCGAATTATGTTACTACCCAATTCAGGGCATTCTCGAAGGGAAGCCGGAGCGCCGGGAAGGGCCGTTCACGTTCCTATGCTATCGTGGCGAGGGCGTCTTCCTGCGCGAGCAGATGTTCAACAGCAGCGAAAAAAGCGAAATGGGGCTCATCCGCGGCGTGACGGCGCATCGGGGCATCGTGCGCGGCCCCGTGAAAGTCGTTTGCCACGTCTCCGAGCTCCCCAAGGTCGCTCCGGGGGACGTGCTCGTCGCGCCCATGACATTCCCTTCGTTCATAGTCGCCATGCAGAAGGCAGCTGCGTTTGTCACTGATGAGGGCGGCATGACCTGCCACGCAGCAATCGTCGCGCGCGAGATGGGGAAGCCGTGCGTTGTGGGGACGGGCTGCGCGACGAAGGTTTTGAAAGACGGCGACGTGGTAGAAGTTGATGCGGAGAAAGGGGTCGTACGGAGAGTAAAAAGCTAATAAGGCTTCTGCACTTTTAATTCCTTAATCTTATCAAAATCTTGTGTGTTGGAAGTGATGAGCGCAGAATCTGTTATGAGAGCTGAGGCAGCGATAATCGCATCCGGTACTGCGAGCCCGTAGCCTCTTTTTAAGTCGCCTGCAAGAGTGGCAACCTTGTTTTCAACGATGACTTTTCTAAACTCATTCAGGAAGTGGAGTGTTTTTTCCTTGTAGTCCGGGTCATTACAGTGCTTTCCTGCGACAAGCTCAGTTTCGGTCATGGCTGAAAAGAGTACCTCATCATGCTTTATGCGGCCAAAGAAATCAACCGCGGGCTTGAAATTACGGAACAGGTCAACAAAGACAGTGGTGTCAAGGAGAATCATAAGCCGAGCCTCTGCTCCCTCTTTTTCCATTCTCCCCTTATTTTTTTAACATACTCGGCGCCCGTTCCTTTGTTTTTCCAGATGCCTATGACCGACGTTAATGCCTCTTCTCTCTTTAGCTTTAAGAAATGAACCTTGTCCATTTCGATGGCAAACAAGACCGTGTCGCCTACCTCGATGTCTTGAATTCTTCTGATATCCTTCGGAATTGTCACCTGGTAATTCCTAGTAACTTTAGCTATGCCCATACTAGTAATAAATAGTTAGAATTATTTAAGCCTTTCCCTTTTTTGTTTTTACTAAATAATGGTTAAAATAGAAACATTTATAAATGTCGGCTCTACGGGGCGCCGCAGGTGGTCAAGCCATGAACAAAATTTATGTGGTTCTCGTACGGCATGAGAAAAAAGAAGCACGCATACCGAAGCCGGAACCCGGCGGGCTGGAAGACCGGACACAGGTTCCATTAAGCGCGGATGGCAGAGTAGATGCATCAGCTTCAGGCAGGCGTGAGCTTTATGACAAAGGCGTCCGTGTTGCTCATATCGTCCATTCCGGCTTTCTGCGAACCGCGCAAACGGCCGAAGCATGGCTGCGTGGTGCAGGAATTACAGAGGATCCTTATGCCAACGCAGATCTTTTCCGCATCATAGCTGACTCAGAGATTGGCCTTTCAGGAGCAAAGTGGGATTATCCATGCTTTCCACCGTTTGGGAATGACCAGGAAGTCCTTAATACTTATGTCCGGCATGCATTGGGCAGCCATTACCTCCGTTCGGATGAGCCTCCGCAGCATACGGGGGTAGTGCCGGTGATGGCGCGCAAGGCCGCTGCGGTTTTGGAACACGTTGTTTCAGGCGTGGAAGACGTCGCGCGTCGGCTACAAAGCGGAGAAAATGGGGCAGTGATTGTCGTGACGCACGGGCCGATCGTTGATGCCGCGACGATGACCCTCAACGGCGGGCTTAAGGTTGTGCAGTTGCAGGATTATGTTAATCGCATCGAGCTGAAGCCGTTTGTCGCGCACCGCGAGGGCGAGTATGTTGTTGGTACTCTTGACCTAGGTGGGGATCCAAACGAGGCGTGGCTCGCACTCAACATCAGGGGAACAGAGCATGCTCGCTCTATGGACTTCGTAAAGAGGCTTGCCGCGCAAACAAATATGCTCGCCCACGGCAGCTTTCAGCACCACGAAAACTGACTCAGCCTGAATCGCCCTCTTGGCAACCGGAGCAGACGGCAGTTTTCTTTTCGTAGCAATATTGCAGAATCATCATCCCATCCCGCGCGCCAAGCCGCCGACGGGTTTCACCTGAAACTCACGCGGGGCTTCACCTGAAACCAAAAGGTTAAAAAAGGGGAAATCCCTCCCTGGTTGCAGATGAAACCACTCGGGAGGTTCGACTGAACCATGAACATCGAAGCGCACCAGCAGCTCCTCGCCGAGAGCCTTCGGGCGATCGAGGAAAGCATCGAGAAGGGGATCGTCCAGCGGCAGCGGAGCATCGGATTCAACACGTCGGCTGCGGCGGTCGACATGCTCGAGATTCTCCTCCATAAGGGGAGCCTCATCGATCCGGGCTTTGTCATCAAGCATGACTGGTTCACGTCAAAAAAGAGGCTCATGGAGAAGTTCCCGTTTGACTTCCCGAACAAAGAGAGGATCCTCCGGCTGATGGTCGAGATCGAGGAGAAAAGGAACATTCTCTGTTATGGCAAGCCGCAGGCGGCAGAGGTTCTCCGTGGCGTCATCAGCAGCTTCAATGCGCTCAGGGAACTCTTTGAGGAGGCAGGGATCCATGAGCATTGACCTGATTCCCTATGCGATGGATGCCGCATCATTCCTCGTCCAGAAGGCGAAGCGCCCGGAGGAGATCCGATCCATACTCCTCTTCGGCAGCGGAGCGAGAGGCGAGGCGGGGAAAAACAGCGATGTCGACCTCTTCATCGACGTTGTCCGTCAATCGAAAAACGCGGAGAAAGAATACCGGGGCATCGCCGATTCTTTCCTGGCCTCAGCAAAGTGCACCGGCTACTGGTCGCTCCTCGGCATCACCAATGACCTGCGGCTCATCGTGGGGGAGCTGGAGCGGTGGAAGGGACTGAAACCGAGCATCATCGCAAACGGGATCGTCCTTTACGGAAAGTACAAGCCTGAGGTCAGGGGGGGGAGGCACCGGGCGTTCTTCGTGTGGGAAAATGTGCGGCCGAATGCCAAGCGCGTGCTCCTGAACAAGCAGCTCCTCGGATATCGGCGCGGCGGGAAGTTTTACCCCGGCCTGCTCCAGAACTATGGGGGGGAACGGCTGGGGAAGGGCTGCATCAGCGTCCCGCTCGACCACGCCGTGCTCATTCATGCACTGTTCCGGAAGCACCGGGTTTCCGTGAGGATCAAGAAGCTCGTTGAATATGCGTGACGTCGCTCAGCCGCTTCTTCAAACACCCCGCGCGCGCACCGCAAAGCACCGCCCGCGAATAGCTGTCATGCCTGCGCTCGAAACATTTAAGAAGCGTTTTGCGTTCTCCGGCATCATGCAGCCTGACATCGGCGACCGTGTTCTCGTCACGCGCGGGAAGGGGCGCTTTGAAGGGACCCTGCTGCAGAGCATGGATCCCGCAGTCATCCTGCTGAAGCTGGACAGCGGCTACAACATCGGCGTCAAGGCGCAGGGGGCGAAGCTCAAGCTCCTGAAGCGGTTTGCTGCGGTGAAGAAAGAGCGCAGGGGCGGGCGTGCCGCCGCCGGACGCACCGAAAGGGCTGCGGCTGTCGCGGGGAAACCAGCCTCTTCCCTGCCGCTCATCAGCATCCTGCACACCGGCGGCACGATTGCGAGCAAGGTCGACTACCGGACCGGCGGCGTCATCCCTACATTCACTCCATCAGACATGCTTGAGATGTTTCCTGAGCTGAAAGCCATGGCTACAATCTCATCACACCTTGTCCGGCAGATGTGGTCGGAAGACATGCGGTTCGCCCATTACAACCTCCTTGCGCGTGAGGTCGCTGCGGAAATCAAGCGGGGGGCAGACGCGGTTATCGTCACGCACGGCACCGATACCCTTCACTACACGGCGGCAGCGCTCGCATTCATGCTTGGGCAGGTGCCGGTGCCCGTGCTCCTCGTGGGCTCGCAGCGGAGCTCTGACCGGGGCAGCTCAGACGCTGCGTGGAACCTGCTGGGTGCGGTCGTCTTCGCCACCAGGAGCGATTTCGCGGATGTCGCGATCTGCATGCACGAAAACATGAGCGACGAGAACTGCGTGATCCTCCCGGCGACCAAGAGCAGGAAGATGCATTCCAGCAGGAGGGATGCGTTCAGGCCCATCAACACGACCCCTTGGGCGCGGGTGAACCCGAAGACAAACGTTATCGAGTTTCTGAGGGGCGGCTACCGAAAGAAAGGCGTGGAACGCATGGTCGCGCCGAAGCTGTTTAATGAAAAACTAAAGGTGGGAATGCTGAAGGTGCATACGAACATGTACGCTGAACAGTATTTATCATATGAGGGCTGGGACGGTCTTGTGATCGAGGGGCTTGGCATTGCTGGCAACGTTCCAATAAACGAGATCGACGAGCATACGAAAGAGCACACGAGGATCGCTGCTGCAATCAAAAAGCTCACCGCACAGGGAGTTGTTGTTGTCGCAGCGCTCCAGACAATTTTTGGCCGCGTGAACCTGAACATCTACAGCACTGGAAGGAAGATGCAGGAGCTTGGCATCATCGGCAATTATTCCGACATGACGCCTGAAACAACATTCATCAAGCTCGCGTGGCTGCTGAGCAACTATCCGAAAGAGGAGGCGAAGAGGCTCATGGCGCAGAGCCTGCGCGGCGAGATCACCGGGCGCACCATTCCGGAAGACGATTTTCTTGCCTAAATATATTTGTTTAGCACCTTCGAAATTCCCGAATGAGGCATCGATGGGGCTGCGTCCCCGTATGGGACAACCCCCCGCAACGCCCTCGATGGTTGGCATAGAAGGAATTTCGACCTTAGGGTGCTAAACAAATACACCTAAATATGCTCTTCGGCGAAGACCTGTCCGAGGACGTTCCTGGCGCTGTCGATGAAGCGCTGCTCGTCGTCCTTGGCAACGGTGCCGCCGGCAGCGTAGGGGTTGCCGCCGACGTCGGCATCCAGCTTCTGCGTGGTGGCGCGGAGGAGCTCAGCGAGGTTGATGTCCTTGCGGTGGCCGGCGGTGCGGAGCGAGAAGCGCACGCGGCCGGTCGCAGTGTGGACGGTGACAAGGATGAAGGTATAGTCTTCGAGGGACGGGCTGTGCGCGAGATGGGCCGCAAGGGGCGCAGCGATGCTCGGGGCAGGATACTCGCCAAGCTGCACGATCACATAGCCGTGGCCCGCCAGGGAGCACTGGTGCTTGTTCTGCTCGTACCACCGGATGGCTTCTGCCAGGTCGTTTCGGAAGGCAGCCCACGTCTGGAGGCTTGACTCGCGGGCTGCCGCATCACCGAGCAGTGCGGCAATGGTGAGTGAGGCCTTGCCTGTCCGGGCCGCTGCGGTGAGGAGCTGCGCGAGCTCGGTAACCTTGCGCGGGAGCAGCCTGTCGGTTGACTGCAGGCTGAGGATGAAGTCTTCAGTGATCTCGATGAGCGGTTCGCTGCGCGGGAAGAGCAGCTGGTGCTGCTGCAATGCATCCTCCAGGGGCCTGTCCGGGACATCAAGCGCGCATGCCTGCTCGTGATGGCGCGCGACCGCGCCTGCGACAATGAGCACGGCAGAGGAGCGTGCTTCTGGCGCATGGGCTGCAGCGGCATCATACGCCTGCGCAGCATCGAGGAAGAAGGCGTTTTTTGCTGCGAGCTTTTCCTTGAAGGCGGGGGTGTTGCATTCAAGGATGAGGAACGCGGGGTAGTCGTCGTGCAGCACCTCATCCGCGGCTGCAGCGGTGTAGTGCGGGATGGTGTGCACGGCCCAGCGCGCGTCGGTCGCAGTGAGCGCTCCCGCGAGTGCCGTTGCTGCGGCAATGCTCAGCGCATCGCTTTTCAGGACGATGCACACCGGTTGCGGAAGCTGGGCGAGGTTAGCCGACATAGAGCTTGATGCGCTCCGGATCGAACTTCCAGTCAGCGGACAGGCGGCCGGTCTGCTGGTAGTATTTCACCAGGCGGTGGATTTTCGAAGTGGTGATTTCGAGGCCGCGCTTTGCCGTCATGTCTTTCTTGTTTTTTTCCATGTGCTTGCGGATCACGATGTTCCGCCGCAGGAGCGCCATGAGGTCGTCGGGGACCTCTTTCAGGAGCTTGTGCTCCCGCAGTGTCTCGGTGATGCGCTTGCCGGTGATCACGCGCGCCAGCGGAATGCCGTAGCTGTCGCGGAGCTCGAGGCCGATTTCAGCCGCAGTCTTCCCTGCTCGGGCGAACTTGATGATGAGCTTCTCGATCTCTGCCGGCTTGTAGCGCATCCAGCTTGGTACTTTCTTTTCCTTGGGCCTCTTCGAGCCTGACTTGCCGCGTGCCCGTGAATACATGCGTGCCATTGCTGATTACCTCATGGAGACAGAACTCGTGCCTGTCGCCAGTCTACCCAAGCTTGCACCGGGGTAGCTCTTGAACGGGGGCTGGTTTCGGAAGGAGGTTTATAAAGATTGCGTGGAGTTTGGCTCTGTAGAAAAAGTGGCCGTAGCATTAAAAATCCCAGCCACAGCAAGCTGTGGGGATTTTTAAGCCTCAAACTGAGTAACTATAAATCGCAGCAAGCTGCGGAGTATGTACTCAGTTTGAGCAATCAAAACGCCGCGGAGCGTTTTGGTGTGCCAAAAAATCCCGCAGATTTTTGAGCACCGTCAGCTTGAGCAGCAGCTTTGCCCAAAGCAAAGCTCTGCTCGACGGCTGACACGGCTGGGGTTGGCTCCGGCTTGCAGGAGCTCACGAACGGAGCGCAGCGGAGTGACTCGACGCCCTACGGGCTGCCGCGTAGGCCACTTTCTACAGAGCCGTGGAGTTTTGCGAGTGTGTTATCCAGAAATGATGAAGGAGAGTATCACACCCCGATCAATGCCTGCAAAGCGGCTCCTTTCTTCTTCGCCAGCTCTTTTGAGATTGCGATGGCGTTGCCGGTATCTTCCAGCTGCTCAGGCTTCAGGAAATACCACGGCTCGTTGATGAAGCGGATTGCAATCCACGGCTCTGCGCCGAACGTGCGTGCGAACGTGAGCAGCTGCTCGACTTCTTCCCGCTCGAGGTATCTCTTGCTGTCGCGCGTTGACTTGCACTCAATCGCAAGATAGCGCAGGGAATTGGCTGCGACAATGTCGGGAGATGGGTAGCGGTTGCTGCCGCTCCCCGCGACCCGTATCGCGCTCCATCCGGGAATCGTGTGGAACAGGTGCACGAGCTCGCGTTCTGCGTTCGTTCCTTTGCTTTTGCGGGACATGGTCAGAAGCGGATGCGCAGGAAATCCTCTGCGGCCTGCGTGTTGTTGAAGATGCCGCGGGCGTCTTCCTCGAGCTCATGCGCGCTCTTGTAGCGGTTGGAAAAGTGGGTGAGGATAAGTTTCTTGGCATTCGCGTCATTCGCAAGCGATGCGGCTTCCTGCGCCGTCAGGTGGAAGTACTCCTTTGCCTTCTCCGCAAGATCGGATGCGTAGGTCGCCTCGAGGATGAGCACATCGGCGTCGTTCGCGAGCTTGGGGATGTTCGCGTTGGGGCGCGTGTCGGTGATGTAGCAGAATCTCTTGCCTTTGATGGGTGCGGTCACGTCCTCAGGCGCGACATTCTTGTTTTTGAGCGTGATCGTTTCACCGCGCTGCAGCTTGCCGAGCAGCGGGCCTTGCGGGATGCCGAGCTTCTTGGCTTTGCTGAGCAGCACCTTCCGGCGCTCCTTTTCCTGCAGCGCGTATCCCACGCAGGGTGTCCCATGCCTCATTTCTGCTGCGTGGAGGGTATACTCCTCTTCGTCGCAGACCATGCCGTTGGCAACTTCAGTGATCGTGAAATCGATAAGCTCCTTGCTCGCAAAGGTCTCCTTCATCGAGGCGATGCGCCTTTTGGTGCCCGCGGGGCCGTAGACCGCGAGCGTCGCGTTGCCGGTTGACGAGCTTATGGTCTGCAGCAGCCCGGGCAGGCCGAGCACGTGGTCGCCGTGCCAGTGGGAGATGCAGATCTTTCTGATGACCGTGGGCCTGATGCCAGCAACCCGAAGCTGGCGCTGCGTTCCTTCGCCGCAGTCAAACAGGATGCCCTCGCCTTTGCGCAGCAGGAGCACGCCGGGATGGTTGCGCTGCTTGGTGGGCTGCATGCAGCTGGTGCCGAGGAAGATCAGTTCCATGTGAGGAGCTCCTTGAGGTCTTTGATCTTGTGGGGGAAGTCGCGCGTGTTGCGGCGGTCGATGAGGATCGCCTCAACCTGGGCCTGCTCCGCTGCGGCGATATCGGAGTAGATGCTGTCGCCTACGGCAAGGCAGTCTTCCGGCGCGGCGCCGAAATGGGTGAGGATGGTCTGGTAGCACGCCGGGTCGGTCTTCATGGCGCCGGATTCGTAGGAGAGGACCAGCAGGTCAAAGGAATTGCGCAGCCCAAACTTCTCGAGCACCTGGTTGACGGAGAAGCAGTCGGTGTTGGAAAGCAGCACGAGCTTGTGCTTTTCCTTCAGCGCCTGCAGCACGGCCATGGTCTCCGGGTACGGCTTTGCGAGCAGCCAGCTCGTGTTCCAGAGGCCGACGCATTTCCCGAGCAGCGCTTCGTCCGGCGGGACGCTGAATTCCTCGCAGACCGCAATGAACGCGTCACGGAGCTGCGGGAATGGCTTGGTCATCATGGCGCGCTCGAAGCGCTGGACGAATTCCGAGTAGGGGAGGCGCAGCAGCCCGAGGAAGCGCTGGATCTGCTTGATGTGCTGCGGGACGCCGGTCTCGACGAGGGTGCCCCAAAAATCCAGGATAATGACATTTTTCATGGCGTACGGCGGTGGCGGGGGCGGCTTTATTAATTCTTCTTTATTTCATTATAGAAAATAAATATGTTTTTAAGGTTGCTGCTGCTTGTCTCTTGGATGGATGCTGCAAAGAGATTTGATCTCATCAAGCGCAACACGGCTGAGATTCTCACGGAGGAGGAGCTGCAAAAGCTGCTCGCGGCGAAGAAGAGGCCTGCGGTCTACCTTGGAACCGCGATCACGGGAAAGCCCCACGTCGGCTACTTTGTCTGGGCGCTGAAGATGGCAGATTTTCTCAGGGCGGGATTCCGCGTCAGGCTGCTGCTTGCTGACCTGCATGGTGCGCTGGACAACTGCCCGTGGGACGTGCTCGAAAAGCGCTACGCGTATTACGCTGCGGTGATCCCGCTGCTGTTCGAGGCGCTCGGCGCGCCGCTGAAGGGCATTGAGCTGGTGAAAGGCTCAAGCTTCCAGCTGTCGAAGGAGTACATGCTCGACGTCCTGAAAGCGGGCAGCCTCACCACCGTGCACGATGCGACGAAAGCTGCTTCCGAGGTCGTCAAGCTCGGCGAGCATCCGAAGCTGGGCGGCATCCTTTATCCGGTGATGCAGGCGCTCGACGAGCAGTATCTTGACGCTGACGTGCAGTACGGCGGCATCGACCAGCGGAAAATCCTCGTGTTCGCGCGTGAGCTGCTGCCCAGGCTCGGCTACCGGCCGCGCGTCGAGCTGATGACGCCGCTCATCCCTGGGCTGATCGGGAAGAAGATGTCCGCGTCTGATGAAAAGTCAAAGATTGACCTGCTCGATGATGAAGCCGCCGTAGAGAAGAAGCTCCAGGGCGCCTACTGCGAAGAAGGCATGGTCGAGGACAACGGAGTGCTCGCATTCCTCAAGTATGTTGTTATGGTGCTCAAGCAGGACCACGGCGGGCAGCTGGTGATCGGGCGGCCGGAGAAGTTCGGCGGGACGGTGTCGTTCGCGTCGTACGATGCGCTTGAAGAGGAGTATGCCGCGAAGAAGATCCATCCGCTGGACCTGAAGAAAGCGCTCGCAAGAGAGGTGAATGCATTGCTCGCCCCGTTCCGGAAAAAGCGCGCGGAGCTGCTGGGGCTGGCGAAGGAAGGGTATCCGGGTTAGCGTTTCCCCTCAATCACCACCAGGCAATAATTCTTTCCGAGATATCTCTTCGCAACGCGCCGGACATCCGCGAGGCTGACCGCGCTAATCTTCCGCATGTAGCCGTCCAGGAGCCGCACATCTCCGAGCTGCTCCCAGACGACGAGCTCATCGGCACGCTTCTGGGTATCCTCATGGCCAAGGTAAAAGTCGCCTTCGATGTAGGTTTTGGCTTCCGCAAGCTCATCCGCGGTGAGCTGCTGCAGGCGCTCGAGCTGGTTGAGGATCAGCCCTGCCGCTTTTTCCTTGTTCGTGCGGCTGACATTGGCGAACGTGGCAAAGTAACCATAGTCGCTCTCCGCGACATTCTGCGTGCCCACCTCATACGCAAGCCCGTGCTTGTTTCGGACCTCATTGAACATCCAGCCGCTCTGGCCGCGGCCAAGCACGGCGTCAATCACGTCAAGCACGGAGCTGTCGGGATGCAGGCGCGGCACCGTCAGGTGGCCCAGCACAAGGTAGGTGCTCTCGCTCGGCCGCTTCTCGCGTATCCTGCGCTGCGCCTTCGGGAACGGTTCGCGCGGAAAACGCGGCAGGTGCTTCTGTCCTGGCTTTTTGGCAAACTGCTGCTCGATCAGCTGCCGGAGGTTTGGGACCGTGCCGACAACGGTCATGACCATGTTGCGCGGGACATAGTACTGCTCGAAATAGGCGCGCATGTCCGCGGCGGTGGTGCGTGCCACGCTCGCGCGCGTGCCGTGCGTGGGGTAGCGGCTCGGATGGCGCTTGAAGAGCGTCTGCTGGAACAGGACCCACTGGTGGAACCGCGGCTCGTCGGTGGTGAGATCGATCTCCTTGAGGACGACGTTCTTTTCCCGCGCCGCATCTGATTCGCGCAGCAGCGGATTCTGCACGATATCAGCAAGAACGGCGATTGCGATGGGCGCGTGTTTCCGCAGCACCTTGGCATGGAAGCAGGTGCGGTCATTCGTCGTGTAGGCATTCATCTCGCCGCCGAGGCGCTCGATCTCATTGGCAATGGTCTTCGCGTCTGGCCGTGAAGGGGTGCCTTCAAAGACAAGGTGCTCAAGAAAATGGGTGATGCCCCTCACCCGTGCGGGCTCGCTGTTGCTGCCCACGTTGACCAGGATCTGGATGGCGACGGAGTCCGTCGGCCGGGGCTCGTAGAGCAGCGTCATCCCGCTTTTCAGCGTCCATTTCTGCATGGGAAAGGCTCTGTAGAAAAGTGGCCGTAGCCGTCAGCTGGAGCAGCGCCGGAGCCGCATGGCGGAGGCCTGCTCGACGGCTGACGCGCCGGGGGATGCACCCGAGCGGAGCGAGCGGTGTACCAGCAATCTGCAATTGCCCAGTACCCCATCCGGGGTGGCGCGTAGGCCACTTTTCTACTAATCTATGGAACAACAACATTTTAATACTATATAAATGTTATAGATTCCATGCGGGTACGGGAATTCCAGCACTGGTTGCATGAGCACAAGGTAGCGCTCGCCCTATTCATTGTCGAGGAGCAGCCTGAGCCGAATGTGGTGTATTTCGCTGGGCTGCCGGACATCACGCACGCCGCACTTGCCATCCCTGCGCACGGCCAGCAAAAAGTGTTTGTTTCCGCCCTGGATTACGAAGGCGTGAAGCGTAGGGGGGTGGTGCTGGCGCGGGGGGCGCTGCTTGACGCAGTGAAGAAGCACGCCGCACAGCGTCGGATCGGGGTCGATTTCTCGCGGCTGCCGCTGCAGCTTGCTCACCGGCTGCAGGAATGGGGCTGTGAGCTGGTTGATGTCCGGGCAGCGGTCGGGAAGCTGCGGGCAGTCAAGACACGCCAGGAAGCGGCATTGTTGCGCAAGGCTGCGCGGATCGCCGATGAATCATTTTTATCCCTGATGGAGGATTTCCATTTCACGACGGAAGCGGAGGTGCGCGCTGCGCTCGAGCATGCAATGGCTGTGCGCGGCGCAGCGGCGGCATTCTCCACCATCGTGGCTTCCGGGAAAAACGCAGCCGTTCCCCATCACAGGACCAGCGATCAGAAGCTGCAGCGGGGCTTTTGCGTGATCGATTTTGGCGCGGTGTACCATGGCTACCGCTCGGACTGCACGCGGACGGTTTTCATCGGCAAGCCGGCGCCGCAGGAAAAGCAGCTGTATCAGCGCGTGCTGCGGGCGCAGGAGCGGGGGCTGCACGCGGTCCGCGCCGGCGCGCGATGCAGCGATGTTGATCGGTCCGCGCGGAAGGCGCTTGGCCCATATCAGCGGTATTTCACTCACAGCCTGGGCCATGGGATCGGCGTCGAGGTGCACGAGGCGCCGCATGTTGGAGCGAAAAGCACGGAGACGCTGCAGAGAGGGATGGTGGTGACCGTCGAGCCGGGCATTTATCTGCCGGGCAGGCTCGGCATCCGTATCGAGGACACGGTGGCGGTCGGCAGGCGCGCGGAGCTGCTGACCTCGCTGCCAAAGGAGCTGATGGTTTTTCCGCTGCGCCGGTGAGAAGCGGCAATGGCAGACCCATTGATGACATCAGCCAGGATTTCGAAGGTGCTCAACAGTACCGAAAGATTTATTAACTGATAGTTAACAGTTATTAACCAAATGGTAAATAGAGATTTAACCGCTAAAAAGGTAATGCTCCATATACTTAGAGATTTTTCTGGTACACATACCATAACATCGTTAGCGAAAGAGTTAGATCTAAGCCGTGTTGGTATCTGGAAAATTCTTAAAAAGTTAGAGGATACTAACTATATTCTCCTAAAGGCGGTTGGAACGGGTAAAACAAGCGCTTCTCTAACAACGTTGAACTGGGAGAATCCGCTTGTTGAAAAATTGTTATCATTCTATCTAACTGAAGAAGCTCTAAAGCAGAAGCGGTGGCAGGCTAATTTTGTGGATTTAGAGAGGATAACTGATTTTGTAATTCTCTATGGCAGTATCCTGCATTCCCCCCAGGAGGCAAATGATATTGATATTTTAGGAATCGCTTCTAAGAAGAACCTGATCAAAATACAGGATGTTCTTGATACGGTCCAGAAAACACAATCAAAAAAAATTCATTCCATCAATTTTACCGCAGATGAATTTAAGGCGGAAATCAAAAAGCAAAATAAAGCTTTTAGAGATGCAGTTAAAAAAGGGGTTATCCTATTTGGGCAGGAGAAATTTGTTAAATTTATGAGAGGAATCGTAAAATGACAATCAAACCAAAAATCTTTGAGTGCTTTTCCAGCGCAAAGAAAGACGAAGAAAAAGGGAAGAAACACAAAGGCCTGCTTTTTGTCGGTAAAGACGATACAAAGGCCGAGGAATACATCCAGAAAGCAAAAGTAAATTTACAGTTGTGTGAACTCTACAAAAAGGAACGTATGGATTATAAAATTCCAGAGGAATGGTTCTATTCTCAATACTATTGTGCTCTGGCTATTCTTGCAAAGTTTGGTGTTGAGAGCAGAAGCCAAAAATGTACTGCTCTGTTTTTGCGCTATGTCAAAGATAGAAGCTTGATTGAGTACGATGACGAATTTATCAATAGGATCATGGTGTACAGAGAAAAAGGGGAGGAAACCGATGTTGATGAGCGAGAGAAAGCACGCTATGGTTCTTCTGTTCAGAGTGTGGAGATCATGCAGAAGTACGGTGGGATGATGGACGTTTGCAGGCGATGTATCTCTGCTTGCGAAGAGATTGTGTTCTCGGAGAAGGAGCTTGAAGTACCGAAGGAGCTGATGGTTTTTCCGCTGCGCCGGTGAGAAGCAGGCCCCTCGTGACCAACACTCCCCGGTCATCTGCCCCTTTACATTCATAATATGTCAAAAACCGCCGGTCAGTAGACCAGCGGCATGCCGTTTGCGGACGGCATGCGGAGTTTTTGAGCACACTGGTTTTCCACCGGTGAAAACACCGGTGGAAAACGCAGTGTTTATAAACACCCCTTCTTTTTTGCATCGGCATGAAAACCCAGGAGCAGCTCGACAAGGTCATCTACTCCTACAGCACGGAAACGACGCAGCTCGAGGAGGAGAACCGCGTGCTGCGCGAGACGGTGTCGCGGCTGGACGAGGAGCTGCAGCGCATCAAGGCCCCCGCGCTGATGGTGTGCGAGGTGCAGGCGCTGACCGGAAAGCAGCAGGCCATCATCCGCATCCCGAACGGGAACCGTTTCCTGTGCCAGGTCGCGAGCGATTGCGGGGAATTGCACGCCGGCGATCAGGTGCTCGTGGAGCAGAAGAACCTCAACATCGTGAAGAAGATCCAGCTCTCCAAGAAGTTCAACGTCGAGAAGTTTGTGATCATCGAGAAGCCGACGGAGACATGGCAGGATGTCGGCGGCTTGCAGCACGTGGTGCAGGAAGTGAAGGAAGTGATTGAGCTGCCGCTGCTGAAGCCTGCGCTCTTCGAGAAGATCGGCATCAAGCCGCCCAAGGGCATTCTGCTCTATGGTGAGCCGGGCACCGGCAAGACGCTCGTGGCGAAGGCGGTCGCGAGCAGCACCAAGGCGACGTTCATCCATGTTTCCGGCAGTGAGCTCGTGCAGAAGTTCATCGGCGAGGGCGCGAAGCTCGTGAAGGAGATCTTCGATATGGCGCGGCAGAAGGCGCCTGCCATTGTGTTCATCGACGAGCTTGACGCACTGGCGGCGAAGCGCATTGAGATCGGCACGTCGGGGGAGCGGGAAGTGAACCGCACCTTCATGCAGCTGCTCGCCGAAATCGACGGCTTTAAGCCGCTGGACAACGTCAAGGTCATCGGCGCGACCAACCGGAAGGACATCCTCGATTCCGCGGTGCTGCGCCCGGGCCGGCTTGACCGGCTGATCCATGTCGATGCGCCGGACGCAGAGGGGCGGACGGAGATCCTGAAAATCCACCTGCGCGGGATGCGTGTGGCGAAGCAGCTTGATCTTGATGACCTCACCGAGCGCATGGACGGCTTCAGCGGCGCGGAGATACGGGCTGCGGTGACCGAGGCAGGCTACTTCGCCATCCGCGCCAACCGCTCTGCCGCCATCAAGCAGGACTTCTTCAGCGCGATCGAGAAGGTGCGCCGCAGCGAGGAAGAGGAAGGGGAAGATTATATCGGGATGTTTGGGTAGCCCGTTTCTTTCCGCTTCTCCGCAGCTTGCGAGGCCTTGCCAGGCGCTTTTTTTCTTCAGCCTCTGGGGTTTTCTTTTACTCCAGTGGTTTGCCAGAAGGCAGGTATCCCCCGGCTGAACCGCCTGCCTCGTTTCTATTGCGTTAAACGGGTTGTTAAGTAAATTTTTGCGCTACTTTCTCAACGATAAAAGCGAGCCTCAACCTCTTTACGGGGTCGCCTTCGTTTAGTGCGCGGCTGCGCAAGAACCGTACGGGCTGAGCGAAGCGAATCCCGCAGTAGTTCACTTGACAGAATTGAAGTTTATGTTAGACGATAATCACCAAAATAGCCGATTATAATCGATAATTTTATAAAGAAGCACAGATTATAATCGTTAAAATGGAACCACAACTCCAAATTGCGCTTGAAAAACAAAACCATTGGTGGTTTAAGAAACCATACGACACAGGTATTTCTCGACTTAATTATTATTCCCAGCTTCAGAAATATTTGAACACGCCGGAAATCCTTCTTTTACTTGGTGCCAGAAGAACAGGGAAATCCACTCTCCTCTATCAGTTAATATCTACATTAAAAGTAAGTCCTGAAGCCATATTATTTATTAATTTAGATGAGCCTTTGTTTCAAAGCAAAGCAGATGATCCAGCATTTCTCAGTAATTTAATAGAAGAATATCTTTTACAGCATAAAGACATACAAAAATATTATATTTTTATAGACGAAGTTCAGAATTATAAATATTGGGTGCAAACTATAAAGACCCTTCACGATGTTAATAAACAACTTAAGTTTATTTTAACCGG